>DPVW01000429.1:1676-14269 GCA_003529325.1 Candidatus Latescibacterota bacterium | reverse complement strand
ATTGCGGCGGTAATGGCCTCGGACCGGGCGCGCCCCGCCATCGACGCTACGCGGCTTGTTTATGGGTGGTCGAAGCAAGGGCTGTTTCACTCGGCTGTCGAGCTCGACTGCGTTGAGGGATCTGGGGATCCTGCTCGGTGGATCGAGGTGCGAGCGGTAAGGCCTGCGGGCCAACGCCCGTGGGCGGGACATCCGTTCGACGTCCACATACAATGGAGGGGGTGCGTGTTACCGGGTCAAGGAATCTGGCGCTCGGGCGGCTTGGCACTACCTGGCGAAGTGGACGGCGCGGACCTCGCGGATGACGAGGACTTTGATCTGGCCGTGCTGGCCTAGGTCCTCTTCCAGGGTGTGAGCGATCTGATCGGCGATCTGATCGGCGTAGGAGTCGTCGACACTCAAGCTGTCCACGAGGACGCGGACTTCCTTGCCGTTCTGCAGGGCGAAGGCGTGATCGACGCCCGGAAGGCTCATGGCCGTCTCTTCGATGTGGTGCATTCGCTTGATGTAGTCGTCCACCTTCTCCTTCAGCGCCCCCGGGCGATGGGTGGAGATCTCGTCTGCCGCTTCGACGAGGATGGCCACAGCGGAGCGAAATGGCTGATTCTGCCTGTGGGCCTCGATTACCTCGACGACCTCGGCGTTCTCCCCACACTTGCGCGCCAGAGCGGCACTGGCCTGGCTGGGATCAGCGCCGATGTCGTGGTCGAGGGCCTTGGCAATGTCGTGCAGCAGGCCGGCGCGGCGGGCGACGGCGACATCCATATCGAGTTCTTCAGCCATCATGCCTGCGAGAAAGCCGACCTCTTTGCTGTGGGCGAGCAGGTTTTGACCATAGCTGGTGCGAAAGTGCAGTTTGCCGAGATGCTCCAGCAGCGGCTCGGCCATGTCGTGGATACCGAGGTCAAAGGCGGCCTGCGATCCGGCCTCTCGAATCAGTTCCTCCACGTCCATCCGGCACTTTTCGTAGACCTCTTCGATACGACCGGGATGAATGCGGCCGTCGAGAATGAGTTTTTCCAGCGTGTTCTTGGCGACCTCACGACGGAGAGGGTCGAAACTGGAGAGCATGACGATACCCGGTGTGTCGTCGACGATGACTTCGACACCGGTGATCATATCGAAGGAGCGGATGTTGCGCCCATCCCGGCCGATGATTCTGCCTTTCATGTCGTCGGAAGGCAGTTGCACGACGGAAACGGTGCCCTCCATCGCCAACTCACCAGCGAATCGCTGAATGGATCGGGAGATGATCTCCTTGGCCTCGCGATTGGCATTGGCGATGCCGTTGTCCTTGATCTGCTTGACTTTGCGAGCAGCAAATTTCCGTGCACTCTCCTCCTGCTGCTCGATCAGCATTCGGCGTGCATCCGCGGTGCTGATGCCGGCGATTTCCTCGAGTCGCTGGCGTTGCTGGCGCACCATGCCGCGGACCCGCGTCTCTTCCGTATCGAGAGTCTCCTCGCGACCGTCCAGCTCTTGCTCGGTCTTGAGCAGGCCGCGCTCCTTGCTCTCGAAGACGTCGACTTTGCGATCCAGCTGCTGCTCACGTTCCTGTAAACCCGTTTCAAACTCGCGCAGGGAGCGTTTGGTGTTCTCCAGTTCGTGTTCCAGGGGTTCCCGTTCGCGTCGCCACTCGTCCATCGCCTCCAGCGAAGCCGTCTTCTTCAGGGCGTCCGCTTCGGTCTGGGCTTCGTCGAGGATGCGAGCGGCCTCTTCACGGCTGGACTCCAGACGATTGCGCCGACGCCGACTGTTGACGATCCAGCCGGCGATGAAGCCGAGACCCAGCACGGCGAGTGCCATGACGACGGCACCGAGTACTACCAGGGGTTCACCCATCAGTCGGTCTCGACCTCGCGGAAGAGCTGGCCAAGGGATTCGGTGAGGCGATTGGTACGCTCCGAAATGTCCTCTTCAACGGAGGAGACATCGCGTTGCATGCGCAGCAATTCGTCCACCAGTTCGAGACCCGCCAGCACCGCCGCCTGCAGCGGTGTCGCGTCGCGCGCATTGCGACCGACTTCGCGCATTTTTTCGTCGACGAGATGGGCAACTTCACGAATGTGTGCATCAGCCTCCTCGCCTTTGGAGGCGAAGGAGTACTCCCGGTCGAGGATCCGGACCTTGACGATTCGACGGTCGACGGGAGGCATAGGGGGGACCGATCGGCCTACAGGGCCGCTTCGTCCAGTCGGGAGAGCAGACTTTCGAGGCGGGTGCGGACCTGCCCATCGCGGGCCTCGGCCTGCCGATTCTGCTGCTCTACACCCGTCATACGACCGCGCAGGGTCTCGAGTTCTTGTTGCGTTGCTTCGAGGCTGGCGATCCGCTCCTGCAGGCTCGCATTCTCGCCGCGCAACTGTTGAAGTACTTCGAGAAGGCGGTTCACCTCCTCCTCGAGGCGCTTGAAGTTGCCATCGACGGCGGTCTCAGTCATCGGTCTCCTCAGACTATCGGTACGTGTTTATGGGTGACACTAGCGTTGCTGTGCCTCGAAGGAGGTCTGCAGACGTTGGAGTACTTGTTCAACGACAGTATCCGCATCCTTGTCCTCAAGGGTACGATCCGGGGAACGCAGTCGCAGGGAGAATGCGAGACTCCGCTTGCCCCCTTCGACCTGGTCCCCACTATATACGTCGAAGAGTCGCACATCCTCAAGCAACTCCGCGGCGACGGTACGAATCTCTGCGGCAACATGCTCTGCCGGCACTTGATCGTCGAGGACGACGGCCAGATCCCGTTCGATCGGCGGAAATCGGTCCAGTGGCCGGTACGCCACGGGACGTGCCGCCAGGGCCTCGAAAAGAGAGCCGCAGTCCAACTCAAACATAAAGGCGTCGTGGGTCAGATCAAAGCTAGCCGCAAGATCCGCATCGGCTTGCCCCAACATGCCGAGGTAATGGCCGTCGACCATGACCTGTGCCGCGTGTCCGAGTCGCAGCAGCGGCGTGTCGATGGATTCATAAAGGACCCCATGGACATCTCGCAATAAAGCCTCCACGATCCCCTTCAGATCGAGAAAATCAGCGGTGTGCGAGTCGCTACGCCAGGGCGAAGCCGCGATCTGTCCCGCCACGACACCGGCGACGTGCAGTTTTTCACGGTGACCCTTCGGGTCGGCGAGAAACACCCGTCCCACCTCGAAGAATGAGACCCCAGTGGCACGCTGGCGCAGGTTGCGTCTGGCCACGTCGAGCAAGCCGGGCAGCAGACTGTTGCGCATACACGAGATGCCTTCGGCAGGCGGGTTGGTCAGTCGGCAGCCGACAGGACCGGCTCGTTCCGCCCAGGTGTCGGCGACAATGCTGGAGGTGATGGCCTCGTCGAGACCGAGACCGATGAGGGCACGGCGCAGGCGCCTCTGCTCGTCATAGTTTCCGCCGGCGACGCCGGGAAGCGGTCCGTGCACCGTTTCGCTTACCGGCACGTGGGCATAACCATAAATGCGCCCCACCTCCTCTACGAGGTCTATCTCGCGTTCGAGATCGGGGCGAAAGGAGGGTACGAGGACTTCGAGTCTGTCGCCGTCGGTCTCTCCCACCTCACAGCCGAGACGCTCGAGAATGGCGTGGCAGATCCCACCATCCAGGGGTAGTGCAAGCAGTTTGGCCGCACGCTCTGGTCGCAGTGACACCGTTCGACGTTCCCCCTTACCGGGCCAGACATCGATAACACCTGGCGCCACCTGTCCCCCGGTGATCTCGGCGATCAACGCGGCGGCACGCTGACTGGCCCTGTCGGGTATGTCCCAGTCAGCACCTCGTTCAAAGCGCGCCGATGCTTCCGTGTGCATGCCGAGAGATCGTGCGCCACGGCGAATGAGGCGGGCGTCGAAGTGGGCGGACTCCAGCAGAATGTCCGTGCTCTCGTCGGTGACCTCGGAGTCGGCGCCACCCATGACCCCCGCCACGGCGACCGGTGCACTCCCATCAGCGATGACGAGCAGCCCATCATCGGCCAGTTCACGGACCTCGCCATCGAGGGTGCGCAATGTCTCTCCCGGGCGACTGCGACGGACAACGATTCGATTTTCATCCAGGCGCTGCAGGTCGAAGGCGTGCAGTGGCTGGCCGAGTTCGAGCATCACATAGTTGGTTACGTCCACGACATTGTTGATCGGGCGCTGGCCCAAGGCACGTAGACGATCCTGTAGCCAGCGCGGCGAGGGACCGACCTGGATGCCACGGATCACGCGGGCGACATAACGACCGCAGCCCTGCGGATCTTCGATCGTGACCCCCGTCGCGGTGTCGACAGGGGCACCTGTGGTAGGCAACTCTGTGTGCGGCAGTTTGAGTTCCACCTGCGCCAGGGCGGCGACTTCACGGGCGATGCCGACGACACTGAGACAATCGGGACGATTCGGTGTGACCTCGAAGTCTATGATGACATCATCCAGGCCGGCTGCCTGTGCGAAAGGGGCGCCTGCTTCCCAGTCATCGGGCAGAACCATGATACCGGAACCGTCGTCGCCAAGTCCGAGCTCGACCTCGGAACAGATCATGCCTTCCGAGGCGACACCACGCAATTTCGCCTTGCCGATCTTTGAACCGTCCGGCAGTCGTTGCCCGGGCAAGACGACGGGCACCGTCTGCCCGGCATCGACATTCGGCGCACCGCAGACGATCGTGCGTGGCAGGGCACCATCACCGACGTCGACTTGGCAGACCGACAGGCGGTCGGCATTGGGATGCTGTTGGCGGCTGACGACCTTGCCGACAATGATGCCTGCCAGGGCCGCGCTCAGATCCTCGACACTCTCTTGCTCGAGACCGGACATGGTCAAGCGCTCGATGAATTCATCCACCGTCCAATCGACCTCGACGTATTCACGCAGCCACTTCAGCGAGACCTTCACGATGGGAACTGCCGAGTGAAACGCATGTCACTTTCGAGGAACAGGCGAATGTCATCGATGCCGTGGTGGATCATGGCGATGCGATCGATGCCGATGCCGAAAGCAAATCCGGAGAAGCGTTCGTCGTCGTAACCGACGCTGTGGAAGACATTGGGATCGACCATGCCAGCCCCCCCGATTTCGATCCAGCCCGTGCCCTTGCACACGCGGCACCGAGTACCCGCCAACTCGCCACGCTGGCCGCAGATTGAGCAGGAGAAGTCGTACTCCACGCTGGGCTCCGTGAAAGGGAAGAAGTGCGGGCGGATGCGGATCTGCGTCTGCTCCCCAAGGACGCGACGCGCCAGGGCCGTCAGGGTGCCTTTCAAATCGGCGAGGGAGACGCCCTCGTCGACGCAAAGGCCCTCGATCTGGTGGAAGATCATATGGTGTGTGGCATCCACCGTTTCGTTACGGTAGACACGGCCCACCGAGAGCACACGCACCGGGGGCGGCTGGCTCTCCATAACCCGTATCTGTACCGTCGAGGTCTGCGTGCGCAGCAGACTACCATCTGTCAGGTAAAAGGTGTCCTGCAGGTCACGGGCGGGGTGGTCGGCGGGCGTGTTGAGAGCGTCGAAGTTGTGATATTCGTCATCCACGTCGGGACCGTCGGCGACGGTGAAGCCCATGTAGCGGAGTGCATTGACGAGTTCGTCGGCGGTGGCTGAGAGGGGATGAGGTTGACCGACGCGGGGTAGGCGACCGGGCAACGTGACGTCAAGGGCGTCACCCGCCTCCTGCTGTTGTTCGAGGGCCTGCTGGCGCTCGCCGAGGGCGGCCTCGATCTCCTTCTGGGCTTTGCCTGCCGCTTGTCCAACCTGACGCCGCTGATCGGCCGGCAAATCACCGATGGAGCCAAGGATCTGGCGTAGCTCACTGCGCCGTCCGGTGTATTGGACGCGCAACTCTTCAAGCACCTTCAGATCGTCAGCGGCGGCGACAGCGCCGACGGCGTCCTGGCGGAGTTGGTCAATATCGGGCACCATGGTCATATCCCTGGCGACAGGCACAGAAGACCTGCCAATTTGGGGGAGGGACCCGGCGCACCACGGCGTTGCGGAGGGGAGGGAGGAATTACAAAGAAGGGTCCGGCGGGCCCTCCCAGGGCCCGCCCGCTCGGCCGGCTGGCGCCGGAGAGTTTAGAGGTGAGCCTTGGCCTGCGAGACGACGGCGGTAAAAGCGCCGGGATCACGTACGGCAAGATTTGCCAACACTTTTCGGTTGACGGCGATCTCGGCCTTGTCGAGGCCATGGATCAACTGGCTGTAGGACACGCCATTGAGTCGGGCTGCGGCGTTGATCCGTGAGATCCAAAGGCGCCGGAAGTCACGCTTGCGCCGCCGACGGTCGCGATAAGCATATGCCTGAGCCCGGTTGACAGCTTCGCGGGCTGTGCGGAACAGACGACTGCGCGCGCCGAAATAACCGCGAGCCTGTTTGAGAACCTTCTTGCGGCGGCGGCGGGAAGCGACACTTACTGTAGCACGGGACATGAGAGATCTCCTACTTCAGGCACAGCGAACGACGAACGTTCAGGGCGTTGGCGCTCGACACAGCCTCGTTCTTACGCAGCCTACGCTTGCGCTTGGCCGACCGCTTCCCGAGGAAATGGTCACTATAGGCATGGCGCCGTTTGAGGGTTTTGCTGCCCCGTATCTTGATCCGCTTGGCAGTGGCTTTGTGGGTTTTGAGCTTTGGCATCGTGACAGTCCGATTGGGCGTATTGGTCTATGGCGCCAGTTGTTTGGCGCCATTAGCGGTTGCTGCTAAGGAACCATACAAAGTACGGGACACCCCTAATCCTGTCAACGAATCTCGGGCCAAGGTAGTGTCGGGCCAACTACTTGAGTAGCATGACTTTGCGCACCAGGCGCTGTTGTGCCGTCTGCATTTCGACCAAGTAGACGCCGGCGCCGGCCTGTCGGCCCGCCTCATCGCGACCATGCCATACCACCTGATGGTGACCGCTGCTGAGCGGACCAGAACTCAGTTCCCGCACCACACGCCCAAGCAGATCAAAAATCCGGATCTCTACTTCCACATCCGGGCCAGAGGGGATGAAGAAAGGAATGACCGTCTCCGGGTTGAATGGGTTCGGATGGGCGGGGTAGAGCATGGCGACCCGTGGCAGCGCTGCCACGATCACAGCCGGAGGCAGATCCAGGGCATTGGTGACGCCTGCTCTGTCACGACCGATGGCAGCGTCAATACGGAATTCGGTACCCTCCGCGGTTAGACGCCGGAAGTGCAGTACCGCGATTTCCGTGTCGAAGGCAGATCCCTGGACGGGAGCTGCCGCCATTTCCAGCCGTCCGGGCTGCACTGGTTGGGACCACAACAGGGTCTGCTCTGCCTCGGGAGCGGTACTGCTGAGCTCATCGAAGACCAGGTGTTGCGGATCCCATGTGAGCCACAGGCCGGCGCCACGCAATGGCTCCTCGCCGTGCCAGAGGAGGCTGACATCGACGCGCTGCGAGTTCTGCGGCCTTTGGTCCGTCGCCAGCACGAGGCCCGGGATGCTGGTGGTCACCCTCGGCAAGGGGCGGGCTGCCGCGGCATTGAAATAATCGGCAAAGAGGAAAAAGTCGGTGAAGTCGACGATGCCGTCGTTGTTGAAGTCTGAGCGCGGCTCCGAGGTCCCGAAATCATCGGCGAAGCTGAAGAAATCATCAAAATCGATGGCGCCGTCGCCGTTGCTGTCACCGGGCAGTGCATTGGCGATCAGCAACTCGATCCCCGTCGAGGCGGTCAGGACGTCGGCCGTCAACAGACCGCTGCTCAGCAGCTCAACACGCGTGACGCCGATGGCGGTACTCGAGCCAGCCTCGGCATCGGCGGCAACGCCAAATGTCCATCGTCCCAATGTGCCGGCACCGGAAGCCGCCGCCGCAGGGCCGATGTCAACACGGACCGTGCCGGCTGACGGCTCGGTGACCGACGTGGTCAGACCGGTACCGAGCAGATTGGTTGCGTCCGCGTCGGCAGAGAACGCTTCAAAGCTGAGGATCTGAGGATCGAAGGAGAGTTCCACGGCGTAGGAGACCAGGGCCACCGCCTGATCCACCTGCAAGTCGATGCTGGCGGTCTGCCCGGTTCGGCCAGTCACCGTGCGCAATCCCTGGTTGCCGGACGCTGGGTTGGCGTCAAGGGCGGCCGTCGTCGGCACGACAGCGACCCCGATGAGGGGAATCGTGACTGTGGGAACGTCGGGGTCGTTGGTACCGAATTGCACGGTCGTGGAGCGCACACCGCGAGTCATGCCAGTGAAGGACAGCGTCAGAATCGTGGAGTCACGCAGGGCGATGGCATCCGTGCCAAAGGTGGCGGAAAAAGCCAGGTCGCCAACCTGCAGATGGTTAATATTCAGCGTCGTGCGTCCCGGGTTCAGGACGCGGAGTGTCACCGAGGCGGTGCTGTCGAGAACGACAGTGTCAAAATCGACGGTGTCGGTTGCTACGGAGATCTTGGCAATGGCGCGGGCATCGACGATCCATGTGGTGCTTGTGGTGTTGGTGCCGTCCGACAGATTGGCGACGACGGTGTCAGCCGAGGTCGTGTCAGCTACATGCAGGAATCGGCTCTCCACGGAGAGCTTTTTGCCATTCACCAGCCATTGCAGTGTGAGCTGGTCACCCTCCTCGTCACTGCTGTCGAGTTCGAACTGTACGCCCTGGCCTGGATCGATCAGCACCAATGTGTCCGATGGTGTGCGGGACAGGATCACCGGGGGGTCATTTACCGCCAGCACCTGCAGTTCGTAGCTCTGCGCTGCCGTCTGTCCCCCGGGGTCGGCGATAAGCAATGACACGGTGTGGGTGCCGATGTCGGCCAGGGCAGGGGTCCAGGAGATCACACCGGTTGTGTCGACGATGCTCATCCCCGTCGGGGCTGTCACGAGAGCATATGTGATGGCCGCCCCCTCTTCGTCATCGGCGCCGACGACGTACTCGTAGGCAGAATCCTCCAGGGCCGTCGTGTCTGGTGTGCTCGTGATCGACGGGCCGTCGTCGACCTCGATGACGGTGAGAGTAAAGCTCGTGCTGTCGACGGCGCCAGCGGCGTCGCTGACGCGGACCGTCAACACGTGGGCTCCCACATCAGCCTGCAATGGTGTCCATACCAGACGATTCTGCGCATCGATCGAGGCACTGTCCGGACCGGTGGTAAGGCTGAAGGTGAAGACCGAGTCCGACGGATCCTCGTCTACTGCGGACAGGGCACGCAGGAATGTGAGGTCTTCTGTTGCCGACGTATCCGCCAGGGTTGCGGCGACAGGCATATCGTTGGTGTTGCTGACGGAGAGAGAGAAAGAATGGGTGTTGCCCGCACCCCCGGCATCGTTCAGACCGATGACGATGGCTGTGCTGCCTACATCCGCCTGTGAGGCGGTCCAGCGAACGACGCCGAGGCTGTCCACCGTCATCCCTTCCGGACCTGAATCGATGCTCCAGAGAATCGTATCCCCGTCATCGTCAACCGCATCGACTGCGTATACGAACTCAACATCCTCAGAGGCAACGGTCGGTGCCGTACTCGTAATCCGTGGCGGCGAGTTCCCGGCGCGGACCCGAAGTGGGAAATAGTGTCGGGCACTGCCGCCACTAAAGAAGATCTTTATCCCCACCAGGAAGCTGCCAGTGTCAGCTACGGCTGGCACCCAGGTCGCTGGGATACTGCCGCTGCTGCCAAAGGCGTCGCCCATTGTTGGGGGGCCCTGAATCAGGTCGATGATGAAGATGTTCGAGGATGGCGAAAGCACCGCGTCATAGGTCCAGACCTCGCCTTCCACGGCGACGCTGTCGGGCAGCCAGGTGAGTGGCCGTTCCGCCGGCGTCCCCGGAGTGGGTGGACCGGTGTTCACGGCGCCACCAAACTTGCCCATATCGTTGCGCACCTGACCGGCGGCGGTAATCGCGTCATTGAATATTGCCGTGGGGTCGCCAGCGTCGATGGCGACACTCCGCAGGGTGTCAGGTACGGCGACGGAATCCCCGGCGGGGATGATCAAACGACTCTTCTGCGGGAGTAGCTCGAAGCGGTTGATCTCGGTATTGAGAAATAGTGGATCACCATAGACGTTGCCAGCGGAGCTGGCAGCTATGGAGAACAGGGGGAGCACCATGTTGAGACTGTCGACGGCGCCCGAGGTGTCAGGCACGGTCGACACCGTGATCACATCTCCCGGTGTGGTGGTGTCGGGGAAGTCGTCGGCAGTGAAGGCGGTGATGATGAAGCTGAGGAACTGAACCTGCACCGGGGGTGTCTGCCGAATGATCTCGACGCGGACGGAGTGTTGTCCCGCCTGCCCGTCAACCGGTGTCCAACTCAGAATCCCCGATTCCTCAATGGTTTGCTCCGACATGCCCACGGGAATGTCGCCGGAGTTGATGACGGTGTATTTGTAATTCGACTTCGCCGTCTCGAATTGGATGTCAAACTCGTAGAGGCTGCCGATCTTGGCGACCGTGTCAGGTACGTTGGTGACAAAAGTTGGCACGGCAACGCCCTGTTCCTCGAGGGTGAGCGTGTCGCGCACTGTGCGGGCAACCTTGACCGAGTCGCGGTCTCCGGACAGGTAGAGGATGTCCGTATCCCAAAACAGGTTGTAGCGGATCAGTGGTTCGATGCCAACTGCAGAGTCAACGATCGCCGCAAGACCACTGCCGGGAGAACCGACGAGGATGTTGCTGGAAATGTCGGTTCGATTTCCCGTGGTCAGGATCGTCGGCTTTTTGTTGAGGTAGAAGGTGTTGTTGCGAATCACGTCTCGCTGGGAGGTGTCGGCGAAGGTGTTGCGCACTTCGATGATGGCCCCTGGGGTACCACTGGAGCCATTGGTCCGAATGATATTTCTGAACAGCTGCAGACGGCCATCGGCGACATAAATGGCATCACCACCGGCGGCGGCCTCATTGCCGAGCAAACGACTGTCAACGACCCGCAGGGAGCAACTCTGACAGGAGACAGCGCCGCCGTATTGGGCCGTACCATTGAGCAGAGAGAAGTCACGCAGCACAAAGTCGGAGGTCGGTGCCGTTATCTCCAGGATCCCGGACTGCCGCTGCCCGTCGAGCAGGACACCGCCCTGGGAGCGGAAATAGATATCGGTCTGGCTGATGACGAAGGGCATTATTTCGCCACTGGCAGGCGAATAGGTGCCGGACGCGATATCGATGACGTGGGGGCGGTCCTGGGTGATTATGTGGGCAATCTTCAAGGCGTGGGTGATCGTGCGCCAGGGCGTATCGGCGTCCTGTACGACGATGTGGCTGCGCCGATTGTCGCCGGTGCTCTGGTTGACATAGAAGCGGGTGGCGCCCACTGGCACCGACAGGCTCGCCAAGAGCAGAGCAACGAATAGGAAGGATCTACTGACCATTATGGCATCGGTTTTTCGGGTTGTTAGGCCGGGGAGGCCGCTCGACTCTCTAACAATTGGCGCACCGTTGGCGGTATGAAGACACCGTCAAGGGGTAGTTGTGCGAGGGACCGGACCATCAGTTCGACGCGCTCGGAGAGTGACAGTTTCTGCTCGACGAGAATGCAGCAATGGCCTCGGAGGCGGAACAATCCACCCCGACTGCCATCCAGGTCCTCCTGTCGAATATCCACCGCCAACTCCCCGGCGATGGCCTCCAGAATCTGTAAAAGTTGCGCGTTTTCCATCCGTTTTCGGGTACCCTCATCCAACTTATTCAAAAGACCGCGCAAAGATAACGACGCGCATGGTTGGTGAACAGCTAAATTGTTGATAATATACTCGCCTACCGCGATCACACGAAGTGACGGGAGACACAGAAATCGAGCCCTGGATTCTGCTGACAAATGACGACGGTGTGGACTCTCCTGCGCTGCCGCCGCTGCTGACGGCCTTGCGCAGTCTGGGGCCCATTCGGGCAGTTCTGCCGGCCCGCGAATACAGCTGGTCGTCGAAGACGCTCAGCCGCTTCGCGAATCTACGGCTGCAGGAGGCAGCACATTTGGGCGACGGAGTCCATACCATCGATGGTTCACCGGCGGATTGTGCCAATGTGGGCATTCATCACCTGAGTCAGATCCCACCGCGTCTCGTCGTATCAGGCGTGAACATCGGGGAGAATGCCGGCCTGGCATTGACGCTCAGTTCCGGGACGGTGGGGGCCGCCATCGAAGCCAGCCTGTCGAATGTGCCCGCCGTGGCGTTTTCCGTGCGGCTGACACCGGAGGCGTACCATGGCTGGCGTGAAAGACGCGATCCGGCGCCACTGGCCCCGATCTGGGCGTCGGCTGCCGCCATCGCCCGAGAGATTACCGATGAAATCATCCGCGGCGGCCTGCCCAGCGAGGCCCGATTGGTTTCCGTCAACATCCCGCAGGATGCCAGTCTGGCGACCACGCGGGTGCTGACCAGGCTCAGTGAAACCAGCTATGGCTCGTTTTTTCGCCGTGCCGAGGATGGCACGCTCACGCATCACTACAACGGTCAAACACGCGCAAGTGCTGATCCCTCAGGGGATGTCGATGTGCTCGAGGCCGGCTCCGTGTCGATCACTGGACTGCGACTCCAGTTACACACCACGCCATCGGCGGCAGACCGCGCCCGCTTCGAACGGGTCTGATGGCGAGCCGACGATACAGGCACCGCCTGCACGCCATTCAGGCGATACTCGTGCTGGCAGTCACGCCGTGCTGGGCCGCGCAGGAGCAGGAG
>DPVW01000429.1:0-1355 GCA_003529325.1 Candidatus Latescibacterota bacterium | reverse complement strand
GCAGGAGCAGGAGAGCGCACCCCTGGATTCGACTCAGACCCAACGACCGGAGCGCGGGCTGGGCCGCACAATCCTGGCCGTAGCCGACCCCCTGACGGCTACCGAGGGCACGGTGGACGCCGTGAAATGGATGGCCAAGCGTCGGCAGATCAGCATCAATGGCACGCCGTATGGACTCACCGGTTTGCCGGTGGTGTACTTCAGTCCCGGGTCAGGCTGGAATTATGGTGCTCGGGTGCAGGTTGCAGACTTCAGTCGGCGCCCTTACCGCTACAAACTGACCCTACACTCCGTGCATTCCTCCGAGGGCAAGCGCAACACCCACGTGCGTTTGAAAGTGCCACATCTCTCCGGCACCGGATTCGGTCTCAATATCGTCGCCAGCATCCGTCGTGATATCAAGGCTCGCTACTACGGATTGTCGAATGACAGCGACTATGACAGGAATCTGACCGACCCCGCCCACGATAATTTTATCGACGAAGACTACTACCACTACCTATTGAAGAAACCCCGGCTGTTCTTCAATCTGCTGCTCCATGTCTATGGCCCGGTGAGGATGTCACTCGACCTGGGTTTGGAACGAACAGATGTGGGTCGGTCGGGTGCCGAGGCGTTCTACATCAACGCCGGTACCCCCGACGGGGTCATCGACGGGGTCACCGGTTTTATCGGTGCCACACTGGTCTGGGATACGCGGGACGATCCGACGATTCCCCGGCGCGGCGTGTTCCACGAATGGAGTTACGAGACCTCGCGCAATTCGCTGCTGAGTCTGTTCTTTGAAGAGATCGACTTCGAGCGCTACACCTTCACCGATTCGCGTTACTGGCCACGTAGCGAGCGCCTGAACATCGCCCACCGGACCATCGTCGAGGCCTTGCGAGGGGCGGTCCCACTCTACTCTTACGGCGAAATCGGTGGCAGCCGACGGATCAAGGGTCTCGGTGGCTCGGACACACTACGCGGCTTTGATCGCCAGCGGTTCACGGACAACGTTCGGGTGTTGACGAATACGGAGGCTCGGTATCTGCTAGGCACGCGCCAGGCCTTCAAGCAGCACCTCGAATTGCACGGCGTTCTGTTCCTCGACACGGGACAGGTGCAGCCGGGCTTCAACGAACTCCGTCTACAGGATCTCCATATCACGGCTGGATGGGGGCTGCGGACCTACTGGAATGCGGATTTCGTACTGCGCGGTGATGTCGGCATCTCTCGGGAACAGCTCTACACCACCATCAAGCTTCGCAATCTATTCTGATAGGGTTGGCTCCCGCCGTCGGCGGTAAGGGCCGCCAGCAACGCGACCGGAACCAGGTGGCGCGCTGTTAATCGTGAGGACCGGGTCAGCCGGC
>DPVW01000491.1 GCA_003529325.1 Candidatus Latescibacterota bacterium | reverse complement strand
ACGAAAGAAAAAGTAAGGATTTCGGCATTGTACGCAAGTCTGGCAGTTGTCGGGAATCAGCGTCTGTCCTCGTTGTCATTCGGCGAACGTTGCCGAGTCTTACCCTCCTCGGCGGCGCCGTTACTGCTCGGCGTTCGTGTCATCTGGACCTGTTGAATTCGCTGGCCCTCGACGGCGAGAATGGTGATCTCAAAGTCGGGCACCGCGATCGATTGGCCGGTCTCGGGAACGTGACCCAGGTGGTCATAGATAAAACCTCCCAGCGTGTCGTAGCCGTCACTTGGCAGGTCTGAATCGAGCAGGTCGTTCAACTCCTCTATGTTGATGCGCGGGTTGACGACAAGGACCTCGTCGGCGGTTTGCCAATGGTAGAGAGCTTCCTCGGCATCGTATTCGTCCTGCAGGTCGCCGACGATCTCCTCGACAAGATCCTCCGTCGTGACCAGCCCCGCTGTGCCGCCATACTCATCGACGACGACGGCGAGCCGAGTACGAGCAACGCTGAGTTCCCTGAGCAGCTGGTCGATCTTCTTGGTCTCCGGTATGTAGTAGGGCTCGTGCAGCAGATGCAGTCTCTCACCGTTGGTGGTGGGGACACCCTCGACGAGAAAACTCAATGGGCTGTCACTTCCGAACTCCGTGCGTTTCTCGATAAGTTGTAGCAGATCTTTGGCATAGACGACGCCGAGAATCGAGTCCAGCGACTCTTCGTAGATGGGGACGCGTGAATGTCCAGTATCTCGGATTGTCGACAACAAGTCGGCGAGGGTACCTCCTTGTTCAACTGCAGTGATGTCGACACGTGGTACCATGACCTCTCTTACGACACGATCGTAGAAGCCGAAGACCCCCTCGATCATGTCCCGTTCACCTTCCTCCAAGACACCTGTTTCGCCCTCGGACTCCACCAGAGATCGGAGTTCCTCTTCCTTGTCGGCCTTGAACTCCTCATCGGTGTAGTCGCCACCGGTCAGACGCTCGGCTACGGCCGTGAAGGGGCTGAGCAGCAGGTGCAGGGGAATGAAGAGCAGGGCGATACGGGGTACGAAAAAATCTTCGGACTCATCCTCGAAGCGCACGCGCCGGGCTGTGGAGGCGGCAAACAGTACACAGAGGAAGACGACGGCGGTGACGCCGAGCGCGGAGAGTCTATCGTCGAGGAAGGCGCGTAGCAGAAAGAACAGGGAGAGCGCGAGTGCCGCGGCGCAGAAGCCCTGACCAAGCCGAGCCATCAGGTGCAGACGATGACGTGGTTCATAGATCTTCCACATCGCTGCCGCACGCGCTACACCGGCTTCTTTCATGCGTTCGAGGTTTGCACGGGAAAGCACGCTGAAAGTCGCCTCGTAGCTGGCCAGAATGAATAGCGCAGCCGAGGTCAGGACTGTCAACAGAATTTCTGCAACTTGAGGAGGTTCCAAAAGTGGTTCTCTCAGACTCCTTTCGGTAAATCCGTCCGCCAGGACGGAGTGATGGTATCGGCGGGGGCCGCGCCAAGAAGTTCTTCTGTCAGACCCTCCATGGTATGCAACTCGGCCTCGGTCTGATGATCGAAACCTGCTAGATGCAACAATCCATGCACGAGCAGACGAGACAACTCTTCGTCGTGTGGTACGCCAAGCTCTTCAGCCTGCAACCGCGCCTGCTCGACGGAAATGTAGATCTCTCCCATCGGCGTGTCTGCAGCCAGATCCTCATCATCAAGCACCGGTGGCTGTTCGTCCTCGTTCAAAGAAAAGGACAGCACGTCAGTCGTCTTGTCCCGCGCCCGAAATGTGCGGTTCAATCGACGCACCTCGTCATCGCTGGTAAGAACGACATTGATGAGACCACCAACAGCGTGGCAGGACAATGTTCTGCGTGCTACCGTCGCCAGCCGTTTGAGACAGGCCGCGTCGGGTGAGGGGTCAGGCAGTTCGGGGCTGCAGTGAAGACGAAACATCTCGGCTCCGATCGCGTTGATTGTCCTTCTGCCACGGATACTCCAGACGCCCGTGCAGGGTCCCCATCAGCACGGGTATGAAGGACTCCTCGATGGCATGCAGGTCGCGCAATGTCAATGGACACTCGTCGAGTTCTCCCGCAGTGAACTTCTGCTGCACGATACGTCGCACCAACTGACGGACACGATTTGGTGTGCGCTCCGTCAGTGTGCGTGCAGCAGACTCGACGGAGTCGGCGAGCATCAGGATACCCGCCTCCTTGGTCTGTGGTTTGGGACCATCATACCGGAAGTCATCGCGGCGCACATTCTCTAGCCCCAATTCGATGGCGCGGTTGTAAAAAATCTCGAGGACGGTCGTCCCATGATGTTGTGGAATCAGATCGACGATGGCCTTTGGCAGGCCGTTCTCTTCGGCGAGTTCGATTCCATCCTTTACATGGGAGTCGATGATCAGGGCGCTCATATTTGGCGTCAGATGGTCGTGCGGGTTGCGGCCACCGCGCAGCCCTTGATTCTCGGTGAAATACTCAGGCTTAAGCATCTTGCCGATGTCATGGTAATAACATCCAACTCTGGCCAGAAGTGGGCTGGCGCCAACTTGCTGGGCAGCTGCCTCCGACAGATTTGCCATGATCAATGAATGGGTGTAACTACCTGGCGCTCGGATGGCCAGCTCACGCAGCAGTGGCCGATTGAGGTCGGATAGTTCGAGCAGTGTGATGTCAGTGGTTACGGTGAACAGACTCTCAAAGATCGGTAGCAGCCCCTGGATGACAATCGGCGCCGCGACACCGATGAAGATACCGGGTAGGACGTGGCTGTAGATCTGTTCGGGTTGGACAAAGCGCAACAGATCGGCGGCGGCGATGAGCACCGCGTAGGACGCGGGAAGCAGAATGATGGCCCGGTAGAACTGATTGCGGTGGCGGACATGACGCACGGCGAAGACAGCGACGGCGGAGGTCAGAGCACAGATCAGAGCAACGTAGAAATCCCCGAAGAGAGAGCCAATAAAAAGTGCCACCAGAAAAGAAACGACAAGCGCCAATTGTGGACTCAATAGAATGGTCAGCAGCATCGCTGCCAGTGGCGTGGGCACAAAAAAGATCTGGATATCTTCGGTGCGAATGTAGGAGGCGATGGCAGCCGTGGAGAGGGTGACGATCGCCAACAACAGCAGCAGGCCAGGGCTCTCATAGACAGCTGGCTCCCGTGTGGCGAGAAAAAACCCGAGAACGACGAGGATGAATGCAGCGATGACGGCGGCGGCGGCGGTCTGCAACAGACGCGTGGTCCGGTCCTTCAATTCCTCTTCGACCAGGTGCGCGGCGAGCGCCTCTAGAGCCTCCACATGTTGTGGCTCGACCTTCGCGTTCTTGTCGACGATCATTTCGTCCTGCAGGTAGCGCTGCTTGATACTGGCGACACTACGGCGGGCCTCGTTGCGCTGGCGCTCCGTATTCTGCACATCGATGGTCAGATTGGGCGCAACGAACAGGCCGAGCAATTCGTGCAGGGCCGTCGCGCCGCTGCCGGTGAGAGGAAGATAGCCAGCCATCAGTGCCAGCATGGCACCCCGACGCAAGGATTCGGCGTCATGGAGAGCATCGATCGACAGGGACCGTTCACCGATACGAGCTTGACGGGTCAGACGTGTCAGGGGAACCTCGCGAGATTCCATGATACCGGTGGAATAGGCATCGGCCAGCAATTGCACGCCCGCTTTGCGGATGGAGGCGACCGTGTCTGGGTGCGCGATGGCGAGGGTTGACACCAGGTCCTGCAATGCCGCCACAGACAAGGACCCGATGATATTCGGTAACTCACGCTGGAGTCGTCCTTGCCTGAGGCTATCCGGCATCTGCATACGAATATTGAGCAGCAGCACGGAAAAAACCGAGTCCAATCGGTCGAGTTGGGCGTCCTTTACGTCGTCGTGCAGAATCAATTGCGTGGGCACTGTCCGTTCCGCTTCGACCCGCTCCCGTTCCAATTCGTCAGCGGTCTTGCGGACGAAGAAAGGCAGCGGCGCGTTGATCCGCTCAGGGGCGACGTTGCCAACGCGAAGATCAGTGATACTGTAAGGACGCTGCAGGGGAGAGAAGTAGGTGAGCAGGATAATGGCGCCCAGGGCGAGCAGAAGACGGTAGACTCTCATGCCCGCCAGGCCGAATGGCTTGCGCCGACCGGATCCCGTCAGTCGGGCTCCCCAGCGCCTCCATCCCGAGGCGTTCACGTGGTCAGAGCTCCGGTGTTGTTGCCGACTACTGGCACACCATTCTCACGATTCACTTCCTCGTGACTCTCGTAGGCGTGGACGATCCGTTGCACGAGGGGATTGCGCACTACGTCCCGTTCCGTGAGATGGATGAAATCGAGGCCGCTCACATCTCTCAGGACACTGCGGACCTCAATCAGCCCGGAGGGCTGATTTACCGGTAGATCCGTTTGCGTGATATCGCCAGTGATCACCGCTTTGGAGCCCGCTCCAAGGCGCGTCAGGAACATCTTCATCTGTGCCGGTGTCGTGTTCTGGGCCTCGTCGAGGATGATGAAGGCATCATTCAGCGTCCGACCACGCATGAAGGCAAGGGGAGCGACCTCGACGATTTTCATGGCCTGGAAGCGAGCCAGGCGGTCCGGCTCGAGCAGTTCTTGCAGGGCGTCGTAGAGGGGCCTGAGATAAGGATCAACTTTGTCTTCAAGGGCGCCGGGCAGGAATCCCAGGTTCTCACCCGCCTCGACGGCGGGGCGGGCGAGGACGATGCGGGATACCTTTTTCTGCTTGAGGGCGGAAACTGCGGCGGCGACGGCGAGATAGGTCTTGCCCGTTCCCGCCGGTCCGATAACGAAGACGATGTCGCTGCGCGAGACAGACTCGAGATAGGCCAGTTGGCCGCCACTCCGAGCCCGAACGGTCGTCTTATACGTGCGCACCGTGCGCGAACCGACGGGCTCGCCACCGATGGCCGCAGCGCCACGACTGGCGGCGCGCAGGTCTTGACGCAGCAGTGCCTGAACATCCTCGTCGCTCAGTTCTGGATCTCGACGGAGGCTCTCGATAACGGTTGAAAGGAGGTCACTGGCCTGACGAACCGACTCCTCCGGACCATCCACCGTGAGTCTGTCTCCACGCGCCACAAGGGAGACGCCACAAGTCTTCTCAACGGACTCCAGGTTCCGATCGTTGTGACCGAAAAGGATAACAGGGTCGACGTCGGCTATGGATATCGTCTGTTTCAGCGGAAAGGAGCCAGGTCTCTGATGTCAGTCAATCTGGAAAACGGCGAAAGGGGTTCAGGACCAGGCTGACGCCTGGGCCAAAACCCCTTTTCGCTTGACGAATGCACTGTCGGTTGGTGCGTGCTAGTGAGCCTTCTTGCGTAGCGAAGGTCGTGGGCGGCCGATTAGTTGGCCGGAATCTCCAGGACCTGCGCGGGAAACACGAGATTGGCCTCAACGATCTGGCTGGCGTTCGCCTTGTAAATCTTGTGCCACATGGTTGGGTCGTTGTACACGGCGGCAGCAATCTTCGACAGGAAATCACCCGATGTGACCAGATACTGATTTTCGCCCACAGCGATCGGCACGGTCAACATCTGCTTCGGATAGATGAGATCTGGATCGTTGATCTGCTCACGGTTGGCCCGATAGATCCTTGGCCACATGTAGGGATCTTCATAGGTCTCAGGCTTGGAAGCAATACCCCAGAGATGATCACCCTTTGCGACCTCATACGTGATCTGATCAGGAGCCCGCATCATGAGGTCACCGATCAGTTTCTCGGCTCGCGTAATTTTTGCAGCCATCTCCGGCAGGGCACTGATACTGCTCATCTTCAACTCGCCCAATTCCATGGCGACCGCTTTCAACTCACCGCGACGACGCTGCAATTCCTCTGGAGCAAGGGCCGCAAGGCCCTGCAACTGACGCAGGAGATTGTCGAGTCGTTGACCATACGCCTTG
>DPVW01000211.1 GCA_003529325.1 Candidatus Latescibacterota bacterium | reverse complement strand
ACCGGAAAATTTGCTGGCCTTGGTATCACCGTTGGTTTGATGGACGGACACCCGGTGGTGATCGCTCCAATCGAAGGCACGCCCGCTGCCCGGGCAGGAATCCTTCCAGGTGATCTCATCGTCGGCATCGAGGGTCGCGACACATTTGGTCTAACCCTCGAAAGTGTCGTCAACGAATTACGTGGCGAACCGGGGACGTCGGTGCGTATCACCATGGATCGCCGCGGCGTCTTGGCGAACTGGGACATCGTCATCGTCCGCGAAGTCATTAAGATCAAGAGTGTCGCCGTCGCCGAGGAGCTCTTTCCTGGCGTCGGTTACATCAGCATGAGACAAACGCGTTTTTCGGAGGATACGTCGGCGGAGATGGAAGCTGCTCTCGAGCAACTGTTCGCTCGCAAGATCAGCGGCCTCATCATCGATCTGCGTGGTAACCCTGGGGGGCTGTTAACTCAGGCGACGGAAGTGGCGGATCTGTTTCTGCCGCGCGGTGCACCCATCGTGTCCGTACGAGAGCGCTCGGGGCGCAACCATGAGACCCGGGTTTCGCAACGTCGCCCGCCGGCGGAACGGATTCCACTCGTCGTGCTCATCGACGGTGGCAGCGCCAGTGCCGCTGAGATCGTCGCCGGAGCTATGCAAGACAATGACCGTGGACTCGTCGTCGGAACCACCTCTTTTGGCAAGGGGTCAGTACAGACGATCTTCGACCTGCACGAAGATGAGCAGACGGCGCTGAAACTGACTACGGCGCTGTATTTCACGCCCAGCGGGCGAAGCATTCATCGCGAGTCACTGAGGACGGCGCCGGATCCTGGTGCGCAACTCACTTTTGGTGACGTGCGGCTTCCCAGCGCACAGTTGATGGCTCTGTTGCTTGGGGCCCCCGATGCGGAAACTGCGGAGGATCGCTTGCGCGCTCGTTTTGACCTGGACCCAGATGTGGCAAGACAGGTGCTGATTACCCCACTCAGCCAGCTGGTGGGCGGCGCCAGGACCGAGGCCGACAAGATCGACACGGCTCTGGCCGAAATCTACCTCACGAACCAGGGCCGCCAGGTCTATGGGGGTGGTGGCATCACACCGGATGTCGTCGTCGAGGCGGACCTGCCACCGGCACTGATTCGCGATCTGTATCGCTACCGGGTATTCTTCGATTTTGTCATCGAATACGTCGGCACCGAAGGGGGCTTGGACAAATTGGCGGTGGACGATGAAATTCTGCAAGCCTTTACCGAATTCATTCCACGCTCGGCGGCGGCCAAAGCGCGTCTCAATCAATCCGGAACAGAGCTGCGAGGGCTGCGTACCCTTGCCAGCCATTCGGGATGGGCACCCACTGTACTCTCTCTTATCGACTCCCTTGAGGTCGCCATCGAACAACAGGCCGACAACATAAATCTCACAGCCGCTATGGAGCCATACATCCGCGCAGGCCTTGAGCGTGAATTCTCCCTCAGGGTCGACGGTCGTCGGGCGAGTCTCCTCGTAGATCTGGAAACGGATCCCCAAGTCATGGAGGCGGTATCATTGCTGCGTAACCCCGAACGCTTTCTGCAACATCTCCGTGGCGACGGACCGCAGGATAACTGACGGTCGAGTAAATCGCTTGCTCAGGGTCAGCACGAGACGTATCCTAGGGGCTGTCCCAGAGTCCGTTTCGTTCGCTCAGAAACTGTCAGTTCGCGGTCGCTTCTTTGCACCCTTTCAGAGCGCCGCCGAAGACACGAGTTCACCAGCAAAACCAAGATT
Source organism: Candidatus Latescibacterota bacterium (assembly GCA_003529325.1). Taxonomy (GTDB): domain Bacteria; phylum Latescibacterota; class UBA2968; order UBA8231; family UBA8231; genus UBA8231. The sequence goes on along the minus strand of DPVW01000211.1, from coordinate 10,059 downwards.
CGTACAGGCTCCTACGGCAACAGCAGTACCGAGCAAAGGGCTCGCCCCCCACCGACCGCAATAAGGCCCAGGACCTTCCATCAGCCGTCGGTGGCCGAGCCAAAGACAGACAACGAACATCAGGGCACGTAAGGGTCAACTTCCGACGACTAGCGCGCTCGTCTCAACAGAGACAGGCGCCGGCCTCGGAACAAGACACCTTGGAGCGGGCCCGGCCGCAGACCCCGCCAGTTGCCCGAACACGGGCCGGGGGGAGACGTCAACGGAGACCAATTGGTGGGGCAGCCGTGTGCCAAGAGCGCACAGCCCGATCACCCGCCGCCACGCGGGCGGCACCAACAGCAACACCTTAAGTCCCATCGACGGAAATACCCGTCGGTGGTCCGCGAACCTGGAGGGTACGTAGCGCCCATCACGACCCGAATACTTTTGGTCGAATGGTCGCGTCTCCCTTCCGTACCGCTCGCTGCAACGACGGTGCGTTCTCCGCTGCTCGGCCGATCCCGCATACCAAACACCTCGCGTGCTTGCACGCGCCACCGCCCGTGGGTGAGTGGCGCGAACCGCGGAGAAAATCGCACGTATGAAAACAGAAATTTATATCAACCAAGGCATCCACGAGTCGCGCATCGCCATCGTCGAGGATGACAACCTGGCTGAAATCTGGGTCGAGCGTCCCGAGTCGGAACGCATGGTGGGCGACATATATCTCGGCAAGGTCAACGCCGTGTTGCCCAGCCTGCAGGCCGCCTTTGTCGACATCGGCCTTGAACGTACCGCGTTTCTGCAGGTCCGAGACATGGTGGAGGCCGAAAACGACGACGACGACGGCAACAACGGTCGCCGTAACGGCCGCCGACCACGGCAATACCCGCCGATCCAGGACTTGGTCAAAAAGGGACAGGAAATCCTCGTACAGGTGACCAAGGAGCCCATCAGCACAAAAGGGGCTCGCATAACTACCCAGATCGCTTTAGCTGGTCGCTTCGTCGTCCTCATGCCGACGGGGGACTGGGTCGGCGTTTCGCGCAAAATCAGCAGTTGGAACGAACGTCGCCGCCTCCGTGACGTGGTCCGCAAGCTGACCCCTGAGGGCTACTCCTGCATCGTGCGCACCGAAGGTCGCGGTCAACAGGAGAAGGGCTTCCGCAAGGACGTCAAGCAGTTACATCGCACACATCGCCGCCTGGCCAAGAAAGCGAAACGGGCCAAGGCTCCCGCCCTTGTACACCAGGAAATGGGCATGACGTCAAGTGTCATCCGCGACGTTTTTACCGACAACGTGGACCGCCTCGTCGTTGACTCGCGGGACCTTTACAACGAAATCCAAGACTATCTCAAGAGTGTCTCACCGGATCTGCGCAAGCGCGTTGAATTTCACCGCGACAAGAAGCCAATTTTCGATCACTTCAAGATAGAAAAAGAGCTGGAGAAGGTCACCGACCGCGAGGTCTGGATGAACCGCGGTGGTTCTCTCGTCATCGACCACGCGGAAGCTGGCACCTTTATCGACGTCAACTCGGCCCGCAACACGGGCAAACGCGATCAGGAGGAGAGTATCCTGATCACGAATCTCGAAGCCGCAAAGGAGGTGGCCCGCCAGCTGCGACTTCGTGATATCGGTGGCATCATCGTCATCGATTTCATCGACATGCATGATGAGCGAAACCGCCGCAAGCTCGTGGAAGCCATGATCGAAGAGACCCAGCCACACCGAGCCAAAGTCTCCATCAGCCCGCAGATTTCGGAATTCGGCCTCGTGGAAATGACGCGCCAGCGGGTGCGACCAAATCTGCTGCACACACACTCCGAGCCCTGTCCCACATGCTCCGGAACAGGACGTGTCCTGGGCCCGGATACGACCATCACGAAGATCGAGCGTTGGCTCCGTCGTGCCTACGCCGGCAATGGTGATCGTCGCTTTCGTCTTCAGGTTCACCCCGAGGTGGCCGCCTACATGCGTGCCGACAATGGCGGTCGCCTGAAAGACATGCGCAAGGCGACGAAGGCGCGCGTCGACATCGAAGAGGACACGACGATCCCCAAGCAGGATTACCGCTTTATCTCCGTGCGCCGAGAGTTAGATGTGACAGCCGAATTCCGCGCTTGAGGACAGGCCCCGGGATACGTTGACAGATTTAATAACGTCTCGTAGATTCACCAGTTCGCTCCAGATCTTGCAGGGCAGAAGATTCGGCAGCCACCATCACACGTAGGCAGGAGAACAGGCGGTCCACATGTACGCCGTCGTTGATATCGCCGGTCAGCAGTTCCAGGTAGAAGAAGGCGCCGTGGTCCGAGTGCCACTTCTCGACCTAGAAGAAGGCGTCAAACAGACGTTTTCAGACGTCTTGCTCGTCAGGTCCGAAACCGACACCCTCGTGGGTAGCCCCCACGTGGCAGGCGCCTCCGTCGAGGCCACTGTCGTCGGTCACGGTCGCGGCGACAAGATCATCGTTTTCAAAATGAAGCGGCGCAAAAACTACCGCCGTCGCAACGGGCATCGCCAAGAGTTCACCGAAATCAAGATCGACGGCATCGTCGCCCCCAATTAGCTCTCTGCTGGAAAAGATCAGCCATGGCACATAAAAAAGGCGTCGGCAGTTCCCGCAATGGCCGCGACAGCAATTCACAGCGTCTCGGAGTCAAGAGCGCCGGCGGTCAGATTGTGACGGCGGGCTCCATCATCATCCGCCAGCGTGGCACGCGCATCCACCCGGGCACCAACGTCAGGAAGGGCAGCGACGACACGCTATTTGCCACCACCGATGGCCGCGTCGTTTTCGCCGTCACTGGTCGCCACCGCAAGAACGTGAGCATCGAGCCCATCAGCGCCTGACGACAATGGATCAAGGTAAACGCCGCCGCGCCCTCACGGGCCCGGCGGCGTTTCTCGTTCTGTTCTGTCGGTTGGGCGCAAGCTACGGCAGGCCCGCCCCGCGTTCCGTCATTCGTCGGTGACCACAGGACGAAACCCAGTGGCGATGACCTGAGCCCGAAGGTACTCCCGGTTGAGAAAGGCGATGTGCTCAACGGAGATCTCCTTGGGACAGACCGCCTCACATTCATACTCGTTGGTGCAATGCCCGAACCCCTCCTCGTCCATCGCCCGCAGCATGGCCACGGTACGCTCACGCCGCTCCGGCTGCCCCTGGGGCAACATGTTGAGGTGCTTCACCTTGGCGGAGACAAAAAGCATGGCCGAGGCATTTTTACAGGTCGCCACACAGGCGCCGCAGCCGATGCAGGCCGCCGCATCAAAGGCCTCCTCCGAGCGGGCCTGCGAAATCAGCGACGCATTGGCATCGGCTGCTGAACCGGTGTTCACCGAGGCATACCCCCCGGCGGCGATGATGCGATCAAAAGCCGATCGGTCGACGATGAGGTCGCGTAGAACAGGAAATGCTCCCGCCCGCCAGGGTTCGATGGTGATCGTCGCCCCGTCGGCGAAACTGCGCAAGTAAATCTGGCAGGTCGTGGTGCCGCGCCCGGGTCCGTGGGGCACCCCATCGATGACGAGACTGCACATGCCACAGATTCCCTCACGGCAATCCGAGTCAAAGGCGATGGGCTCGTTGCCATCCCGTTGCAGGTCCTCGTTGAGCACGTCGAGCATTTCGAGGAAGGACATGTCCGGTGTCAGGCGCGTTGCTTCGTACTCCTCGAAGCGGCCCTTGTCTTGAAGATTCTTCTGCCGCCACACCCGCAGTCGCACAGACATCAGATTCTGCCGCTGTTCGGCAACGCCCCCTCCCGCCCCCGAGCCCTCCTGGGACGCGGCACGTTGGCCATCACGCCCGTTGCAGCCATCTCTGTCGATCACTTGTAGCTCCTCTGCGTAAGGGCCACATTCTGGAAGTCCAATTCCTCTTTATGGCGCACCGACTCCTGCCCGACACCGGTGAACTCCCATGCCGCGACGTGCGCAAAGTTTTCGTCATCGCGGCGTGCCTCACCTTCCTCGGTCTGGTGCTCTTGCCGAAAATGACCGCCACAGGACTCGTCGCGTACAAGTGCATCCTGAATCATCGTCTCCGCGAACTCCATGAAATCGGCGACACGGCCAGCCCGTTCCAGCGCCTGATTCAACTCCCCCGCCGAGCCACTCACCGTCACATTTTGCCAGAACTCATCCCGGATCTGTCGGACCCGCTCACGCGCCTCGGTCAAACCAGTGGCGCTGCGTGCCATACCACAATGGTCCCATAGCAACAATCCGAGCTCGCGATGGAACTCATCGACGGTCCGTCTGCCATCGACAGCCAGTAGGGCGTCAAGGCGTTGCTGGGCCTGCTTCTGAGCGTCGACGAAGGCAGGATGTGATGTGTTGACCTCGGCCATTGTGGTGCCACCGACGTAACCACCAAGTGTATAAGGGATAACGAAGTAGCCGTCGGACAACCCCTGCATCAGCGCCGAAGCGCCGAGACGGTTGGCACCATGATCGGAGAAGTTGGCCTCACCAAGGACGAACAGACCGGGCAGATTGCTCATCAGGTTGTAATCGACCCACAGTCCCCCCATCGTGTAATGCACTGCCGGATAGATGCGCATCGGTGTCTGATAAGGATTTTCGTTGGTGATCTCCTCATACATCCGGAACAGATTGCCATACTTCTGCCGAATCAGGTCCTCCCCGTCGCGGCGAATGGCTTCTGCAAAGTCGAGATAGACGGCCCGACCCGTGGCACCTACACCACGGCCCTCGTCACAGGCCTGTTTGGCGGCGCGTGAGGCGACATCCCGGGGTACCAGGTTACCAAAGCTGGGGTATCGGCGCTCGAGGTAGTAGTCCCGTTCCCCTTCCGGGATCTGGCCCGGCACCCGGCTGTCCCCACTCTTGTCCGGCACCCAGACGCGTCCATCGTTGCGCAGACTTTCACTCATCAATGTCAGTTTCGCCTGAAAACCGCCAGCCACAGGGATGCAGGTGGGGTGAATCTGCGTGTAGCAGGGATTGGCGAAGTAGGCACCCCGTCGGTGGGCGCGCCACGAAGCTGTGACATTACAGCCCTTGGCATTGGTCGACAGGAAAAACGCATTGCCGTAGCCGCCGGTGCACAACAGCACCGCGTCGGCGACATGGGACTCCATCTTGCCCGTTGTCAGGTCGCGCGTGACGATGCCTCGTGCCTGGCCGTCAATGACGACGAGTTCGAGCATCTCGTGGCGGGGATACAACTCGACTTTGCCAGCATGAACTTGCCGCATCAACGAACCATATGCACCCAGCAACAGCTGCTGGCCGGTTTGCCCACGTGCATAGAACGTGCGCGACACCTGGGCGCCACCAAAGGAGCGGTTTGCCAGCGTGCCGCCGTATTCGCGCGCAAAGGGCACGCCCTGGGCGACACACTGATCGATGATGTTCACCGACTCCTGAGCCAGGCGGTAGACGTTGGCCTCTCGCGCCCGGTAGTCGCCGCCTTTGATCGTGTCGTAAAAGAGGCGGTAGACGGAGTCACCATCATTCTGATAGTTCTTGGCGGCATTGATGCCACCCTGGGCGGCGATGGAGTGAGCTCGTCGTGGCGAATCCTGGATGCAGAATGATTTGATGTTGTAGCCCAACTCGGCCAGTGTCGCCGCCGCAGAGGCGCCGGCCAGACCGGTGCCGACAACGATGATGTTGTGTTTCCGCTTGTTGGCGGGGTTGACGAGTTTCAGATCAAAACGGTGTCGGTCCCACTTCTCAGCCAGCGGTCCGCCCGGGGTGTGTCCGTCAAGTGCCATCTTCTCCCTCCTTAGCCACCCACGAACATCGCCGCCGGAATCAGCGCGAAGCCGCCAGCGATAAGGACGCTCAAGAGGATGGACAGTCGCCGCAGTGTCGGCCGCGCAGATAGCCCCAAAGTTTGGAAGGCGCTGCGCAGAGCATGCCATAGGTGGAAGCCGAGCACGATCATGGCGAACATGTAGAACCCAGCCCACAGCGGCTGCCCAAAGGTTGTGTCTACGAGTGCGAACAGGCTGCCGTCCACCCGATCGCCATACTTGAAGTTGAAGATGTGCTGGGCGAGGAATACGACGATAACGAGGCCGGAATAGATCATCGTGCGCGAAGCCACGGACCGGCCGCCTACGGTGCGCAACTCACGATAACCGACTGGACGGGCCGCCCTGGCCTCACGCGACAGCGATACGGCAGCATAGATGTGCAGCACAAGTGCCAACAGCAAGATGACTTCGGTGGGCACCACCAACGCCGCTGAAGCTTCAAGGAAGGCGGCGTAGTCGTCGAAGGCGACGCCCCCATCCCCGGCCAACAACTGCAGGTTGCCGACCAGATGCCCTACGAGGAACCCGTACCAGATCAATCCGGTCAGAGCCATCACAACTTTCCTGCCGACGCTGGATGCAAACATGGATGTCAAACCGTCACCGAGGTGTAAGGACCACCCAATATGACGAGAGCCAGGCCGAGGCGCAATCGCAAAAGGAGAACGGTCGCTTGCTGCTGGCATCGATCCTTCGTACCCTAATTCCGACCCTCACCCAATCCGTGCGAAGCGTATGAAAATACACGAGTTCCAAGCCAAAAAAGTGCTCAGAGATTACGGCGTCTCCGTACCGGAAGGACGCGTCGCAACCACCGCAGAAGAGGCCGAAATCGTCGCCCGCGAATTGGGTGGCCGAGTCGTCGTCAAGGCACAGATCCATGCGGGAGGCCGAGGCAAGGGAGGCGGCGTTAAGCTTGCCGATTCCGCGCCGGAGGCCCGGCAACTGGCCGACGAAATACTCGGTATGCAGTTGGTCACCCATCAGACGGGTCCCGCAGGACAGAAGGTCAAGCAGGTGCTGGTGGAGAAGGCTGGGGATATCGCCCGCGAACTTTACCTGGGCATCACCCTCGATCGGGCGCGCGGCCGTGACGTCATCATGGCCAGCCAGGAAGGGGGCGTCGAAATCGAAGAGGTCGCCGCCAACAACCCGGACGCCATCCTGCGCGAACTCGTCCATCCGGGGCTGGGTCTGTTGCCCTTTCAGGCGACGCGACTCGCATTTGGCCTCGGACTCGAAGGCAAGGCGGTGCGCGCCGGCGCAAAAATGCTGATGGCCCTCTACAAAGCCTATCAGGCCACCGACTGCTCGCTGGCAGAGATCAACCCTCTCGTCGTTACCGGTTCGGGCGATGTCGTCGCTCTCGATGCCAAGATCAATTTTGATGACAACGCCGACTACCGCCACGCCGATCACGCCGATCTGCGCGACCTGGATGAAGAGGATGCCCTCGAGGTCGAGGCGTCGAATTTCGGCCTCAACTATATCAAACTCGACGGCAACATCGGCTGCATGGTCAATGGCGCCGGTCTGGCCATGGCGACGATGGACATCATAAAACTCGCCGGTGGCGAGCCGGCCAACTTCCTCGATGTCGGTGGTGGCGCCAGTGCCGAAACCGTGGAAAATGGTTTTCGCATTCTGCTGTCAGACCCCAATGTAAAAGCGATCCTCATCAATATCTTCGGTGGCATCGTGCGCTGTGATCGTGTCGCTGAGGGGGTCATCCAGGCGCGGACGAATATCGATGTCAAAGTGCCCATCGTCGTTCGCCTCGCCGGCACCAACGCCGATATCGCCGCCGATATGCTGGAAAAGTCCGGTCTTAACTTCACCGTCGGCGAGGGTTTGCAGGACGCAGCGCAGAAAGCGGTGGAGGCGCTCTCATGACGGTACTCATCGATGGTGACACAAAGGTTCTCGTGCAGGGCATCACCGGCGGCGAGGGATCTTTCCATGCGCGCCAGATGCTGGAGTATGGCACCCAGGTCGTCGGTGGTGTCACGCCGGGCAAGGGGGGACAGCTGTTCGATGACAAGGTGCCAGTCTTTGACACGATGTCCGCCGCCGTCTCGGGAACGGGTGCCAATGCCTCGGTAGTTTTTGTGCCACCGCCATTTGCTGCAGATGCCGTCATGGAAGCGGCCGATGCCGGTATTGGCCTCGTCGTTTGTATCACCGAGGGCATCCCCACTGCTGACATGGTGCGCGTGCGCCAATATCTACGCGACACAGATACCCGCCTGGTGGGACCCAACTGCCCGGGCGTCATTTCTCCGGGCATGTGCAAGATCGGCATCATGCCTGGCTTCATTCACAAACAAGGCAGCGTGGGAGTCATCTCTCGCTCCGGCACCCTGACTTACGAGGCTGTCGGCCAGTTGACCGAGCGCGGTCTGGGGCAATCGACCTGTATCGGCATTGGCGGCGACCCCATCATCGGCACCCCCTTCCTCGACGCCATGCAGCTGTTCGCCGAAGATGGTGACACCGAAGCCGTGGTGATGATCGGTGAGATCGGTGGCACCGCCGAGGAAGAGGCGGCGGCCTTCGTCAAGGATCACTTCGATCGCCCCGTCATCGGTTTCATCGCCGGACGTACCGCTCCCCCCGGGCGGCGCATGGGGCACGCTGGCGCCATCGTTTCCGGTGGTAAGGGCACGGCTGAAGACAAGATGAAGGCGATGACGGCAGCCGGCATTCGTGTGTGCGAGAGCCCCGCCGACATCGGCGCCACCGTCGCCGCCGCCCTGGGTCGCTGAAGCACCCTAGAAAGAAAACGCGCCGTCCGGTCGATCACCGGGCGGCGCGTTTCTCATTTTCCACCCACCCACCCGTTCAGCGCCAGGCGTCGGCTGGTCCGTCAGCCGGCGCCGGTCGTGTGTACGGGGACAATATCGGCATGATCGGGGGTGATTGGCGCAACCATCGAATCCCCGCGACCAGCGACAAGCCCGCACCGAGCAGGAGCATGAGGGGCACGGGATCGACGGCGCCCAGGACATCGGTGCCTGTATGGGTGCGCAGATTGATCGCCGTCACCGACAGGCTGTTGATGGCGGCATGTCCCAGCAACGACGGGTACAGGCTGTGCGTCCAGTGCACGAGGGCGCCGAGGAATAGACCGAGAAATAACAAGGCTGGAAATTGCCACGGATTCAGATGAGCGGCGGCAAATAGCAGCGCCGAGCCGATGATCGCCGTCGCCGGTCCATGGTGGTACCGCAGACCGGTAAAGACGAAACCTCGAAAGAAAACCTCTTCACAAACCGCTGGGATGATGATGACGGCGAATACCACCACCAGCGCCGAAGTCGGATCGGTAATCAACTGGATGCGCACCAGGACGTGCAGGAGTTGCGCCGGTGCCTGCCAGCCCAGCACGGTCAACACTTCGCTGCACAGCTGGTCGAATTGTGTGGCCAACAACGCCGCCCCCAAGGCGCTGATGCCCGCCACCCACAGCGCCGTCAGCGGCACGGCGTTGAGCAGCAATACGTCTTCGGCAGACCAGCGTTGGCGGCGCACAAGCAGCACGACAAGCCAGACCAGGAACAACTCTACCGCTACCATGCCAGCGTGCGGCGAATCCTCGCCCAGAAGCGGATAGATGAACAGCTGAGCGACAGGAAAGGCGATACAGCTGAGCAGCAGGATCTGTCGCAGCGTCGGATACGGCGTGATCGTTACTCCTGCGTGAGGAAGTGCAACTTGCCACCATGGCACGTACCACACTCGATGGGTTGGTCTTTGCCCGGCAGATCGATGCGCCGGCTCAGCGTTGTCGGCTCCTTCCCCTTGTTCTTGGCCGGCAGCACCACACGCAAATGGATTCCGGCATCCTCCCCCTTGAGTTTGCGCACAGCGGAGATCAGCACGCTGGTGCTGTCGTGGCCGACTTCGAGCCGTGCCTTGCCCGTATTGGCGAGGGTGTCGACGAAGGCGTAATACATGCTCCGCGCGATCTCCTTATGCTCGGTCTCAATTTCGTATTTCACCTTGCCATCCTGCTTCACGTGGCAATGCAGGCATGACTTCACCCCCAGCGACCGTTGCACCTTTTTCATCGCCTTCAGGGTGCTGCGCAAGTCGTCACCCCAGATTGTCCGGCCATCGTCGTCCGCTCCCAGCGGCGTCCATGCACCGGTAATCAGCAGCATCAGGCAAAGTGATGGTATCCATCGCATGGTTCCTCGCGCTCCTCGTCTCATTCGCAACTATAACAGCACCGTGATATCGAATATACAGGTCCCTCTAGTACAGCCTAGCGGAATTGCG
>DPVW01000047.1 GCA_003529325.1 Candidatus Latescibacterota bacterium | reverse complement strand
CCGCCGCTCCCGACGTGCTGGCGGCGCTGCGGCAGCTGTTGCAGCTGTCCGGCGGGGATGGATCCGAAGCCTCGGTCCTGCAGCGCATAGAGACCGTATCGTTCAGTCCCGGCGCAGCAGGAGACTCTCTGACCAAGGAACTTCTCGACGAGGCGCGGGCGCTGGTCAGCCGCTCGGAGCGGGACGCTGACTCCGCCCCCCAGATGACGGGAGTCGCCCTTTCCATCCTCCTGACAGGGATCGTTGTCAGCACCTGCACGCAGGTAGGGGCGCAGACGGCTGCCCGGACCGACGACCCGTCTCAGCTGCAGGCGGCGCGGGCTACCTACCATCGGGCGCTAGACGAGCCAGACCGAGTGCGACGAACGCGTACCTTCGCCGAAGCGGAGAGTGCCTTCTCAGGGCCGGCATCACAGAACGCCCACAGCCCTGAGATACTGACGGACTGGGGCAACGCGGCACTGGGGGCGCAGGATCTCGGCATTGCCACGCTTGCGTACAAACGGGCGCTGCGCCTCGACCCGACGTTGGAGCGAGCCCAGAAGAACCTGTCCTGGCTGCGCAGTCGGGCACCTCGCTGGCTTCCCCGACCACAGGAAAAGGGAGCGGTGGAGACGTTGTTCTTCTGGCACCGCACGATGTCGACGACGATGCGCCATCTATGGGGGGCGGTGGCCTTCGCCGTGGCGGTGTTACTGATCACCCCCTGGTCGCTGTGGCGCCAGGCGACCCGTACTCGCCTGGCGGTCCTGGCTGGCCTTCTCTGGCTGGCGTTGACCGGTTCGGCTCTGCTCGATTCCGTGACCACCCGCGACGGGGTCGTAGCCGTCGACGGCATCACCCTGCGCTCCGCCGACAGCGACGGGGCCCCGGCAGCTCTGGCCTCGCCCCTGCCCGCCGGTGCCGAGATCGAGATTCACGAGCAGCGTCAGAACTGGTCGCGGATCGCGCTTGCAGACGGCACCCGCGGCTGGGTCAAGTCACACACCGTCGAGCGGGTCGTGCCCTGAGCCGGTGTCCTGCCGCAGAGATACGCTCAACCCGACCCAACTCCTCGACGATGCCGGATGTGTGGTGACATGATTGAGGCCAGAATGATCCCAGGGGAAGAGGAACTGATGAGGTGTCTCGTTTTTCCTGTTGGCGGCGACATATTCGTCATAGGCTGGTGAGAAGAGGGTGAAGAAACCGTCCAACGCCGCCTCACGTTCCTCGGCCTGCAGAAAGTTCTCGACAATGAGAAAGCCCTGGCGGCGGTAGGTCTCAAGTTGCTCGTTGCTGATGTGCATGGGAGTGGTCCCTGCTAGGGGTTAGCCCGTCGCCACAGTAAGCACCTTGTCGATCGCCGCGCGCATCACTGCCTCTGAGGCGCCCGACACGAAGGCGTCGACCGGCTCGTAACCGCCTTCGTCGAACGAACTGGCCAGGGTGATATATCCGGTCCCCAAATCTCCGTATCCGGCGACTGCGACAAAAGCGTCGGGGCGCGTCGCCTGAGCGTGCAGCTGGTATTCGATAAAGGTTTCGCCTGGCAGATGCACGATCGCCACCCGGTCGTTCAGGTGCAGGCAGGTGAAAGGAATCGGCCGCTCACGGCGCCGCAGATAGGTCAGCATCAGCGCCGCCTTACTGTGCACCTTCGCCGATTCGTCCGCCGACCCGAGCTCGGCGAGCAAGGTCTGTTCGTCGAGATCCTCCCGGGGCGGCAGGCACACCGACTCGACGACCCAGCGCAGCCGGTCCAACGGTTGTCGCTTGGCGCCCTCTTCAGCCGCCGCCATCGCGTTGTATATCCGTTCGGAGAACAATGCCCGGTTGTCGGCGATGCCGTCGTTGTATTTGCCAGCCGTCACATTGCCGCCGCAACCTGTGAAGTAGAGATGCGGCACGCCTTGCTCCTCGCTTCTACGGTTGCGTGCCAGGCCGACGAATTCGGGCGTCACGATGCCGGTGCCATCCATACTGGTCGGATGCACCGCGTAATAATGCAGCATGGCCAAGGCCCGATCGCCCTGCCAAAAACCGATGGTCTTGAGCAGCGGATCGATCAGTCCTTCGGGCGCGGCGCGCACCGCCGGATCCGGGGTCTTCGTCCAGCGCACTGCCCAAACCTTGCCATCCTCTCCCATGACCCGTCGATTCGACGCGATGCGATCGACTTTGGCCTCGCCGAGGCTGATATCGGTGCAGGATTGCAACTCATCCATCGCCGCCGCCGCCGCGCCTGCCGCCGCCGCGCGCACCCGCTCCGACCAGTCACCGGCCATGATGACGTCCGGGTAGCCGTGCGCGTCGAGAAGATCCTGTGCGTCGCGATCCGGCCAGGGTGTGTCGTGCGCGTGGATGCAGTGGACGGCTACGCGATCGGCCTGGGTGCCCACCGCCGCGGCCAACTCCCCGCGCCAGCGATCGTAGTCGCCGTTGCTCAACTCGGCCCAATCGAGCGCGCAGAGCACGATCGGTGCCTGCCCTTCGGGCAGCAGAATCAGCCCCAGGGCCGAGAGCGGATCAGCCACCGCCCTGGCCGGGGGATACCAGCCCGCGCAGAGCGGGTGGCCAATGGGTGGGGTGATATCGGCTTTGAATGTGCTCAACTGAATCATCCGGTTACACTCGCTTTTCTGATGGCCCCCCGCGGCAAAACGCGTGGTCACGCAATTCGGGCGGTGAGTCTTCATGTCAGTTGCTTCATATTGAATAATAGCTGGCTGGCAGCGCTCGAACAGTGGTTTCTTTGTCTGCGGCACCATCGTCATCATAGGTTGGCCAGATGAGGATGACTCGAGTTAAGGAGCCAATGTGAAACGGAAAGTGCAACGGATGGAACATGTAGCGCAGTGGGACTTTCTCGAGCTATGTCTGGATGGCCCAGCGACGGGCAATCCGTATCTCGAGGTGGAGTTCAGCGCTCACTTTTGCTTCGGCCACAGGGTGGTTGAAGTGGCTGGCTTCTACAACGGAGATGGCACCTACAAGGTCCGTTTCATGCCCGACGTGCAGGGAGAGTGGCGCTACACGACGAGCAGCAATCGGGAGGAGCTGAGCGGTCGGCAAGGAACGTTTGTCTGCACTGAGCCCACTGAGGGGAATCGCGGGCCGGTGCACGTGGAACGGAAATATCACTTCGCCTATGCCGACGGCACGCCACATTTCTCCTTCGGGACGACCTGCTATGCCTGGACCCATCAGGAGCATGAGCTGGAAGAGCAGACGTTGCAGACGCTGGCAGAGGCACCCTTCAACAAGATGCGGATGTGTCTGTTTCCGAAACACTACTCGTACAACCGAAACGAACCGGAGTTCTATCCCTTCGTCAGAGATGACGAAGGGAAGATCGACCTGACACAATTCAGTCCGGCCTTCTGGAGCCATTTCGAAACCCGGTTGGGCCAGTTGAGAGATCTTGGGATCGAGGCGGATCTCATCCTCTTCCACCCGTACGACCGCTGGGGTCATGCGGACATGGCGCCGGAGGTGGACGACCGGTTCCTGCGCTACGCCGTGGCGCGGCTGGCGGCGTTCCGCAATGTCTGGTGGTCTATGGCCAACGAGTACGACTTGATGAAGAGCAAGAGCATGGCCGACTGGGACCGCTTCTTCAAGATCGTCCAGCAGGCTGATCCGTACCAGCGCCTGCGCGGAGTGCACAATTGCCGCGGCTTTTACGATCATGCCAAGCCCTGGGTGACTCACGCCAGCGTCCAGCACTCAGATCTGGACCGCGTGGGGGAGTGGCGTCGGCAGTACGGCAAACCGGTGGTGGTGGACGAGTGCTGCTACGAGGGCAATATCGAACACGGCTGGGGGAACATCTCCGCCCGGGAGATGGTGCACCGGTTCTGGCTTGGGACCGTGCAGGGGGGATACGTC
>DPVW01000068.1:596-4072 GCA_003529325.1 Candidatus Latescibacterota bacterium | reverse complement strand
GGTGGTGGTGGAGATGTGGTGGAGTCAACACGCCCTGCTTTCCGGGATTTCAGTAGACGATGCCGATGATCCGGGTCTTTACAAACGTGCCCAGATCGGTGTCCACTGCCACGCGCACCAGGTAGGTCCCGGGAGGCGTGTGTTGTCCTTTTACGAGACCATCCCACGACTCGGTATACCGCCCTTCGTCCCGTGCCTCGGCTGCCAGTCGATGCACCAGACGACCGGCCAGATCGTAGACGCCCACCTCGACATCGGCGGCGGAGACCCCGTGCAGCGTATAGGCCAGTTCAAGACGGTCGTGAATACCATCCCCGTTCGGCGTTACCAAGGCAGTGCCCAGATTCAGCTCCGAGAGCACCTCCAGTCTGTCCAGAGGTGTGATGACCCGCAGATCATTGGTTGAGACCAGGGGCGTCGCGTCGCCGCCGTCGATCGACTGCGGCAGATTCTCGCCCGCGATCTGGAACACCTCGCCCTCGAACAGCGTGATGAAGTTGAACACGCGCGTGCCGAAGGTCAGACGCAGAGGCACGTTGGAGGACCGCTCGACAGGATTCGACGGGAAGTAGACCTCGAGCGACTGGTCGGTCACCATCATACTGTCCGGCTCGACGACGGCCAGCGGATCCCCCATCTCAAAGCGCTGGAAGTCTACCGCTTCGGGCGTCACAAGGCGGATCGCGTTGAAGCCGACCTGTGACACTGAGGTGAAATCGGCGCGCACATCGTAGGTCAGCGTGACCGGCACCCCTATCGGCACTTCAACGACGCCGGCTGCGGGCTGGGGCTCGTCGGCCCTCGCGATCTCGCCGAGTATCGTGTCGGCCAGCAGCGGCGAATACTCTATGGACAGCGACTTCAGGCGGCCGTACGCGAAAACCTCTTTGCTGGTAAAGAACGTCTGCACCTGAATGAACTGACGCCCGTCCGGTGCATGGATCTCTTCGCCTGTGCTTAAGTGAGGAACCGACCAGAAACTCCAGTTGGCAATGTCATCCTGGACCGAACCTCGCTGACCAGGTGCGCGTCCTGCGGTACAGGAGCTGCAGCTGCCGCCAGTTGGAGCGGGAGCGCGATTGAACGTGGTGAGATCTACGGCCCGCTCAGTACCTAATTCCGTGATGATATGATGGACCATCGGGGTCTCATCCCGTCCGCTGCGAGTCTCGACGACGAGATGCACAGGTGCGTCGGGAGCGATCTCCGGCTCGGTGCCAAAACCCGCTGTGCGATACTTCTCGAAGACATAGTGCAGCCGGCCGAAATTCACCGGTGCGCCCATGTCGAACAACTGCGAGACATAACGGGCCTGCGGGGCGAAACCCACCCCGTAGACCTCAATCTCGGCGATAAATCCCGGTACCGGAAAGCGCACGCGCACGAAACGAAGAAACTGGATTGGAAACCGCACATCAGCGACCCGCTCGCTCTGGGCGAGTTTGCGTTTCAGCACATCGTCGAAATCGGTGGACTTGGGAGTGAACAGATACTCCAGCTCGTTGAGCGAACCCGAAACCACATACTGCCGCGGGTACAAATCCTTGATCAACGCTCGCTGCGCTCCGCCGCCGCTAGCCGGAGGGAAAAACACCACACGATTAATGGGTAGGAGGAGGCCGAAATCTATACTGTAGTTGGTGATGGCACCGGTGTAGGTGGGGAGGCTGACGTCGCCGTCGATTGCTTCTCGCCTGCCGGGAGCCCCGTAAATGTAAGGGCTGCCATCCGTCAACAGAGCCGGGGGAGCATTAGTAGAGATACGCCAAACGCCGCCAAAGATGTTGGTGTATTGGCCGCTCTTGGTGAGTGGTCCCACGTTGATATTCACCGAAGGGTCCAACTCGACGGGCTGCAGCCCGGTGGCGGCCAGGGACGTATCCAAGCCGACTGTCTGCTCGATCGACTCCACCCAGTCCACGCCGCCCTCTCCGATGACGAGAGTCTGCACCTGAGCGGTCACGGCGATGGGGAGAGCCAACACCACAACGAACAACACACGAATCGCGTTCGATAAGGCAGCTAAGAAAAACAACTCCATACCAAAGATACAGCTACTACCAATTCCTGCGACGGGTCGTCTGCAGAACAAGAATGTCATCGGGGGGCAAACATAAACTGGAACATATAGCATATCACGCCTCCTTTAGGCGGATGTAATATCTACGATGTCGGAAATGTAGTGTATAACAACCATGACCGAATGAAGGACTGATACTCCCCCGGAAAAACGGACACCCTCAAGCGGCGATTGTGGATATGTGCTGGCGCAGCGACATGCCTAGAACATCGGATGGCAGCGGTACAGCGCAGTAGTCGAGCACCGTGGGCAGCACGTCGATCTGCCGCGTGAGCTCGTCGCCGACCGTGCCCGTCTCGATGAGGCCCGGACAGCGGGTCAGCAGCGGTGTTCTCAGGTTCGTGATCCACAGCGTGCCGTGACCGCGCTCGACGCCATGGTCGTCGAGGTGCTCGCCGTGGTCGGCGGTGATCACCGACAGCGTATCGGCGGCGCCGAGCTTCGCGTCCCAGCCGTCGACGAGACGACCCGCCATCGCGTCGACGAACTCGACTTCGCCGGCATAGGTCTGCGGGAATGGTTCGGGACAGTTGTCCGGTGTGTGCGGGTCGATGAAGTGGACCCACAGCAGCGGGGGCCAACTTCCGTCGACTCGCTCCAGCCATTCCTCCACGCGAACGATCGTCTGATCGCCGCGGTTTTCCTTGGCCCCTGCACCGGCTTGGCTGTGGGCGGCCTGGAAGCCGAGGACCTGCTTCTGGAAGCCGCCCCAGCTGGTATCAAGCGGCTGCTCAAGTACGGCGTCGAAAACCCGCGGTTCCAGACGTGGCGGCACGCAGAACGGTTGGCCTCGTCTTCTTCGTCGCTCTGCTCTTGCCGGCGGCTTTCTTCTCCGAGCGTCTCTCTTCAGTTCTGCCCACATCCACCGCCAGCTTATGCTGTTTGCGCTGCTGCTGCTGATCATGTGGCTGGTGTTGTCGCAGGTGCATCCGGCTTTCCAGTCGGCCATCGCGGGAGGAGACCAACTGGAGGATGCACGCAACAACACCCCGAGACTTCAGAGTCCCGGGGTGAGGAAAGATAGATTCGCTGATAAACTAAGTTAGTTGATGACTTTAGAAGCTATAGCCGATTGAAAAATCGATTAAAGGGCTTCCGGTATCATTTTTTACGCCTAAGACTTCGACATCTTTATCAACGCCTAGCCAAACCCCATAGCCACCGCCGATCGAAAGATCCCATTTTTCATTGAACTCTATTCGATAGCCTAATAGCGGTCCTACGGAAGGCACGTCTTTATCGCTCCAATCCGCTTCAGTCACCTCTGCAGCATTTAGTACGAAGGCCAATCCTGCCCACAAACTATTGCCCTCGGTGTTTAGTGCATACCGAGCAGAGACGGCAATCGGTCCAGCCAAAGGGCCAGCGCCTAAAGAAATGTTGCCCGTCTGATATT
>DPVW01000068.1:0-259 GCA_003529325.1 Candidatus Latescibacterota bacterium | reverse complement strand
CTAATCCAGTCATAGAACTTAGTCCCAACCTGACACTGACTTGGGCTTCAGACTGGGATGGCATCGCCACCAACATAACTGCAATGGCAAATACGGCTAACCACTTTTTCATACCTATTCCCTCCTTAAAAGGTGTACCTCAAATGATATTAAGGTTTGCGGGGTTCGTCCAGCAGGAAAACACGGCGAGTTCAAAATTTCGCTATCATCGCCTCAAGGAATACTGAATGACCTACGTGATCCCCTCCACGGAGGACGG
>DPVW01000337.1:15048-23285 GCA_003529325.1 Candidatus Latescibacterota bacterium | reverse complement strand
CGGCGGCCCCCACTACCATCACGATGACGCCTGCGACGAGCTTGGATTTTCCGTCCCACAAGTCCAGCTCAGCGCCGGCATGGGTTACGCCCTGTCCCGTCGCCTCACCATCGGCGCCCGCTACCTCTACCGGCACGACCGAAGGGACAACGACATCGCCAGACTGTGGGGTGGTGGTCCCGAGGCGACGCTGTTGTTCAGCGATGGCAGCGGCACGGTCCATCCCTTCGTCGGTGGTTATCTGCTGTTTGCTCGGGGGAAACGGCGCGAGGATGGTCGCGCCCTGGCGCAAGGCACGAGTATAGGACTGCAGACCGGTCTCCGCCTGATGATGTCGGAAGATGCGAGTTGGTTGCTGCAATGGGGGTTCCAGATCGACCGATTTCCCGATCTCGTCGATGCCCCTCTGCAGAGCCTTGGTGCCACCATTGGCCTGGGCCTGCGCCTGGCACTGCAGTGATGCCGGGACACTAGCAATTGTGTAGTTTGCCCCCATGAGCATTGTCACCCTCCCATGTCCAGAGGTGACTGGCGTCCTGCCCGAGCCACCGGACCACGATTCTGCCCCCTGGCATGCCAACTGTCAGAAGCTGTCCCTACGCCGTTTCTGGGAGGGCGCCGAGGCCTTGCCGAACGAGGCGGGCACCGCCGTCATCGGCGCCGAGCCCCGGGGCCTGGCATTTTTCGTCGCCTTCGAGGACAGCGATATCTTCTCGCAGGCCACCGCCGATCAGCAGAAGATGTGGACCCTTGGCGATGTGGCGGAACTCTTCGTCAAACCCGGTACGGATCGCAGCGACTACTGGGAGATCCACCTCACGCCGAACGATTTTCTCATGGATATCCACGTCCCCGAACGCAGGGGCTTCATCGCCGGAGACATCACCTGGGAGGATGTGATCGCCCCATCGAGTGGCACACTCCGGCGGGTCACGATCAGCGATGGTGGCTGGTCGGTGGAAGCCGTCGTACCGTGGCGTGCGTTTGGTCTGGATTCAGTACCCGTGGCTGGCACTGTCTGGCAATTCGCCATCTGTCGATACAATTGCAACGGTGGTCTCGACAACCCCGAACTTTCGTCGACAGCACAGTTCACGCAGGCCAGCTTCCATCGTTACGAGGAATTCGCCAACCTGGTGTTCTAGTAGTGTCCTAACTGCTGGCCGATTTATCCGTCCTACTCGGTCGAAGGCCAAACCAGCCGGCCATGATCAGACCACTGGCAATCCGTGCGATGCAGGCCAGGCCAAAGGCGGCACCATATCCGTAGTCGAGGATCAACAGACCGCCCAGTACACTACCGGCAAAATTGAACAACTGAAATCCACAGACGCGAAAGCCCTGAATCCGCGCCCAGTATCGTCGCGGTAGGATCTGCGTGGAGAAGTGTTGATCCGAGGGATTGTCGATGACCTCCGCCGCGCGCGTCAACAGGAACATCACCATTGCCACGGGCAGGTTGATCACCGTCCCCATGATGCCGAGGGCCACACCGCCAACGGTACGGGCCGGCAGAATGACCAGGGTGGCGCCGAATCGTCGCACCAGGGCAGGGGCGGAGAAAGTCGCCGGCAGACCCACGAGCTGACTGAGGAAGAAGATCGCGCCGATCAGCGTCGTACCGATGTGCAATTCCTCTTCGAAGAAGACGTTGAAGAAGGGAAAGGTGAGGTCGAGGGTTCGTCGTCGTCCCGAGTCGCCGGCTCGCCATGTGTATTCCTGCCGGCGTGGCCCGGCATGCGCAACAGCGGCAACGCCGCCATCAGTGACAGGGCGGCTCCAAAAAACAGCGCATAACGAAAGGGCTCGGGCATGTCGGTCGACGTATCGAGGGCGGCGCCCATCAGACCCGGGAGAAAGCCCCCGGCGAGACTCCAGAACATGCGCACCACGACCTGCACCGCCGACCACAGCGCCAGGGCCTCGGCGCGCCGCGAGCGTGGGGCGTTGTCGGACAGGAAGGGAACGTGGTTGACCCAGATGAACGCCGTCGCCACGCCGCCAAGGAAGGAGAACGCGAGTAGTCCCACCGGCGTCGTCGTCAGACACAGGCCCAACTGCGCCACGGCCAACAACAGACTCGATGCAACCAGAAAGGGCTTGCGACCAAAGCGGTCACTGAGCATGCCGATGGGCAACGCCAGCAGACCGGTAGCCAGCGGCGCCATACCGGCGACCTGACCGATAAAGTCCTCCTGGTAACTCAGCCGCAGCAGGTACAGATTGTACAGCAGCGTGAACAACGCCATACCGGCATTGATCGAGATGCCGTAGAGGAAGAACAGCCGCACATTGCGGTTGAACTCACGCAGATGGAAGCTGCTGAGGACGCTACGGATGCGCATGGGCTGTGGGTTGGTTCAGAGTACAGGTGATTGGGTCAGTGGCCCCACAGAGGGATTATCGCGTCGCGGATCCATTTGGCAACGGGTGCGAGAAGTCGCACTCCTCCTGGTCCAGCAGGCCAATCAGGAACCCATGGCTTGTTGTGGGTCGCACCAGTGATTCTACAGTGCTCTCTATCTATTTGCCACATCACACCTTGAAGCACTGGTCGTCGGTGTACCCACGCTTCCCAGACAGAACCCACCCCCGCAGTCTACCCCATCAACGCAACAACAGCCTCAACAGAGAGCGCCCAGAACCACCCCGGAACCACCCCCATCGCGATCACGAGCCCTGTCGTCGCACCGGCGACGGCCAGCGTCACCACATCCGTGTGGATTGGGTTGCTGTTGTCGCTCTCAGCGAAGTATGCCTGACGGATCACGAGCAGATAATAGTACAGTGCCACCGCCGAGTTGATCGCGGCGACCAGCACAAATACGAACTGGCCCTGTTCGATGGCCGCCGAAAACAGGAACCACTTGCCGATGAAGCCGACTGTCGGTGGCAGACCGATCAAGCCGAAGATGCCGATCAGCAAGGTCGCGGCCAGCAAGGGCGACCGCTGATGCAACCCCGCCAGAGAGTCCACCGTCACGAGGTCCTCGTCACGCCCGAGTTCGACGACGACAAGAAAACAGAGGGCCGACATCGCCGCGTATCCCATGGCATAGAACAGCGCCGCCGTCAGCCCCATGGCGCTCATCGCTTGAATTCCGATCAACACATACCCGGCGTGCGCCACCGCTGAATACCCCAGCAGGCGCTTCAAGTCCCCCTGTCTCAGTGCCGCGAGGTTGCCCAGTGTCATGGCGGCAACACTCATCCACATCAGCACATGCGTGATCAGCTCAGCATCCCCCGCCGCCGGGCTTACCAGCGCGGCGATGCGACAGAGCACGGCGATAGCGGCCACCTTCGACGCGGTCGCCACGAAGGTGATCACCTCGTGTGGTGCTGTCTGGTACGTGTCGGATGCCCAGAAGTGAAAGGGGAATGCCGCCAGCTTGAACAGGAACCCCGCCAGCACGAGCAACACCGCCAGCCAGAATAAGGGTTGCGTCGCCAGGGTCCCGAGTTGTGACGAGATCGCACTCAGGTAGGTCGATCCCGTCAAGCCGAAGAGAAAGCTGAGGCCATACAGCGTGATCGCGGAGGCGATCATGCCCTGCAACATGTACTTCGTCGAACTCTCACCACTGATGTCGCGATTACGGTGCAGCGCGACGGTGATATAGACGGGATATGCGGCCAGTTCCATGGAGATATACAACGTCACCAGTTCCATGGCGCTCGCCAGCATCATCATGCCTGTCATCGCCAGCAGCAGGAACATGGGCAGTTCCGACCAGGCACCGGCACGCACCGTGTGCGGGCGACCACTGATGGCGGCGACGATGACAAAACCGGCGGCGATCACGGTCTTGACGAATTGCGAGAAGAAATCGACGCGGTAGATGCCCGGGAAGAATGGCTCCCCTGCCAGCGGCCAGGTCCACACGGCGGCGACGAGTGCAGCGACGCCGGACAACAGTCCCAGCAACCAGACGACAGTGTAACGCGCGCCGAAGACCTGCGCAAAGAACAGCACAAGCGCTCCCAACAGACAGACAGTCTCGGGCAGAAATAGCGTTAGATTGCTCATCAGAAGGCGGCCAACACGCCGGTCGTCGTGCCATCGATGACATCGAGCAGTACACGTGGGAAAAAGCCGAAGAACAGCAACACCGCTAACAGAATCGCCCGCGGCAGCAGTTGCCAACCCTTCAGGTCGAGCTCACGCAAACCCTCCCATTTGGTGTTCACCGGGCCAAAGAAGGCCAGGCTGAACACACGCAGGATGTAGATCGCCGTCAGCACCAGGCCGACGATGATGGCAACCCCCATGATTGGATAGGTCTTCAACGCCGCAAGAAAGACGAGCAGTTCCGCCCAGAAACTGGCCAACCCCGGCACGCCGGCGCCGCACAGACCGGCGACGATGAATACCGACACGGCTCTGGGCATCAGCGATCCGAGTCCGCCGAAGTCGGCGATGGTCTTGGAATGTGCCCGATCATAGATGAATCCCACCGTCGAGAAGAGCAGGGCTGTCATGATCCCGTGGGCGAACATCTGAAAGACGGCGCCATTGAGGGCGTCCTGACCGGCCTTGCCAAGGACCGCCAGGTTGAGTCCGAGCACGACGATCCCCATGTGCGACACCGAGGAGAAACCGATGACGAATTTGAAGTCCGTCTGCCGTATGGCGACAAAGGCGCCGTAGACGACACCGATGGCGGCAAGTGTCGCAAAGGTCGGTGCCCAGTACACGGCGCCGATGGGTAGCAGTCTGATGCCGACGGCGAGCACGCCATAGGCGCCCAATTTCATCAGCACGCCTGCGTGCAACATCGATACCGCCGAGGGTGCCGCAACATGTCCTGTGGGCGACCAGCCGTGGAATGGGAACAGACCCGCCAGCACCCCGAAGCCGAGGAATACGAAGGGATAGACGAAGATCTGGAAGTCGGGATCGAAGGCCTTCTGTGCCAGCAGGATCATGTTGAAGGTGCCGAGACCCGAGG
This sequence comes from Candidatus Latescibacterota bacterium, assembly GCA_003529325.1. Taxonomy (GTDB): domain Bacteria; phylum Latescibacterota; class UBA2968; order UBA8231; family UBA8231; genus UBA8231. Next base: position 18,333 of record DPVW01000337.1, on the reverse strand, counting down.
CATGATAGATCGACAACAACGCCGGAAACAGCAGCGCCGACCCCGCTAGCAGAAATAGCATGAGCTTCATCGCCGCGTATTCTCGATTGCCACTGCCCCAGATCAGGATCAGCGGATACATGGGCACCACGGCGAGTTCATAGAACAGGAAGAAGAAGAACAGATCCTGCGACAGAAAGACCCCGTAGACACCGATGACGAGCAGCAGCATGAAGGCGAAGAATTCCTTCACGCGGGTCTCGAGATCCCACATCGTCAGCACACCGGTGAAGAACACGATGGAGTTGAGCATCACCAGAATCGTGCTGAAACCATCGACGGCGAGGTGGTAACTGATACCCACTTGTTCGACCCACGGGATGATCTCGACGAATTGAAATCCCCCCGCCACCGTGTCGTAGGCGCGCCACAGATGCACACTGAGCACGCCCGCTGCCAGCGCCGACAGGGCGCTGATCCAACGCACAGCCTGCACCGCACGCGCCGGTGTCAGCAGCACCAGCACGAGACCGACGACGGGGCAGAGCAGAATCGTGGTCAGCAGTGACGTATCCCCCATCCTCAACCACCCCCACCCATTGAGAAGTAGACGGCGGCGACGCCCACAAGGATTACCGCCCAGCCACCATAAAACTGCACCCAGCCGTTCTGTATTCGCGTCGAGCCCGAACCCAGTCCGAGCACACCCCTGCCGAGACGATCGAAGTTGCCGTCGATGAATTTGACCTCGATGGCATGCATGAGGGTTGCAACGAGTGTCGTGATGCGGACGATGACGGCGTCGTAGAATGCGTCCACATACCAGCCATTGGTGAACAATCTCTCGAGGGCAGGCACGCGGGCGATGAACCCCGTGCGCGCCGCCCCTTGCCGTCCAAAGTCTACCCAGGCGAGCAGGACACCAACAGCGACAACCGCCAATGCAGGCGCCATCGATGCCAGCGTGTGATGGCCCATATCGATCCCAAGTCCGGCGGCGATCTGTTCGCCCCAGAAGCCTGCGATGGCGGCGCCGACGACGAGTAGTGCCACCGGTAGCGCCATACTCCAGGGTTCCGCCCGACCATGTTCGGCGTGCGCGTGCGTCTCCTCGGTCTCGATCTGCGCCGGACGCGTCACCAGAAAGATCATGCGGAAGGTGTAGTATGCCGTCAGGAAGGCGGCGAGCAGCGCCACCACGGAAAAGAGCGTGACGCCATCATGTCCGAGAGCGGCGAAGATCTCTTCCTTGCTGAAGAAACCACCCAGGGGTGGAATGCCGGCCAGTGCCGCACCTCCTACCAGCAGTCCCGCCGTGGCAAAACGCAGACGACGCCCGCCGGCGCGCCCGATCTGCTCCATCTCATTGGTTTCGAAGTGATGGATGAACAGACCGGAGCAGAGAAACAGCAAGGCCTTGAACAGGGCGTGCGTGATCAGGTGAAAGACGCCGGCAAAGAGGCTTCCCGCCGCCAGACCGAGCAGCATGAATCCCAGTTGGCTGATTGACGAAAATGCCAGCACCCTCTTGATGTCCGTCGCCACCATCGCCATCGTCGCCGCCAGCAAGGCGGTGATCGAGGCGATGATCAGGATGATCCCGAGCGTCGTCTCCGACCCCATGAACAACGGGTGCAGCCGTGCCATCAGATAGACACCGGCGGCGACCATGGTCGCCGAATGCAGCAGCGCACTGACCGGTGTCGGACCTTCCATGGCGTCGGGCAACCAGGTGTGCAGCGGAAACTGCGCACTCTTGCCGACGATGCCGACAAAGATCAGCAGCGTGATCGCCGTCAGTGTCGCCGGTGCCGCTTGTTGCACCAGACCATTGTCCACTGCCAGCAGTGCGGGAATATCGAAGTGCCCCGCCACCTGCAGTACCATCAACACGCCGATGAACAGACCCACATCACCCACGCGGGTCATGAGGAAGGCCTTTTTTGCCGCCGCCGTCGCCGACGGCTTTTCGTACCAGAAGCCGATGAGGAAGAAGGAGGCGAGGCCCACCAGTTCCCAGAAGATGAAGGACTGCAGCAGATCGACGGCGTAGACGAAGCTGAGCATCGCCCATTCGAACAGCGCCAGCATGGCGAAGTAACGGGTCTTGTCGGGATCGTGGCCCATATATCCCAGGGAGTAGACCATCACACAGAGCGTGATCAACGCCACCGCGACTCCGAACATCAGACTGAGACCATCCAATATGAAGCCGAAACGCAACTGGATATCGCCACTGACAAACCACAGATAACGCAGGGGGTCCACCGGTCCATTCGCCAGCAGACTGACGGCGCCAGCCAGTGACAGTGCGCCACCGGCGATGACGATGAGTTGCGCCACACGGGGCTGCCGCATCAGCAACAGTATGGCCAGCACGAAGGCGCCGAAGGGGGCGAACGTCGTCGCCAGAATAAGACTGAGGGAGTCCGTCATCCGTGCAACTCCGTCAGCTCTTCGGCGTCAATCGTGCGGTGTGTGCGATACAGATTCAGAATGATGGACAGGAAGATGGCGACCTCCGCCGCTGCCAGGCCGATGATAATGAGGACGAAGACCTGACCTGTCGTCGGATCGGTGACACTGAAACGGTTGAAGGCCATCAGATTCAGACTGGCGGCATTCATCATCAACTCGATGCCGATGAGCACAGCGATCAGGTTGCGATGGGACAGTGCCGCGAACAGACCGAGACAGAACAGGACCAGACTCAACAGGAGCAGGGATTCAAGACTCACGCCGATTCTCCCCCCTCCCGCTCCGAGCGCGCGATCAGAATGGCGCCAATGATGGCCAGCAACAACACGACGGACAGTGTTTCAAAAACCAGATTGTAATGTTCGAGCAGGGCACTGCCGATGCGGCCTACCGCCCATGCCTCTGAGGCAGCAAGGGGTGCCGTAGCGAATGTCGTCGACGTGATCAGACCATATACGCCAAGACCAAAAATCAGCACCGCCACGCCGGCAAAACCCGTCTTGACCGGTGTCCGCGTCAGCGGATCCAGCGTCATGGCGACGGAGAGCATCATGGCGAAAACGATGGCGACGGTGATCCCACCGAGATAGATCAGCAACTGCATGGCCGCCACGAAGGGACTGCCCAGTTGCAGAAACAGACAGGCCAGACCAAAAAGACTGATACCCAAACCGATGATGTTATAGAGCACATGCCGCGACAGGGCGGCCATGGCGCCGCCGATCAGCACAAGACCGACAAACAGGTATTGAATCACCAGTTCCATCAGCCCTCCTCCGCCTTCCCCTCTTCGCCTTCAGCTGCGCTTGCCGCTTCCGCCGCCTTCTT
>DPVW01000337.1:6247-14710 GCA_003529325.1 Candidatus Latescibacterota bacterium | reverse complement strand
GCCTTCTTTGCCGCCGCCTTTACCGCCTCTTCGGCGACCAACTTCTCGCGCACGTCCTCTTCCATGTCCCGCCATTCATCAAGCAGATCGTAGAGGAAGTCATCCCGCTTGTAGCCCGCCTGGTCATACTCGCGACTGTATCCCAGCGTATCGGTGGGACAGACGTCGATGCACAGACCACACTCCGAACAGAGGGCGAACTCCACCTCGAACAAGGTCGCGCGCCTTTTCCGCATTCCCTCCGGCCGCTCCCCCTCCACCTTGATGCAGTCAGACGGACAGACCCGGACACAGGCCTGACAGTCGATGCAATCATGCGACCCGATCTCTTCGATCTCGATGAGACGAATGACGTTGCGATACGCCTGTGTCATCTCGATGCGTTCGAGCGGATATTGCGACGTCACCGGACCCCGCAAGACGTGTGACAGCGTTATTTTCATGCCCACCAGCAGCGACCAGGCACCGATCAATGTTTGTCTGAATGTGTCCAAGTGGATTTCCGCCTACAGTTTCAGGACCACGATGGTGAGCAGCAGATTGACCAGCGCCAGGGGCACAAGAATAGCCCAGGCGAAAGTCATCAGTTGGTCGAAGCGAAGCCGCGGGAAGGTCCAGCGAAAGACCATCATCACCAGAATGAGGCCATAGACCTTGAGAAAGAACCAGAGCCAGCCGGGCAACAGCGGGCCCTTCCAGCCACCGAGAAACAGGATCGTCGCCACAGCGCAGACGATCACCATGTTGGTGAACTCCGCCAGAAAGAACGCACCGAAGCGCATACCCGAATATTCGGTGTGGAAACCAGCGATCAATTCCGACTCCGCTTCGGGAATGTCGAAAGGGGCGCGATTTGTCTCTGCCGTAGCGGAGATGAAATAGATGATGAAAGCCAGCGGCTGCACGAGGATGAATGGATAGGACTGGGCACTGGCGATTTCATGCAGACTCAAGGAGCGGGTCATCAGCACGATCGGGATCACCGCCAGCAGCAGGGGGATCTCGTAGGAGATATTCTGTGCCACGGCACGCACGGCACCGAGGAGGGCGTATTTGTTGTTCGAGCCCCAGCCAGCGGCAAAGATGCCGATTACATTGAGCCCACTGAAAGCCAGTAACAACACGAGAGCGATATCGAAATCGTGGAACACCCAACCCTCATTGATCGGCACCAGTGACAACAACGCCAAAAGAGGTGCGAAGACGAGGACCGGAGCGATCAGATAGAGTGGCCGATGCACATGATCGGGTGTGATCAGTTCTTTGCCGATCAACTTCAACATGTCCGCCAGGGTCTGCAGCAGACCGAAGGGACCGACTTCGGTGGGCCCATAACGCCGCTGCATGCGGGCGCTGACCTTGCGTTCGAGCCAGATCAGAAACAGCGCATTGACGGTAATAAATCCCATCACTGCGCCGGTGGCGGCGGCGAGCCCGATCCACGGATTGGGAAAGAGTTGAAAGAGCCCAGTCACCTCAGCGCTCCGCAGAGATCGCGCCGTGGGTCGGTGCGGGGCAGGGCCACGCGATCTCGGCCACGCGGCGTTGAGTCACGCCCATTACCGGTCGATCTCGGGAATGACGATATCGATGCTGCCGAGAATGGCCACCGTGTCGGCGAGCATGGTGCCGGGCAAAACGGCGGGCATGGTCGACACATGCACGAAGGAAGGGGTGCGCAACTTCTGTCGCACCGGCACATCGGTACCGTCGCTGCGGATGTACATGCCAAAGTGACCACGCGCCGCCTCGACGGCGAAGTAGTGCTCCCCCTCGGGAGGTCGGATTCTTTTTGGCACTTTCGGCGCCAGCACCGGCCCTTCGGGGATATCCCGTACCGCCTGCTCGATGATGCCCAGCGACTGCTCCATCTCGCCCATGCGCACCATATGCCGGGCGAAACAATCACCCCCTTCGGCAGTGACCACGTCGAAATCGAAACGATCGTAGATGCCGTAGGGTTCGTCCTTGCGCACATCACTGGCGATGCCCGCAGCCCGCAGACATGGGCCAGTGACCGCATAGTCCAGCGCCAGATCGGCGCCCATCACACCTACGCCCCTGGTGCGATGGCGGAAGATGACGTTGTGCGTTACCAGCTTGTGATACTCTTCGATGCGTTTGCGAAAGTACTCAGAGAAATCAGCGACACTGCGGAGAAAGGTGTCGTCCACGTCCATCGACACGCCACCGAACCGGCCATAGTTGTAGGTCAGACGGGAGCCGGTCACCGAATCGAGGATGTCGAGGATCTTCTCGCGATCGTCGAAGGCGTAGAGGAACGCCGTGATTCCCCCCAGATCCAACAGATACGTACCGAACCACAGCAGATGGCTGGAGATACGATTCATCTCGCCGCAGATGATGCGGATGTACTCCGCCCGTTCCGGCACCTCGATCTGCATGGCCTTCTCGATGGCCTGGCAGTAGCCGAGATTGTAGATCATGCCCGACAGGTAGTCGATGCGACTCGTATTCGGCAGGAACTGCAGATAGTCTCGATTCTCCGCCATCTTCTCGTGGGCACGATGACCGTAGCCGATGACGGGATCCACGTGGAGGATGCGCTCCCCATTCAGGTGCAACCGCAAGCGCAGCACACCGTGCGTGGACGGATGCTGCGGCCCCATGTTCATGTAGTACGTGTCGCGGTCCTCGGGGTCCTGGACCAACTCCATCGTCGGCGCCGGTTGCGTCATGCCCCGTCCTCCCCGTCAGCAACGTCCTCCTGTGCAGCCTCTGCCTCAACCACCACCCCCGACATCTGATGTCGCTCTGGATCCTCGTCGAGAAAATCCTTTCGCAACGGGTAGCCCCTGTAGTCCTCAGGCATGAGGAGTCGTTTCAGATTTGGATGACCATCGACGAGCACACCGTGCATGTCGAAAACCTCACGTTCGTACCAGTCGGCACCGGGATAGACACTGGCGATACTCGTCGCCGTTTCGGTCTCGCCCACCTTCACCTGGACGACGTGCCGATCCACCGGGCTGCCGATACGATTGAACTGATAGTCGACGCGGAAACCTGCCACCTCTTCAACCTGACGCAGGTCCAAACAGGTGATATGCTCGAGACAGTATCCGGCGGCACGGAAAGCGCCCGCCACTACGGGCATGTCGCCGGCCAAGGCTTCGTGTCGATGCTGCAACCCGCGTTCGTCGAAGTCGATATCTGTCGACGACTGCACGCCGGCAAGGGCCAAATCGCTACTCACTTCACTCATGAGGCCAACTCCGGACCCTTACGCCCCTCCTTGATCTTCTCCGCCAACTTGAGGATGCCGGCGAACAACGCCTCGGGCCGCGGCGGACAACCGGGCACGTAGACATCGACGGGAATGATCTTGTCAGCACCCTCGATGATGGCGTATTGCCCAGGATACTTGAATGGCCCACCATCGATCGTGCAGCCACCCATGGCGATGGCCCACTTCGGTGATGGCATCTGGTCCCACAGCGTCTTGATGACGGGCCCCATCTTGCGCGAAATCGTGCCCGCCAGAATCATCACATCCGCCTGTCGTGCACTTGGGCGAAACACACCGGCCCCGATGCGATCCAGATCGAAGCGAGAGGCACCGACAGCCATCATCTCCATGGCGCAGCAGGCGAGACCGAATGTCAGCGGCCACAACGAGTTGGCGCGGCCCACATTGAGCAGATTTTCCAGTGAGTCCAGGTGCACGAGGGGACGCACCTGCTCCAACAGTTGTTCGGTATTGTCGAGACTCGGCGTGTTCTCGGTGGCGATCTCAGACATAACGACTCACCTCCAGTGCAACACACCCTTGCGCCAGGCATAGATGATGGCCAGGAACAGGATGCCGATGAACAGTGACAGTTCGATGAGATCGCGCCAGACATATCGGCCGTCGTCGAAGATGACGGCGATGGGCAGGATGTACAGCACATCGACTTCGAAGACGACGAAAATCAGCGCAAACAGATAGTAGGAGATATCGAAACGCATCCAGGCACCGCCCTCGGTATCGACGCCACACTCGTAGGTGTCGCGCGTCTTCTTACCGGTGGAACGGGGCGCCAGGAACAGTGGCGCCACCACGGGGGCGATACCCAGCACGGTGCCGATCACCAGCAGGGCGCCGAAGAAAGCATAGTCGGTGGGATTGCTCAAAAGCAGTCTTGGATCCTGGTCGTTGGATGAGTACTCCAGGCATGTGGCAAAGCCCGTGGCCGCGTAATATGACGGTACTTAACAAGCCTGTCACCTACGATCTGAGACATAACCGCCCCGAAAAACGGTCGCCACGAGGCGCAACCGTCTCAGTAGCCCACGGCTTGCCCATCTTTGCGCGGCTCCGATGCCCCGAGGTATCCGTCTTCGAGGCGATAGATGAGCTGGCCTCCCCCGAAATGCGCCGGCGCCTGTTCATGCAACTCATGTCCACGCCCCTCCAGATCGGCGAGCACCTCTGCACCAATCGCTGATTCTACCCCGACATCCAGCCCCGTGTCGAAACGCCACCTGGGTGCATCGAGGGCGGCTTGTGGATTCTGCTCATAGTCAAAGAGACGGACCATCACCTGCGCATGACCCTGGGGTTGCATGTGACCACCCATCACGCCATAACTGATCAGTGGCTGCCCACCACGCGTGACAAAGGCGGGGATGATGGTGTGATAGGGACGTTTGCCACCATCCACCTGATTCGGATGCCCGGCGTCGAGGACGAAACCGGAACCCCGATTCTGCAGACTGATCCCCGTATCCGGCACGACGACGCCGGAACCGAAGCCGGAGAAGTTGGACTGGATGAAAGAAATCATGCGGCCTTCTTCGTCGGCTGCCGTGAGATACACGGTCTCGCCCTGCCCCGGAGTACCAAAGACGGGGGCCTGCGCCCGGATCATGTCGATCTCGCCGGCGCGGCGTTTCAGGTAGGCGTCGTCGAGCAACGCCTCGAAGTCGACATCTCGTGTCCCCGGATCCGACACGTAGCGCTTGGCATCGGCGAAAGCCAGTTTCATCGCCTCGATCTGCAGGTGCAGGCTGTCGGCGGAATCGACGGGGTGCGCGGGCAGATCGAACTGGCGCAGGATACCCAGTGCGATCAGCGCCGTAATGCCCTGACCATTGGGCGGGATTTCGTGCAGAGACTGACCGCGATAGTCGACGGCCATGGGCTGCACCCACTGCGGTTGATGTGTTGCCAGATCCTCGACACTCATCAGACCACCGGTGGCCTGCGCATGAGCGACGATCCGCTCCGCCAGATCCCCTCGGTAAAAGGCCTCGCCCTCGGTGGTGGCGATGCGCTCGAGGGTTGCCGCCTGCGCGGGAAACCGAAACCGTTCGCCCACGCCCGGCGCCCGGCCATCGAGGCTGAAGGCGGCGCCCCAGTCCGGCATATCCACATACGAGCGCGCCGCCACCACCCAGGAGGCAGCTGTCACGGGCGGCACCAGCCAGCCATCTCGGGCGTATCGAATCGCCGGTTCGAACAGATCGGGGAAGGGCAAGCGCCCGAAACGTTTGGACAGTGCTTTCCACGCCGACACACACCCGGGTACGGTCACTGCATCCCAGCCGCGTGTCGGCATCTGTTCGTATTGGGCGAAGTGCGCCGGCGACCAGGCCTGCGGCGATCGTCCGCAGGCATTGAGTCCGTGCAGTGCTGCGCCATCCCAGAGAATGGCGAAGGCATCGGAGCCGATACCATTCATATTCGGCTCCACCACCGTCAGCGCCATCGCCGCTGCCAGTGCCGCGTCGATCGCATTGCCACCTCGCGCCAGCATCTGCAGACCCGCCTGCGCCGCCAGGGGCTGCGACGTGGCCACCACATTGCGGGCCAGCACCGGCATGCGCCGACTGGCGTAGGGGAAGTCCCAGTTCAAGCGTCGCTCACGGGGTGCCTGTGCCGGGGACATCGACGTCGACGACCATGATGCGTCCGTCCCCCTGGAAGCGTTCGCGACCAATCAGCGTCGACTGGCAGAGGAACAGCGTCTTCATCTGCGGCCCACCGAGCGTGCAGGCATAGGAGGCGTAACCATCGATGTCGATACGATCGACGATCTCGCCCCCTTCGCGCACACGCACGTATCCACCTGGACCTCCATAGATGTAGTACGGCACGGCGACCCAGAGACAGCCCTCCACATCCATCGTGATGCCATCCGGTGGGGCACCGATGTCGGCCCAGACGCGCCGATTCGTCAATGAACCATCTGCCTCGATGTCGAACGCCGTCAACCGATTGGCGAAAGTCTCGGCGACGATATAGGTGCCACCATCAGGCGTGATGATGGGGCCATTGGGAAAGGTCATGCGATCGGCCACGATACGGGCCGAACCGTCGGGTTGCACGAGAATGATATGGCTGAAGCCGGGCATGTTGCCCGGGCCGGGGTGCCTTGACTCGTCCAACAACTGATAACTGCCGATGTAGCTACGCCCCGCCGCATCGACGACCATGTCATTGCAGCCGAAACCATCCAGGACAGACATGTCGGTCACGGGCGTAACCGAGCAGTCCGTCCCGATCGTATTCAGCTTGCCATCCAGCGACACGGCGACGAAGGTCCCATCCGGCCACCAGCCCAACCCCGAAGGCATCTCTGGCACCTCAGCCACGGACTGCAGCTTGCCGGTCAGATCCACCGACTTGATCTCGCAGGCCAGGACATCGGAGAACCACAGTCTGCCGACACCGTCCTCACCGACCCGCCAGCGCGGCCCCTCGGGAAAGAACAGCTCGTCGATGAGCAACTCCGGTGTACGACCAGCACTCATTCGGCTGTGATCACCGGGGATTCACTCGCCCGCTTGTGCAACTCGTCGAAGTCGGCGGAGCCATCGTCGTCGAGCAGATCGGTGCTGCAACCCCAGTCGTCGAGGGCACTGTTGCCATTGCTGTAGAATGTCCACTTCTGACCGGAATTGCCGAAGTAGATCTTGCTGCCTCCAGGGCGATTGACGCGCACCAGGCGGCGCGGCAGGGAGTGGTCCGCCTTCTCCACCCGATACTTCTCCAACGCTTCGGGATCGAGACTGATTCCCAGACCCGGTTCTTCGGGCACACGGGCATGCCCATCGATCACGGGCATACGTTGGGTCAACAGACTGTGCTCGTACAACTCGTGACAGGTGATCGTCGGCCATTGGGCGGCGGACAACACCGCACTCAGGTGCAATGACAGTGCCGTCGTCGGTGCCGCCCCCACCATCTGCAGGAAGAAGGGCATGTTCAGCGCCGCTGCCGTATGACCTTGTTGCATGATCTTTGAGATGCCACCACCGATGACCCAACCATCGCACACGCCGCCCATCTCGAGCCCCTCACGCGTGCCGATCGAACCGTAGTGATGAGCGACGGCCGTCTCGATCTGCGACCGCATGAAGTGGTTGCCGGAAGCGTCGTGTCGGGGAATCGGATCTTCAAAAATCTTGATCTTTGGAAAGGTCCGCTCCAACTCGCGCAACAGGGGGATCGCATTCGAAGCATTGACGAGAAAGGCATTCCAGTCCGCATCGATACGAAAGTGATCGGGTGTCACCTTGCTGATGCGGTCGATGGTCTCACGCACATCGAACCACGGCCGCGTCTTGATCTTGATGCACGTATAGCCGAGGGAGACGGCAACCTTTGCCTCCTCCTCGTATTTCTCCGGTGACATGTCGTGGTCCCAGAACGAGATCGCACACCAGTCGCGCACCTTGGATCCCAACAGACGATAGACGGGGACGCCCGCCAACTTGCCCGCCGCATCGAACAGGGCCATCTGCAGACCGGCGCCCAGAGAGTCGTCCCACATCGTCTCTGCCGGCGACTTGCCGATGACGCGTTGCTCATTCTTCACCCGACCCCAGGTGTAATTCTGGATCGTCTCCCCCCAACCGGTGACACCGGCGTCCGTCTCGACCTTGCTGATCTCCAGTTCGGACCAGGAATGCACTCCCGCCCGTTCCATCTCGCGACGCACGCGGTCCACGAAGGGCACGTGCAGGATGAATCGTTCGACCTTGGTGACCTTTGCTGTCATATGAGAGCCCAGACCTATCCGTTGAAGCCAACGACTGATCACTGTGCGCCGGCGGTGATCCAGTCGGCGATGAGTTGAATTTCCGCCGCACTCAGCGGTGTGCCACCCAGGGGCATCTGCGCATTGGCGCCGATGCCACGAACCTTCTGCAGCAGATAGGACCCGTCCGGATTGCCCGGGTCGATGCGTTTCAGATTCGGCCGCTGATTGCTCGGTACATTGATGATTGCCGCCGCGATATTGGCTGCTGCCAGGGACATGCCTGCTGACGGAAACGATCCGTGGCAGCCTGACGTGGCGCATTTTGGCGTAAAGATGTCGGCACTCAACTGGCTGAGTGTAACCGACACGGCCGTCGAATCACCGTTGCCGGGGTCGCCGTCGATGGGGTCATCATCAACGATCGGTGTACCATCCGGTCCCAGCGTGGAGCCGTCACCGCCACAGCCAAAAA
>DPVW01000337.1:529-5862 GCA_003529325.1 Candidatus Latescibacterota bacterium | reverse complement strand
TGGTAGCGTTCGGTTAAGCCGATTCAAGCCTGTGCCGTCTCCGCCGGCACCCAACCGCGCCGCGGCCCCGGAGGGCGCTCATTTTCGAAACGTTGACGAATCTCATGGAATGCGTGCCACGAGTCGACGACCATCTCGGGTTGCGCCGGACTCTGTAGGACGAAGTCCGCCTCCGGTGGATAACAGGCGATCTCGTGGGTTGGGCGCTCCTCTGAGTAGTCAGCTGGCACCTCGCCAATATTGTTTGGTACGTCAGCCGACTGATAACGCACGTCCACCGCCCATCGAACGACATCCTTTTCATGCTGTGATGAACAGTGGGGTGTCAGATTCGTCATGAGCAACACCCCACCGGCGGGCACGGGTACGGTCACCGCTTCGGGGCCGGGCACGGGCAGATCCTGCTCCTCGATCACCAGAAAACCACCAGGTCCATTGGTGAAGTGCCGTGAGACACCTTCGCGGTGCGCTTTGGGCAGCACCTGCAGACAGCCATTTTCCGGATAGGTGTCGACCAATGGGATCCAACAGGTAACGATGAGATCCTTGTCGCAATGTGGGCTGAAATAGCCGGAGTCCTGATGCCAGGGCACCGCACCCTTGGCATAACCGGGCATCTTCGGGCGAATGCGATAGACCGACGACCCGATGATCTCGGGCCCAACAAGAGAGCCGATCTTGGCGAGCAGACTCTTGTTGCTGATAAACTCGAAGAAGGCGGGACCACTGTGTCCACCCCCGGCACGGCCGACGATGGGCGGCAGGATCTCGTCACACTCATTATACAGTCGTGTCAGCCGTGTCTCGAAGGGCTCCTGTTCCCAGGTCTGACTGATCTTGCCCTCCGCCAGCATACGTCGGGCGGCGCCATCGATGACGTCGGTAATCTCGTCGCGCAGCGGTTGTATCTCGTCATCGGTAAACACATCAGGCACCATCAGATACCCGAGCTCCGTGAACTGCTCGATCTGCTGCGCTGTGAGTCCTGTAGACATGCTCGCTTTTCCTCCTGGCAGCGGAGTATACCGGGACGGGAAGTGGGGGTCAATCAGCGCTTGGCGTAACGCAGCGCCGCCTTGGCTTTGGCTTTTGCCGTCTCGACCTCGCGATCCCGTTTCGGCGCGGCCGTGACCAGCTCCTCCATCAATACCCGGGTATTGGCAGCGATCGCGTCGATGGCGCGCTCAAATGCGGCCTCATTGGCCGCCGAAGGTTGCGGAAAACCGCTCACCTTGCGGAAATTGCACGGCGGAGGAGCGCACCTCGTCCTCCGTCGCCGGCGGCGCAAAGTTATACAGCGGTCGGATATTCCGGCACATATCAGACTCCTCAAGCGAATTCAGATGACAGGGGGAACATCTTCGTCGGCACCTCATCTGCTGTGGGCACCTTGCCCTGCGGATTGTGATCGTAGGCATCCCGCCCACGCATGAGATAGGCCTCGAAATTGGGCCACTCGGACAGGTCGCACTGGACCCTGGTCGGCGCCAGACGCATCGTCAGCCCCACCCGGCGTTGCCCCGACGTGCTTGGCCCCGAGCCGTGAATGAGGCCGTCGTCGTGCAGTGACATCTGCCCCGCCTGCAGGTCGATGGTGACGATGTCGGCGGCGTCAAACTTGCTCTCATCGATGGACTGAGCCAGCACATACTTGTCCCCCTCCACGAGGCCATGCTCCTGCAGTCCCGTACGATGACTGCCGGCAACGACACGCATGGCGCCATTGTTGTCGTCGGTATCGTACAGCGCCAGCCAGACGGTAACCGTCTCCTTTGGTGCCAGCGGCCAGTACTGGGCGTCCTGGTGCCAGGGGACATCGGTACTCACGCCCCCGGGCAACTTGCAGAAGAACTGGCAGCCCCAGAGAAACATGTCCTCGCCGATGAGATCCTCCACATAGTCGAGGATCGCCGGCGTCGCACACAGATCATAGACCCAGCGGTTGGCCTTGTGCCAGCAATTCACCTTGTTGATGTCGGTGCCCTCTGGCAACAGGCTCCAGAGATCATCGAAGCGTTGCTGAAGTTCGGCTACCGCCGCTGCCTCGAAGGCGGGCAGATTTTTGATGTAACCACGATCGCGGAATTGCACCTTCTCGGTTTCGGTGAGCCGGCGCGTGGCACTGGCGGCGGGTGGACGCAAGAAGTCCTCCTCGACAGAGGGTGGGGAAAAATCGATATAATAAGGGGTGCGTGGTAACCGTGCGTCGCGCCCACCCGCCTTGCCGACCCAAGCTGAAAGGATCCATCATGGCTGTCCCCAGCCCTGAACCCCGCGTTGCCCGCTTCGAACAGATGGGCTACGGCATGTTCATCCATTGGGGATTGTACGCACAACTCGGCCAGGGGGAATGGGTCCAGCACCTGCGCAAAATCCCGATGGAGGAGTATGCGAAGCTGAAGGATCGGTTTACTGCCGACGGGTTCGACGGCCGTGCCATCGCCCGCATCGCCAGAGAATCGGGGATGAAATACATTACCCTCACCAGTCGACATCACGATGGCTTCTCCCTCTACGACACACGCGGCCTCAGTGAACACGACGCCCCCCACAGCCCCGCCGGACGCGACCTGGTCGCCGAACTGATCGAAGGCTGCCACGCCGAGGGCATTCTTCCCCTGTTCTACCACACGACCCTGGACTGGTTCCAGCCCAGCTTCAACGACGACTTCGACGCCTATCTCGACTACCTGCATCAGTCGGTGGAGGTCCTTTGTACCCAGTATGGCGACATCGGTGGTCTGTGGTTCGACGGCAATTGGAGCAAACCGGACGCCGACTGGAAAGAGGACCGTCTTTATGGGATGATCCGCAAACATCAGCCCGAGGCGATGATCATCAACAACACCGGCCTGGGTGCCAAAGGCAGTGTGGGCCATCCCGAAATCGACTCCGTCACCTTCGAGCAGGGGCGACCGACACCGATGGACCGCGACGGCATGGACAAGTATATCGCCGCCGAGATGTGTCAGACCTTCAACCGCCATTGGGGCATCGGCGCCGAAGATTTCAACTACATGTCACCACCACAGATCATCGAGAATCTGTGCGCCTGCCGGAAGGTCGGCGCCAACTACCTGCTCAACGTCGGCCCCACCGCCGGCGGCGCCATCCCCGACTACGAGTCCGCCACACTGCGTCGTGTCGGTGAGTGGATCGCGGGACAGGAGCAGATCATCTATGGCGGCAAACCGAGTGCCGTGCGAGGCACGGGAGCCGACTTTGCTCTCGAAGCCGACGGTCGCCTCTATCTTTTCGTGCACAATCTCTCCGTCGGCGGTGATGCCCATGTGACGACCGGTAGTGGTGGCGCCGGTCCTCGCGGCTTCACCGGTGTCAGGCGGTCCGTTGCCGCCATTCACTGGCTCGACAATGACGAAGAACTCGCATACACCCACGACGGCGATTCAGGCCTGCTCTGCATCGATGCCACCGGCTACCCATACGGAGTCGATCGGGTCGTGCGCGTAGCAGAAGTGCGCTGAGAATGAGTGCAGACCTCGACCGCGAGTTGCAGCAACGCCTGGATGCCCTCTGCGAAGAAGGCTGGGAGTTGTGGACTCGCTTCGACATGGAGGTGCGTCAGGACACCTGGCATCCCTTTGTCGCCGCCGATTACGCTGTCGTGCAGCAGGCCCTGATCGAGCGACGCGCTCCCGGTCTGCGCTTTCTGGAGTTGGGATCGGCGACAGGCGTGATCGCTATCATGGCCGACATGTTGGGCTACGAGTCATACGGCATCGAACTCGATGACGAGCTCGTCCGCGTCTCCCGTGACCTTGCAGAACGATTCGGTTCCGACGCCCGCTTCGTCAGGGGCAGCTTTCTGCCCACAGACTTCCGCAAAGCCGAAGGCGAAGATCCGCGCTTGGCTACAATAGGCGACGCCCCGTCCGCATACCCGGAACTTGGGTATGCCCTCGATGACTTCGACATCGTCTTCGGTTTTCCCTGGGATGGGGAGGAAAGCACGATGCTGGAATTGATAAAGATCTGGGGCTCGGACGAAGCCTGCCTGTTGTTGCACAGCGTCGCGCGGGGTGTGGAGGCCTATCGAGGTGGCCGGCTGCTTTGAAAATCGCCGCCCTCGTCTCCATCTATCGCAAACACGCCCATGCCCAGCACATCGTCGACCGATTTCTCGACGGCTACGGTTGGAATGGCGCCCATCACCGCCCGCCGGTGGATGTGGTCTCCATGTATGTCGACCAGGTCGGTGATGACGATGTGAGCCACGAACGTGAGACTCGATTCCCCGGACTGACACTCTATCCCACCATCGCTGAGTCGCTGACACTCGGTGGCAGTGACCTGGCCGTCGACGGTGTGCTGCTCATCGCCGAACACGGCGACTACCCCGCCAACGACAAGGGCCAGACCCTGTGGCCACGATACGAATTCTTCAAACAGATGGAGTCCGTCTTTCGCACCTGTGGGCGCAGTGTGCCCGTCTTCAACGACAAACATCTGTCCTGGAAATGGGACTGGGCCCTGGAGATGTACCAGTCGTCGCGTGAACTCGACTTCCCCTTCATGGCCGGCTCTTCCTTACCCGTCACCTGGCGTGTGCCCGACGTCGAGATGCCACGCAACGCCCAGATCGAAGAGGCCATGTGTGTCTGTGGCAGCTGGCTCGACGGCGGCGATTTCCACGCCTTCGAGACCGTGCAGTCCATGGTCGAACGACGTCATGGGGGTGAGACGGGCATCAAATGGGTGCAGGCCTATCGCGGCGACACCTTCTGGAAGGCCCACTCCGAAGGCCTCTGGTCACAGCGACTGTTCGAAACCTGCCTCAGTCGCAGCCATAGTCTGACCTCGGCGCGCCCGGGCTTCAACAACGTGTTCCCCACCATCGATGAAATGAAGTCGCTGATGAAGGATCCGTGGGCCTACGTCTACGAGCACAACGACGGCCTGCGTTGCTCCGTCATCGCCGGCAATGGCCTGGTGGGCGACTTCAACTTCGCCGCCCACATCGCTGGTGAGCCCAAGCCCCTGTCGACCAACATCTACCTGCCTATGGGCACACTGGCGAATTTCTTCTCCCCATTGAGTCGTCACGTGGAGGAAATGTTCGTCACCGGCAAAGCGACCTACCCCATCGAACGGACACTGCTGACCACAGGTCTCACCGAGGCTGCTGTCACCAGCCGGCACCAGGACGGTGCCCGCATCAACACGCCGCATCTGCGCATATCCTACCAACCCACCGCCGAGTCCACCTACTGGCGCACGTAGGCTCGCCTGGAGATGACGACGCCAGCCAGTTACCACGCCCTGCGCGGACAGATCCAGGGCCTGCTCACCGAGGGCCAACGAAAAACCGAGAC
>DPVW01000337.1:0-165 GCA_003529325.1 Candidatus Latescibacterota bacterium | reverse complement strand
TTACTGTCCCACATTTCGGGTCAGGAGCGCGCCCGACTATGGTGAGAAAAAAATACCTAACCTAAGTAAATACCAGAAGTTATCGAATTTCTTTGTTATACGAGGCCCTCTCGACGGCTGAACCCACTGCTCGACCGCTGAGGGCGTGATCGCGAGCAACCCCAG
>DPVW01000378.1:29095-29285 GCA_003529325.1 Candidatus Latescibacterota bacterium | reverse complement strand
CCGGTTCTCGATCTTGGTGTGCGGCCGCCATTTCACGACAGCCGGTGGCGCTTCACCGTCGACGGTGAGGTCGAGGCGCCGCTGCTGCTGGACTGGCAGGCCCTTATCGATCTGGCGCCGAAACGACGACAGACTTCGGACTTTCACTGTGTCACCACCTGGTCCCGTCTCGATCTGGCGTGGGCGGGTA
>DPVW01000378.1:15165-28816 GCA_003529325.1 Candidatus Latescibacterota bacterium | reverse complement strand
GTGTCACCACCTGGTCCCGCCTCGATCTGGCGTGGGCGGGTATCCCCTTCACGACCCTGGTCGATCTCGTTCGGCCCACCGAGAGGGTGGGGTTCGTCATCGCCCACGGGGCGGACGGTTACAACACAAATCTGTCCCTCGAGGATGCCACGACGGAGGATGTGCTGCTCGCCTATGAGTTGCAGGGCCAGCCATTGCCGCTGGAACACGGGGGGCCGTTGCGTCTACTGGTGCCGCAGCGGTATGCCTGGAAGTCGGCAAAGTTTCTGCGCCGACTCGAATTCAGAGTCGAGGATGCACCCGGTTACTGGGAACAGCGTGGCTACCACGACCGTGGTGATCCCTGGCAGGAAGAGCGTTACCGGTAATCGGGGATCTGGCTGAGTAGTCGCCGCGATTCTTCCTCAAGATCGCGTCCGATCATCTGCGCCTCGATCTGCTTGGAAGAGAATAGGTCGAATAGTTCCGTCCGCGCCTCGGTCTGGCCTCGTAGTGCGGCGTCGTAGGCCTGCAGGCGCACATCGAGGTACGAGATCAGCAACGTGTGGGCGCTGCGCACGGCCGGCGTCGGGTGCAGTCCATCGGCACGCTGGCGCAGGTCATCGACCGTAGGTCGCAGGCGCTCGGCGATCATGGGTACGATGAGATCGGCGGAGACGGAATCCCCCGCAATCGCTTTGTTGATCTCATGATCCATGAGGCGCAGGTCGCCAAGGTAGATGCGCAGGGAATCCATATACGCATGAGTCTGCTGCAATTCTGCATCTTTCTTGCCGCAGCCAGTGGTCAGAACAAGGGCTGCCAACAGGGCGAAGCGAAGCGGGAAGATGTGGTTACTTCTGTCAGGAAGAGTCAAGGATATGCTCGGTGCGTTCGGCGGCGCCTTCGACGGTGAAACCACTATTAGCATACCTGCTGACGACACCGTCGATCACGTCGTCGTCGTGATCGGGATGATGATGGAATAGTAGAATCTTGCCCACGCGGGCCTCGCGCGCCAGTTCCACTGCGATATCATCGCTGCAGTGACCGCATCCGCGCCGCGATTCGTACTCCGCCGAAGTGTGATGAGCGTCGTGGATGAGCAGATCGACACCATCCGCTAATTCCAACGCCGGACGCCTGTGCGTGTCGTCGAGATACTCCACGTCGGGGATGTAGGCCAGCGAACTGTTGCCGTTGTCGAGGCGGAACCCATGGGTGGGCACACCCGGGGTGTGGTTGACCCGGCGCGGCGTGATCGTTGTGGCGCCGATACGGAAAGATGATTCGTTGAGTTGTGTTGTCGTCAACGTCGCACCAATGTGATCCTCGAAGAAATTGGGAACGGGGCAGTAGGCGTGTTCCATCTGCCGTAGCAGGACTTCCCGAAAGGGTGTGTCACCGCCATCGCCATAGAGGTGGATGTTACAAGCAGCTATCAACATGGGTTGAAAGAAGGGCAGTCCCTGAATATGGGCCCAGTGCGTATGGGTGATCAGCACGTGTGCCTCGCCATCTTCGGCAAAGCCATTGCCCAGCAACTCGCCTCCCAGCCAATGCAGCCCGATTCCGGCGTCGAGGATCAACAGTTTCCCATCGGCAGCACGGACACTCACGCAGGGCGTGTTGCCACCATACCGAGTCGTTGCTGATGTGGGAGAGGGGACTGACCCCCGGGTGCCCCACAGCTTCACGTGCAAAGCACAACCTTTATCTGGGTGAGGGGGTGAGGATAGGTTTCGGGTTACAGGTCGATTTCCAGACCTTCGTTGGCGCCCAATACTCGGAGGTCACCTTTCACCTTGGCCCGACAGGCATCGACGATGGTATCCATTTCGTCGTCGCTACGATCGGGACGATGGTGGAACAGGCACACCGTGCCTGCACCGGCCTCCGTCGCAAACTCGACAAAGTCATCAGGGCGACTGTGGCCCCAGGTCGAGTCGTACTCATCCGGAAGGAAAAAAGTATCACAAACCATCAGATCGGCACTTTGACCCAGATCACACGCCGACTGACGTAACCGCCTGAGCCAGTCGATATCTTCAATTTTGGGTGTCGCTGGAAGATCCGAGGCCAGCAAGCACTCGCCATTGAGGTCCGTGTCGCTGATGTAGGAGAAGGTGCGTACCCCGAACTCGATGCGAAACCCCCCAGCCACTCCAGGGTGGTTCAGTCGCCGGATCACGACATGCGCACCGGCAACTTCGAAGGCCTCGCCGTCATCGTGCTCGACGAATGTGATGCGAGCTTTCAGATCTTCGAGCCTGACCGGGTAGAAGGACTCCTGCTGTTGCTCCGAAAAGATACTCGACAGCGTGTGACGAGGGTGTCTGAGGGAGTGTACGGTGATGGAGACATCGTCGTGAAAAAGAGGCTCGAAGTGAGGGAAGCCCTGAATGTGATCCCAATGCGCGTGGCTGAGCAACAGATCGACATGGGAGACACCGCGCGCAAGAAGGGACTTGCCCAGTCCCCGAATCCCCGTCCCGGCGTCGATCACGATCGTGCCGTCGTCGGTCTGGACCTCGATGCAGGGCGTATTGCCCCCGTAACGGATGACGTCCGGCGACGACACTGGAAAGGAGCCGCGGACGCCCCAGAAGGTGATCTTCATCGCTCAATTATAGCGAGGATCTAACTGTTTCACAAGGAGTTACACCCTTTGCACAGGGCCCTGTCGCGAACCGGGAGCCGAACGGGTCGGTCATCGGGAAAGCATATAGTAGGTCTTGATTTTACAATGAATTAGCGCTTTTGTATGTTCGCCTAAGCAGTTGGTCCGGGTCTGACCGGACCCCTCATTCCGAATGGGAACAATGCCTCCAAAGACAGACTCTGCCAGCAACCGCCCTTCCCGCGGAAGTTTCCGCGATTACGGGTCCTCCATACTCATCGCTGTGGGTCTGGCACTACTGATTCGCAGCACCGTCGTGCAGGCGTTTTACATTCCGTCCGGCTCGATGGAGGACACCCTCTATATCGGCGACTATCTGCTGGCGAACAAATTCATTTACGGCGCTCCGGTGGGGCTGCCCGTTCT
The DNA here is from genome assembly GCA_003529325.1 of Candidatus Latescibacterota bacterium. GTDB lineage: Bacteria > Latescibacterota > UBA2968 > UBA8231 > UBA8231 > UBA8231. The sequence goes on along the minus strand of DPVW01000378.1, from coordinate 25,791 downwards.
CAGCGAGCCCCTGTTCCGACTGCCCGGTTTGCGGGACCCGGAGCCCGGGGATATCGTCATCTTCCGTTCCAAGACGGAGGTAGGCCGCGACCTGATCAAGCGCTGCGTCGCCGTCGGCGGACAGACGGTGCAGGTTATCGACAAGCAACTGTATGTCGATGGCAAACCCTTTCAACTGTCGCCCACCGGTAAACTGACGGATCCCCGAATTCTTCCAGGAGCGGCAAGTGCACGCGACAACTTCGGGCCGTATCGAGTCAAGGCCGATCACTACTTCATGATGGGGGACAACCGCGACAATTCCAATGACAGTCGCATGTTCGGTCCCGTGCCACGCAAGTTGATAAAGGGCAAGGCGATGATCATCTACTGGTCGTCGCACCTTGTGAGCGGACCGCTTTACACCGGGTTGCCACAATTGCTGCTCGATGCCGGCAATTTCCTCTGGAATCTGCCCACCCTACCATTGCGCTCGCGCTACACTCGACTCGGAACCATCATCCACTAGCATCAGGACTGACGGTATGGCACAGGACCACGACTCAGGTTTCGGGCGGTATCTGGAGGAGGACGAGATCCCCGCAGCTCTACGCGGCGGCGAGCCTGCCGAGCCCGCGGAGGGGGGCGAGGACGAGCCCATTCGACTCGTCGATCAGGTCCTGCTGACGCTGCCTGAGCGCGATCCGGCCCGCCCGTTGCTCTATCAATTGCGACGTCAGCTGATGGATCGGGAGATCACCTTCCACGAGGCCCGTCGCGCGCTCGTCGAGTTGGAGGCGGCGCTGGAAAAGGTCACGGCGCCGGCCAACCGCATCGGCATATTTCTCGGTTCGCCGAAGGCGGGTATCGCCACGGTCTTTGTCGGCGGCTCCGAGTACTACGCCAACATCGATCCGCGGGTGAACCCGGAGGATCTCAAGGTCGGGACACGGGTGCTGATCAACGAGGCATATGCCGTCGTCGGCCTCATGGGCTACGCAGCCGTAGGACCGGTGGCGCGAGTCTCCGATGTGCTCGAAGAAGGTCGCCTGCGCATTGGCAACGAACACGGCACTGCCGACTTCGTCATCGAGCGGGCCAAGGAGCTGGCGGAGATCGACCTCAAGGTGGGGGACGAGGTGCGCACCGATCCGTCGATGAAAGTGGCACTGGAGCGCATTCCCTCGAAGGAGAGCAAGGAGCACTTCCTCGAGGACATTCCGCCAATGCCGTGGGATCGTATCGGCGGCCAGCACGAAGCGATCCGCGCCATCCGCGATGCCATCGAATTGCCTGCCCTGCATCCGGAACTGTTCGAAAAGTTTCACTATTCAACGCCCAAAGGCTTTCTGCTGTATGGACCACCCGGGTGTGGCAAGACCTTGATTGGCAAGGCCACAGCTTACAGCCTCGTGCAGCACCTGCGGGAGGAAGAGGGCCTGCAGGTGCAGGAATACTTCATGCACATCAAGGGTCCCGAAATTCTCAACATGTGGCTCGGCGAGACCGAGCGCATGGTGCGTGAGCTCTTCGCCCAGGCGCGGCAGAAGCGGAAAGAGGGGTTTCTGCCCTTCATCTTTATCGACGAGGCTGAGTCGATCCTCGGAACGCGTCGGTCCATGCGCAGCCATAACATCGCCAACACCGTCGTACCCATGTTCTGCACTGAAATGGATGGCATCGACTCGCTGCAGGATGTGGTCATCATTCTCGCATCAAATCGCCACGATCTCATCGACCCCGCCATCCTTCGTCCGGGCCGCATCGATCGCAAGATCAAGGTCGCCCGCCCGGATCAGGAGTCGGCGAAGGATATCTTCGGACTCTACGTGACCGAAGATCTGCCCCTCGACCCAGTGGCTGTAAAAGATCACGGTGGCCCTGGCAAGGCGCGTGAGGCCTTTATCGAAGGGGCGACGAAGGCGCTGTTCGCGCGTACAGAGGAAACCAAGTTTCTCGAGGTCGCGTTGCGCTCGGGACGCACGGAGAGTCTGCATTTTGGCGATCTCGCCTCGGGGGCGTTGATCGATAATATCGTGCAACGCGCCAAGGAAGCGGCGATCAAGCGGGCTATCGATGAAAAGAGTATCGAACAGGCGGGCCTCAGAGAAGAGGATCTGCTCGAGGCTGTGCGTTCGGAATATCGCGAGAACGAGGTCTTTCCCCCGACTGATAGTGTCGAGGATTGGCTGAAGCTGCTCGACTACGACCCTGAGAATGTTGTGCGTGTGCAGCCTAAGACGGCGAACTCCGAGCGCTCCCGCGATCGTGCCGCCGCCGGCAAGGTTATCTGATCTCCTCTGTCACCTCAGAGCAGGATGCCCCGCGCCGACTCTGCGGCCTGGAGACCGAATACGGAATCCAGGTCGACGGCGTCGACGATCTCGATGTCGTGACGGAGTCGATGGAGTTGATCCGTTGCTACACGCGGGAAGATTTTGTCGCCCGTTGGGACTACGATCTGGAAAACCCGCGGTTGGATATGCGTGGTTTTGAGGTCGACGAATTGTTGCAGGACAAGGACGAGACCGAACATCTGCAAAAGGATCGGGTCCGCAAGATCCCACTCAAGGAGCTAAAGTCCGACCTGATCCTCAGCAATGGTGCGCGTCTGTACAACGATCACACCCATCCCGAGTTCAGTACAGCCGAATGTCTGTCGTTGGCCGACCTGGTCGCTCAGGATCGTGCGGGCGAACGCATCCTGCTGCAGTGTGCCCGTCGCCGTACCGAGGAGCGAGGACGGGCCTCCAGTCGTAAAGGAACGGTTCGTCTATATAAGAACAACACCGACTTTGAGGGGCACTCCTACGGCTGCCACGAAAACTTTCTGCTGCCGCGGTCAATTCCTTTCGACGACGTGGTGGCGGCGTTGCTGCCCTTTCTGGTGACGCGCCAGATCTACGCTGGCGCCGGCAAGGTCGGCGTCGAGGGGGACAACCGTCACGATCAGGCTCTGTTCCAGCTGGCGCAGCGATCCGATTTTTTCGAAGTCATCGCCAGCGTCGATACGATGACGCGGCGACCTCTGGTCAATACTCGAGATGAACCACACGCCGACCCGGCGCGCTATCGACGCTTGCATATCATCATCGGCGACGCCAACATGTGTGAGTGGGCGACGGCGCTGAAGGTGGGTGCCCTGCGCCTCGTGCTTGAACTACTCGAGGCCGGTCGGGTGCCCGCCCTGGAACTTGCCGATCCCATCGGCGCCGTGAAAGGGATCAGCCGCGACCCGGGACGGCGCTGGGAGGTGGAACTGGCGGACCGCACGCCGACGACGGCGGTGGACGTGCAAGCCGCCTATCTCGACAGGGCGCGTCAGTTGACGGCGGGACGTGACGACGAGACCGATTGGATTCTGGACTCGTGGCAAGCCGCGCTCGAGGCGCTCGCCGGGGATCCACTGGAGTTGGTGGGTCGTTGTGATTGGGTGACAAAGAAATGGCTGCTCGATGCCTTTGCTGACTCTGAAGGACTGGATTGGGGCAAACCGGAGGACCGGTCGTGGCTGCAGAGCCAGGACCTGGAGTATCACAACGTCGACCCCCAGGAAGGTCTGTATCTCATGCTGGAGAGTGCCGGGGATGGCTCCGTCTTCCGCTACAGTGACAGTACCAGCATTGAGGCGGCCGTGGTAACACCCCCGGCGGGTACGCGGGCCTGGTTTCGTGGACGAGTATTGGAAAAATTTGGCGCCCAGGTGCGTTCACTGAATTGGGACAGCATCGAGTTCGGTGTCCAGGGGCGCGTGCAGACCGTCGACTTGAAGAGTTGTGTAGACGCTGACACGGCGGCTATCTTCAACCGACGACTCGATCAGGCTGGCACGGTGGAGGAGTTGCTCGCCGCGCTGGTTTCAACGCCGACCGCAAAGGAGACACCATGAGTCTCGAGATGCGTGACCGTGCGCCACGGCCGAAAGGCCCAGTCGACAGCGGTGACGACAGCAATGATGAATCCGGCCCACGGCGGCCGAAGGAGGAACGGCCAAACACGGATGACCTGCTCAGGCGTATGCGTAAGGTTGATCCCAACCAGGCGCGACGGTATCGTCAGCGCACGGGCCAATAGATCACGGCGTCCAGGAGACACTTGCTAGACGACAGCGGCGACTTCCTCAGTATCCTGAAAGAGCGGGGGCAACTGCCCTCGCCCCAGGTAGCGTCCGGATTCGACACCGAACGAGTCGGACCACCCGGGGCGCAGACCGAAGGGACGACGATTCTGGCCTTGCGCTACCGCGATGGTGTCCTCGTCGCCGGGGATCGCCGCGCCACGGCGGGCAATGTCGTCGTCTATGATCGCGCCGCCAAGGTGCTTTCCGTCGATGACCGTTCCGTGCTGGCCTTGTCCGGGTCCCCAGCAAATGCCTATGAAATCGCCCGTCTGCTGGAGATCTCTTTTCAGCATTATCGCCGCACCCAGTTGCAGGAATTGAGCCTCGATGGTCGCCTGCGGACGTTGTCGCGTCTGTTGAAGGACAATCTGCCGATGGCGCTGCAGGGCATCGGCGCCGTCGTTCCCATCTACATCACTCATGAAGTCAGCGGTCCCCAGGCAGGAGGCCACATCTACTTTTACGATGTGCTCGGGGCCAACTTCGAGACCGTCGATTTTTGCACGACAGGTTCCGGATCTCCCATCATTCGCGGGGCGCTCTATTTTCTCAATCGTTGGGAACGGCCATTTGCCGAGCGTGACGAGTCAGATGCCCTCCGACTCGTACTGCAGATGCTCGAAACGGCAGCAGAATTTGATACGGCGACAGGGGGCTTCAAGTCCACGGCGGCGATCTATCCGCAAGTCATGCGCGTCACCGGCGATGGCATCACCGACATTCCCGAAGCGGATCTGGCAACGCACTATAGCAGCCTGCAGGTAGGTAGCTGATGCGCCGATGCTTGAAGGATACCGGCCATGCTGGATGAACCCTATCGGTGGGTCGATGCGATCCGCAATCGGCGCGACTATCTGGAGGACCAACTCGAGGGGGCCAGTCCCGTCGTCGGTGTCGCCTACGCCGCCGGCGTCTTGCTGCTGACCTCCACGCCCGGACCGCGCAAGTTGTTCGAGGTATACAATCAGGTCGCCTCCGCCGGTGTCGGTCATCCCGCCGATATCGAGAAACTGCGCAAGGCCATCATCGACATCGCCCACGTGGAGGCATTCAATCTGTCGGCGAGTGATGTATCTCTGCAACGTCTCGTCGCCTTTGGCCTGGGGCCACTCATGAAGGCCGCCTTCGACGAGATCTTCCGCTCCCCATTCATCGCCCGCATGGTGGTTGCCGAACTGGACCCATCCGATCCACTCGAGACATTCTACACGATCGATGCCGATGGTTCGTTTTCATCCTCGGCTGCCGCCGCCGCCATCGCCGGAACCGCCGACAGCGCCGAGGCAATTCTCGCCCGCCTTGGGAAGGACGACGATCGCCAGGTCTCTCTGGAAGAGGCGCTGTCCCGGGCTCTCGATGCCTGGGCGGCGGGTCGGATTCAGGCAGAACGAGAAGATGCGGAGGAAGAGCTGGAGGCAGACCGACCCATCACCGACGAGGACGTGGTGGCCGCGATTGGCGGCGCTCTCGACGCCGGGCGTATCGAGGCGGCCGTCCTTGATCGCACACTGCCGACGAAAACGAAATTCCGTCTGTTGACCGAGGCCGACCTCGAAGGAGCACTGGCGCAGTTCCGCTAACGGCGGCCGTGCCGCATTCTCATGCGTACCCGCATCTACGGCCTCGAGACCGAGTTCGGCTGCATGCCGCCTGATTCCGATCCCTTTCTCAGCCCCGACTTTATCTCGGTAAAGACGAAGGACACGGTATTCTACCGTGAAAATCTCGGCATCGTCGATATCCACTATCGCGGCCGAGATGAACCCCCCGGCAATGGTGGTTTCCTCTTTAATGGCGGACGGATCTACATCGACATGGGGCACATCGAGTACGCCACGCCCGAGTGTCGCGGCCTGTTCGACCTCGTCGCCTCCGATCGTGCCGGTGATGTGATCGTCCAACGAGCACTCGACCAACTCGGCCTGGCGGAGGAAGCCGGTTTTTTCAAGAACAATATCGATCACTACACGGGGGCCACTTTCGGTTGTCACGAAAACTACCTGGTCCGCCGTGATGTCCCATTTTCGCAGGTTCTGCTACCGGCGATCCTGCCATTTTTCGTCAGTCGCCAGATCTTTGCCGGCTCGGGGCGCGTCGGCTGCCACACCGACATCTTCGAATACGGCAGCGGCGAGGAAGGGGAGGTGACGTATCAGATCTCCCAGCGAGCGGATCACATCGTCACCGAAATCTATCAGTGGATTCAGTTCAGCCGGGCCATCATCAATACCCGCGACGAGCCACTCGCCGACTGGGGTCTCTACCGTCGCCTGCATCTGCTCGTGGGCGACTCCAACATGTCCGAATACGCCACGGCGCTGAAGGTGGGGACGACGGCGTTGATGTTGGAATTGCTGGAGGAACGCATTGTCCCCGATGTGAGTCTGCTCGATCCCGTGCAGGCGATTCGTGACATCTCACGAGATCTCACCTGCAAGTGGGAGGTACAACTCGAGGATGGCAGTTTCACGACGGCGTTGGAGATCCAACGACAATATCTACGTCTTGCAGAGACGTATCTGCGTGGCAAAGATCCGGAGGGAGACTGGGTGCTGGATGAATGGCGTCTGGTGCTCGACGCCCTGGCCCACGATCCCATGGCCCTCGTCGATCGAATCGACTGGGTGACGAAGAAATGGCTGCTCGAGACGTTTATCGAGGAAGAGGGGCTCGAGTGGAACGATCCATGGATCCAGTCCCTGGACCTGGAATACCACAACCTGAATCCGGAGCGTGGACTGTACCATGACCTGCGTCGACGCGGAATCGTGCGGGGTGTCGTCGACGAGGAGCAGATCAAGGAAGCCATCCTCAAGCCACCGGCGGATACGAGGGCACGGGCACGGTCGACGGTGATGCGGGCCCTGGCAGGGCACAAATCGCGCTACGTCATCGACTGGGACTCCATCTATGTCGAGGACGAAAAATACCTGAATCTCGACGACCCCTTCCTGATCTACGAAGCCGAGACAGAGGCATTTATCAAAGAGTGTGGTCAACCCTCAGATCTCGGGCCACCGGAGAGCACCGGGGAAAAAGGGAAAAAAGTGCCTTGATCGAGGTAGGTGACCTCCGTACATTGATTTCAACCGGACCTCCCTAGGGCGCGTAACTATCTGTGTAGCAGATATATGCTCGAGCCAACCAACACTTCTGATGCCGCCTCTGCCGATCGTGTGGGACAGAACCGCCGTTTCGGACTTGCTGCCCTAGCCGCAAGCCGCAAGGCCAAGGAGGGTGGGAGTGCTCGCGTCCAGGACGGCCAGAGTCTGTCCGCACTGCGTGATACCTCAACCGGAGTCCAGCAGTTCAGCTCTGGACCGCTGCAGTCAGATGGTGGTCGCCGCAGCTCATCACTGTTCGGTTTATCCAACTCCGGTCAGGGGCTGGTCCTGCGGCTCCGCGGCCAAGTCAGACCATCGAGCCCCCTCAACGCCCTCCGCGTAGGCGGAAGCGGCGGGATACAATCTTCCGGCGGCATCTCGTCGCTGACGTCGCTTCATCGTGCCAACGCCCAGCTTTCCGGGTTGCGCACTGCACTGACCGGCAACGACAACAGTAGTCGCCTGCTGTTGAGTGCATCGAGTTCGAGTCGCTCCCTTGGCGGCTTTGGTCAGGCTGCGACCACCCGCTCCGCCTTCGATTTTATCGGCTAAGTGCGCCGTATCACGCGGTTTTTCGTCCGGCGAGTCGTCGTACTCTGCCTCGGGGCTGGCCTCTGTGTAGCGGAGCCAGTCTCGGCACAGAGTGATGGAGAGACAACCGGCACGTACAATACGCTGGTGATCTTTGCGCGTTTTGCCGACGAGGCGCCGGGCGACTTCAGCAAACCACCCTGGGCGGATGATCTGTTCTCCCCCGATGTTGAGGGTAGTTTCACCCACTTCTACAATGAGATGTCCGCAGGACGATTACGTGTCGGCGGCCAGGTGCTGCCCAAGCGCTACGCGTCGCGATTACCCGCTTCGGCCTATATCGCACGTACGCCGGGTACACTTGGCCAGTTTGCCCGCTTCAATCTCGAGATCCTCGAGCAGGCCGACGCCGACGTCGACATGGGTCGCTTTGACAATGATGGTCCTGACGGCGTGCCGAATTCAGGGGATGACGACGGTTATGTCGACGTCGTCTTCATCAACCTGCTCACCGTGCCCCGCGACTTTCTCATCGGCGGTGCCACCGGTCTGGCCAGTCTCGGACTGAGCACCGACTTCCTCACCGACGATGCCGCCGCCGGTGGTGGCTTGATCCGCGTGCGCAGCCAGTATTCCGGTTTTGGTGGCACCACGCAACGAGGACACGTGTTCACGGTGACGGCAGCGACCATGTGCCACGAGTTTGCCCATGTACTCGGGTTGCCCGATCTGTTCGATCAATCCTCGGTGACGGCGGATGGCCAGCTCGACCCGGTGGAGGACTCGGCGGGCATCGGCAATTGGGGGCTGATGGGGCTGGGTACGTTGGGTTGGGGTGTCGAAGACGGACCCAACGCCTTCAGCGCCTGGTCGCTCGCCGAACTCGGTTGGCTGGGCGAAGAGAATTCACGTCTGGAGTTGATCACTCAGAGCCGTACGGGGATAATCCTTGAACCGATCGACCGCGGTGGACGTGTGCTGAAGATTCTGCTGACGGAGGACGAATACTTCCTTGTCGAAAATCGGCAGTCCACCGACAGCTACTACAATCGCAACATCCCTGGTGGTGGGCTTCTGGTGTGGCATGTGGACGAGTGGTCGGACAACGACGAAGAACGCCACAAGCAGGTCGACCTGGTGTGCGCCGACGGTCTGTTCGGTGATCGTGGTTTCCCCGGGGCATCGCCAGATCCGGTGGGTGGTGGTGACAATCTCGATTTCTGGGCTCGTGATGCCGCTTACGCCGCGGCCCACAATGGCAACGAAGGGGACGCCACCGATCCTTTCGATGGTGTCAGCCACCGACGATTCGCCTGGGATACGAATCCCGGCACTCGCGGTCACGCTGGCGGCGGTCGTGGTGTCTTGTTGGGCATGGTACTGGAGAATATCACCGCCCTCGGTGGGGGACGGATGGGACTCGATGTGTTGTTACGCCAACCTGTGACGGGCAACATCTCGAGTGATACCACCTGGACGGGTAACGTCCTCCTCGATGGAGATATCGTCATCGAGCCTGGCGCCACACTCACACTGGCAGCCGGTACGCAGGTGAGTTTCAACTCTGGGGATGCCCGTGCCGCCGGTTTCGATCCGACGCGTGGCGAATTCATCGTCTATGGAGAGCTCATCGTCGATGGCACGGCGAGTGACCCGGTACGTATCGGTCGTCTCGGCGCTGCCGGCAGGCAATGGCTGGGTATCTTGTTGCCAGGGGCTGGCAGTGTCGGTCTCGAGGCGGTGGTCGAGCAGGGGGGGCTGCTGCTGCAGGGCAGTCAACTCGGGCTGATTCGCGCTCGTCTGCCACCGGGTCGTACCACCTGGACGGGAACACGATCGATTCCATGGGACGTCATCGTGCCGGCTGGCGCAGAACTGTTCGTCGATGCTGGGGCTCAGGTTCGGTTCAAGGCGCAGGACCTGTCGTTCCGAGGGGGGAGTCCAGGCTTTACGGAACTGCTCGTAGAGGGAGATCTCGTCGTGCGGGGTAGCGCTGGAGCGCCAGCGGAATTCACCGTCGATTCCAGAGATCAGACGCAATTGTGGTTTGGCGTCCAGCTTGTCGGTGGTGGTACGGTCGACGCAGAGTGGCTGACGCTGACCATGGCGGGGGTTGGTTTCGCGGGAGACGTCGTCGATGGATTCCGACTCGTTGACAGCAAGTTGAATCGTCTGGTAACCGGTCTCCGTCTGACGCTGTTCAACGATGCCAGCCTTGATCGGGTTGCACTGAACACGATCACGACCAACGCGGTACGGGTCAGCGGCTTTGGCACGATGGTCATGCGAAACAGTCTCGTGACGGGCAACGGATTCGAAGGTGTGCGCGTGGAGAATGCGGGTCTGCAGGTCATCGACTCGCAGATTTCCGGAAATGGTCTGTTTGATCCGGCTGACCCACGTTCCGGGCTGATCGCCGAGGGCGGCAGGGGCCAGCGGATCGAACTGTGGAATACGACGGTAGACGGCAATCGCCTGCATGGGATCGATCTCGATGACTGGGAGGGTGTCGTCGAACTGCACGGCTCCAATGTCACAGGAAATCGGCAGGATGGCCTGCGAGTGGATGGCAGCGAACGGGTCGTCTTCGAGGAGGTCGTGGTGGCACGCAATCTGGCAGCCGGTGCGCGGCTGAAGTCAACGGTCTCGGAAGTGTGGACGACACAATTCGACAACAACCTCGGTGGTGGTCTCACGGTTGAGGGTGGATTCCCCTCCGTGGAAATGAGCCATTTTTCCGGCAACAGTCTGGAACTGACCGACGTATCGACCGCCTCCGTACGAAGCAGCACTTTCAACGATGCCACTGTGGGGCTGCTGTCGACACGATCCAAGGCACAGGTAGTGGGCAACACATTTTCCGGCAACATCACCGCTCTCCGCGTGATGGGT
>DPVW01000378.1:10335-14831 GCA_003529325.1 Candidatus Latescibacterota bacterium | reverse complement strand
ACGCCCGTACCGGAGCCGGTCGCGGGCAATATCTTCATCGACAACACGATGGCGATCGACAATCGCAGTGGCGCATTGCTGGTGGCGCAGGGCAATTACTGGGGCACGTCGGACAGCACCGCCATCGCCGGACTGTTCGCTGGCGAGGTGGACTTCAGTCCCTATCTCGACGCCGAAGGGGATCCGTTGACGGCCGTCCTTGCTACCCAGTCCCTACCTGCGAGCTTCGCTCTGCACCAGGCCTGGCCGAATCCATTCAATGCGACGACGGTGATCGCGACGGTGATCGCTTTCGATCTGCCGCTGATGTCCTTGGTGGAACTTACCGTCTACGATGTCCTCGGGCGGCGTCTGCGCGACCTGGCACCGCCGTCACCCCTCGCCGCAGGTCGCTACGAAGTTCGATGGGATGCCCGTGACGACGACGGACGCAGCGTCGCCAGCGGGGTCTACTTCTACCGACTGCGGGCAGGAGCGTCTGTGGCGACGGGACGTGTCGTGCTCGCCCGATGAGACGATACACCTGTTATCGGGCGACAGAGCCACTGCGTATCGACGGTCATCTGACAGACGGGCCGTGGAAGAGCGCTCCCTAGTCGGAGTTGTTCGTCGATATCGAAGGCGACGCCAAACCGCTGCCACGATTGGCCACACGCGTTATGATGTTGTGGGACGACGACTATTTCTATTTCGGCGCCGACATGGAGGAGCCCCACGTCTGGGGGACACTGACGGAACGGAATTCCGTCATCTGCCGGGACAACGACTTCGAGATCTTCATCGATCCGGATGGAGACTGTGAGCGATACATGGAATTCGAGATCAATCCGCTCAATGCGGTTTGGGATCTGTACCTGCCGAAAGCCTACAACAAAGGCGGCAAAGCGGACCATGCGTGGGACTTCGTCGGCATCCGCCACGCCGTGCAGGTGGATGGCACGCTGAATTGCGCCGACGATGTAGACCGCGGCTGGACGGTGCCATCCCGTGGGCGAGTATGGCCGAATATGCCGGCACGGACTGCCCGCCAAAAGCCGGGGACGTCTGGAGGGTGAACTTCTCTCGCGTCGAGTGGGAGTTCGATTACCACAAGGGCGGGTATCTGCGCCGTGAAGGACCGCCCTGCGATAACTGGGTCTGGTCGCCGCAAGGCGTGGTCAACATGCACGTACCCGAGATGTGGGGGTACGTCGATTTCTCGGACGTCGCGAGTCGTTTCTCCAGGAGACTGAAACTGCTGCTGAATCGCGGCTTAAAGCAACCGACGCATCCAGTACTCGCCCCTAGAAGAGCGCTTCGATGTTGCTCAAACTGTAATAGATCCAGAGGCCAGCACCAACGAATACGGAGGAGCTGCTGATGATGTGGCGGATTCTGGCTGCGGCGGCTGAAGAGAGCATTTTCGGTCCTCCTGTGCAATGTGGTTTCATGCACAGTTAGAGCCTGGCCCGTCGAGAAGGTTGGCAAGCGTAGATAAATAGCCTGGCCTTGGCGGATTCGCTACAATTTACACAACACTGAGAAGGGGATGGGTCGCTGAGAGGGTGATGCAAACGCTCCTATTTGTAGATGACGAAGCTCTATTTCTCCGGCTGATGCGGGAGTTCTTCGAGATGCGCGGTCACAAAGTTGTGACTGCTGACAATGGCTACGAAGCTCTGTCGAAAGTGAAGGACCTCCGACCGGCCGCGGTGTTTCTCGACATTCGTATGCCGGGAATGGATGGGGTCGAGACATTCCGCCTCATCCGAGAGGTCGATGCGCAGATGCCTGTAGTGATCGTGTCGGGGCAGATCTCCGAAGATCAGGCTCGTGAGTTACTGCAAGAGGGGGCCTTCGATTATGTGACCAAACCTGTTGATCTGAATCGACTGGAGGAGATCGCCGGACATCTGGAAACTCTTTCTGAGGTGAGGACGGAGAACCCGGATCAGGGCACAGAGTCTGAGGCGGGTCCGGATGTGCTTTCACACGACTTCGAGATTGGAAAGGCATGACATTTGATCTGCTCCTCAAGGGTGGCCATTTCATTGACCCGGCCAACAACATCGACACGCCTCGAGACTTGGCGATCCGTGATGGCAAGGTAGCCGCCGTCGACACGGACATCCCCGCAACCAGCGCCGCCAAGGTGATCGACATGACGGGTCTGATCGTCACGCCGGGATTCGTCGACATCCACACGCACATGTTTGCCAGTTCGGGATTTCGTGACGCCTGGGCAGGGGACCGCTCGGTCTTGCCCGATGGGTTCAGCTTTCGCAGTGGCGTGACAACGATGGTCGATACCGGTTCCGCTGGCTGGCGTATGTTCGAGGACTTCCGTTACAACGTCCTCGATCGTTTCGAAACGCGCATGTTCGCCTTTCTCAACATCGTTGGCATGGGCATGGTGTCGAACGACTTGGAGCAGAACCAGGCAGACATGCAGGTGGATCGTGCGGTTGCCATGGGACGGGAGCACGAAGACCTGATCGTCGGCATGAAAACCGCCCACTATGTCGGTCCTGAATGGACCACGGTGGATCGCATGCTGGAGGCGGGTCGTGCCCTCGGTAAACCGAGCATGGTCGACTTTGGTCTATTCCCGAAACAACGCCCGTACTACGAACTGGTCACGCAGCGCATGAGCGCCGGTGACATCACGACACACATGTATCTCGGAGATGTTCCGTGGATCGGTGCGGATGGCAAAGTGCTCAAGTATCTGTACGAGGCCCGGGAGCGCGGTATCATTTTCGACGTCGGACACGGAGGGGGCAGCTTTTATTGGCGCAATGCGGTGCCGGCCATCGAGCAGGGCTTTTATCCGGATTCGATCTCGACGGATCTGCACACATGGTGCATGAATGACGAGATGCAGGATATGACGAATGTGATGTCGAAGTTTCTCGCCATCGGTATGCCGCTCGAAGAGATCGTACGTGAGTCAACGACCAATCCGGCACGCGAAATCGGTCATCCTGAACTGGGCCATCTCAGCATTGGCGCCGTCGCGGATGTGACGGCGCTGAGCATCCTGGAGGGGGATTTCGGTTACCTCGATGTGCGCCAGGGCCGGGTCCAGGGCAAGCAGCGGTTGCGGTGTGAACTGACCCTGCTGGAAGGGCAATTGATGTGGGACTTTAATGGCCGCACGGGTACGGACTGGCGTGAACTGGACGAATTTTATGGTGTACGCAACCCGGAGGGCCTCATCATGCCGCCCGGTGAGGGAGGGGCTTCGAAGTGAGTGTTTATGAAGAGATCGGTATGCGGAAGGTGCTCAATGCGTCAGGCAGCATGACCTACCTGGGCGGGTCGTTGATCGCACCCGAAGTGCTCGAAAAGATGAATGAGGCGGCGCGTTCATTCGTCGTCATGGAGGAACTGCTGGAGTGGGCGTGTAACGAAGTGGCGCGGCTCACCGGTACCGAAGCTGCACTGGTAACGACGGGAACAGCCGGTGGCATTCTGCTGGCGACGGCGGCGGTGCTGACCGGAAGGGATCGCGAAAAGATGCGATCCCTTCCCTCGGTAGGTCCGAAATGTGAGATCCTGGCGCAGAAGACCCACCGGATCGGTTTCGATCACGCCATCGGTGTCGCCGGTGGTCGTATCGTCGAAGTCGGAGGCGCACAAGGTGCCACGCGTGAGAAGTTGGCAGCGGCGATCGGCCCCAACACGGCGGCTGTGTTCTACGTCGTGCTCGATCCGAAACCGGCGCTGCCGCTCAAAGATGTCGCTGAAGTTGCCCATGAAAAGGGCATACCCGTCATCGTCGATGCAGCGGCGGAGTTGCCACCGGTGAGCAACCTGAATGCATTCTACGCGGCAGGTGGTGATCTGGTGCTGTTCAGCGGTGGCAAGGATATCTCCGGGCCGAACGACACCGGTATCCTGTGTGGCCGGAAACAGTGGGTGGCGGCGGCGCGTGGCCAGGCTTTTCCCAACCCTGGAATCGGTCGGCCGCTGAAGGTGAGCAAGGAGCAACTCGTCGGTTTGGTCTTCGCCCTGAAGCGGTTCGTCGCCATGGACGAACCCGCCCGTCTGGCACGCTGGCACGGCATGGCGGAGCGGATGCGTGATGCCCTGCAGCACATCGACGGTGTGGAGGCAGAGGTCGCTTTCCCCACCTCAGGTGGGCGGCCACTCGTCATCCCTCGCACACGCTTGGCTATCGATGAGGCCGTCGTCGGTCACACGATCCGCGAGTTGGATGAGATTCTTGAGGGGGGCGATCCGATGGTGACGGTCTTTGCCGACGGGGCGAACAGCACGATCTGGCTGACACCACAACACCTGGAGGATGGCCAGGAAGAGTTGGTGGCCAAGCGGGTGGCGGAAGTTTTGACCAGTAGGTGATTACAGGAGTCCCGCTGCTTCCAAGGTCTTTCTTGCGCGCTGACCGTTGTCGCTTTCGGGCTCTCTTCGGACCAGCCGATGCAGGTGATGGGCGGCGTCCTTGTCGCCTTTGGCGGCTCGTTCCACGGCTTCGGCATTCAACTGGTCGAGCC
>DPVW01000378.1:0-10021 GCA_003529325.1 Candidatus Latescibacterota bacterium | reverse complement strand
TGGTCGAGCCACTGCATCTGTTTGGCCATGACTTCGAGGTCGTGGGCCTTCCAATAATAATTCAGGTCATCACTCTTCCAGTCTGCATACACCTCGTCCCAAGTCAACGGACCGATGCCGGATAGATGGGGCGTCAGCATCTGTTCGGCAATGGGGATGTGCGCGGACTGATAACGGTTGTCGAGAGACACGCGCAGCCGATCTTCGGTCAAGTTCGGCAAGGCGCGGTGCGCAAGGAGGCTGTCGAAGATCAGCGTGTCGCCGATCTCGTAATCGGTCGTCTGCCATTCGCCTGACAGATCTTCCTCATCGATGGCGAGCAGACCGGCGCCGAGGGAGAAGTGATGGGTGTGGACCTGCCGTGGCTGGTGGGAGCCTGGCAGCACGGCGAGTCCACCGAGTTCGATGGGGCAGTCGCCGACGGGGGCCCAGCAGGTGTAGGTGTCGTAACTGCCCTGGAAGTGCACATAGTCCTGATGGATGGGTGTGGTGTGTTCCGTATACTTCGGGAACCACAGGCGGCAGATCTTCTGCGGATGGGGCAGCACGGTGGTGCCAATGATCCTGGCCATGATGTCCAGGACCTCAGGCCAATGACCGGACCGGTGAAAGGATTCCAGACGTTGCACCTGGTGATAGACCCCGGTGTATTCCGGATCCCCTTCGGTGCAACGTGCATCGATGTCGGCGATGCCGTCTTCCACGGCAGTCCCTGGCACGAGCCAGCCACCCTTCATCAGCACTCCGAGGATGTCGCGACGCAGGGAACGCAAATGATCGGCGTCCTGCAGGCCCCTGAAGAACAGATATCCCTCCTCGGCGATACGCCTGTGCAACTCTTCGGGATCCTTGAGGGCATCGTTGGATTCGTGCAGGGGCTGGAAGCCGGACATGGACATGGACCTTTGACAAGAGAGGGTAAGGTGCAGGAATATAACGAGGATCGCCGCTTGTGAGCATTCTCGACCGGTTCTCTCTTGAGGGGCGAGTCGCACTCGTCACCGGTGCTGGACGTGGCATCGGCCATTCCCTGGCCCAAGCCCTGCGGGAAGCGGGTGCCGTCGTCGCCGTTGCGGATCTCGACGCCGAAGCAGCCACCCGGTCGGCACATCAGTTGCACGGTGGCGATGGGCTGGGTCTGGGTGTGGATGTGACCGACTCCTACCAGGTCAATGGCATGGTCGATGCCATCGTCGGGCGCTATGGCCGGATCGACATCGCTGTCAACAATGCGGGTATTGCCCGCAGAGGGGACGCAGAGTCGATGCCGGAACAGGTGTGGGACTCGGTGATCGATGTCAATCTGAAAGGGGTATTTCTCTGCTGCCAGGCAGAGGGTCGTGCCATGCTGGCCGCCGGCTCGGGAGCGATCATCAATGTGGCATCGATCTCCGCGCGGATCGTCAATCGGCCCCAGAACCAGGTGAACTACAACGCTTCCAAAGCCGGTGTCGTGCAGGTGACGCGCAGTTGCGCCGCCGAATGGGCGACCCGTGGTGTGCGGGTCAACTGTATCAGTCCGGGGCATACGGTGACCCCGATGACAGCGCCTGCCGTCGATGAGATGGGGGACACTTGGCGCGCCAATACCCCCGTGGGACGACTCGCTGACCCGCAAGATCTTCAGGGGGCGGTCGTCTATCTGGCATCCGCGGCATCGGCATATGTTACGGGCCATGATCTCATCATTGACGGAGGCTATTCGATATGGTGACAGCGACGATGATCTGCGAAGTATGCGTCGATGGTGTGACCGGTGCCGGCGCCGCTCAGACCGGTGGCGCCCACCGGCTGGAGTTGTGCCAAGCACTTTCGGTCGGGGGTATTTCACCAAGTGCGGGAATGATTCAACTGGTCAAGGGATCCGTCGATCTACCCGTGCACGTGCTCATCCGGCCTCGTCCCGGGAACTTCCACTTCGATGCCGCTGAGTTTGCGGTCATGCGACGAGATATCGAACTGGGGGGCGGAGGGCGTCGTCATCGGGAATCGACGAGACCAATGCGGGTGATCTGGTGCGTGAAACCGGGGTGCGGGAAATACACTTCTCGGTGCGGCGAGAAGTGGTGGTGGCGCCGTCCGGTGGGGAGGAAGGTGTGAGGATGGGGAGTGACGCCTCGACGGATCGTGTGCTTGGCGTGACGGATGTGGATCGAGTGCGGAGTATCGTGGCGGCGGTTCGGTGAACCACTGACGGCTTCAGAATGGCACTGGGATTTCGAATTTGAGCTGGGTTTCGTCTTCCGGGTGGTGGAAGGTCAGCGTGGTGCTGTGCAGCATCATCCTGCCCTGGGATGATGGTTTTCCGTAGAGGCGGTCGCCGATGATGGGGTGGCCGAGGCCTTCTGGGTGGGCGGCGTGGACGCGTAGTTGATGGGTGCGGCCGGTGTGGGGGATGAAGCGGATTCGTGTGTTGGTGGGCCGCCGTTCGACCACCTCCCAATCGGTGATGCCTCGTTTGCCGTGGATCGGATCGAGGATCTGCAGGGGGCGGTTGTGCACATCAACGCGAAAGGCGAGCTCGATGTGGCCCGCGTCCGCTTCGACGATTCCCTCTACCAGTGCGATGTAGCTCTTGTGCACCCGGCGTTGTTCGAATTGCAGGGACAGATGACAGTGCGCGTCGGGGGTGAGTCCGAGTACCATCAATCCCGAGGTCTCCATATCCAGGCGATGAGCGGCTAGGGATCCACGGGCGGCGGGGAAGAGTTCGCGGATTCTGGCGACGACACAGTCGTCCATGTCGGCATCCCTGCCTGGCACGGACAGGAAATCGGGCAGTTTGTCGACGACGACGAAGCTGTCCTCGTGATGCAGGATGGACAGTGGCCGGTGGCGCTGATTGGGGGGGCGGAACTTCATGATGGGGAGACTTGTGCTGCCTCGATGCCGCGTAGCAGAAATCCGAGGATGGGATAACACTTCTGCCGACAGGAACCATAGTAGGTGCCCTGCACTCGAGGGTGGACGGCGGAAGCAGATCCCCACCAGAACTCTACCATCCCGAGGGGCTCGAGGTCCTGGCGGATGGCGGCTTGCAGCAGTTTGGGCGCGCAGCAGTCGCCCATGCCCGTGGGAGGGCGGTCACCGCCCGTGTCCACCTCTGTAAGGGGCAGGACTTCACCCAGGGCATTTTCGAAGCGATAGGCGGCGTGGATGTGGTCGGTCAGCGCCCGTGACAGACGGCCACGCTCGATCTTGATGGTTTCGATCTGACGTCGGATCGGCTTGCTGGTGGGCAGGGCCTTCAATTCGTCGATCTGCCGGGTGAGTTCAGCGACCTCGGCCTCGGTAAGTTCTCGTTCATCAGCATATTCGGCCAGATGGCCACTCGAAGGCACCCAGCCGGCGGGAGCCTCCCAGTTCTCCCACTCTCCTGAGAAGGCGCGCAATGTGCCGAGACGATGTTTGTCATCGCGGCACACCATGACGCCGAACATCTTGCCTGCCGCTGGCTCCAGCAGATGACGGGTGCTGAAGCCGTCGGTGGCGCTGCGGTGCGCGTCCAGATGACCTTGCAGCTGCACCGCTTCGGCAATGACGGCCGGTGTAGGAGCCAGGAACAGTTCGCTGCCGGTATCCGGGCAACGACCGGCGTATCGCACCTCCGGTATGTCGCTGCCGCGGGGCAGCGATTCGTCGAGCGGATGCAACTAAAAGACTCTAACCGGCGGCGATACTGGTCGCCGAAAACTGGGCGATCAGATCCTCCGTGGTCGCCAGCATGCGATCGACATTGTCCTGCATGTAAGCGGTCAATCGCTGCTGGGTGAAAGCTTCGTCCCCTGCATCGATCATGCGTTTTGCGTCGATGGCGAGGGGATATGCGCTGATCATGAGGTCCGATTCGAGTGCAGCCCAGCGGCTGCGAATCTCTGCCACCCGATGGGGAGCGTCCTCTCTGGCCAGATGCGCCAGACGAAGGAATCGCCACCATGGGCTGTCCTCGGTTGGGTGCTGTCCGCCGATCGCCAGCCGTTCGGGGGGCGTTCCCTGCAGAAACACCGGGAAGAATGGGGCCTGACAGGGGGAGTAGAAGCTGCACCAGTAGATGGGCAGGCGCGAACCATCGGCACACAAGTCAGCGACGAGGCTGGCTGCGGTATTGCCGCCCTTGGGACCTTCATCGAAGTGGATGCAGATGCCTTTGCCTGTCAGATCAGTGCGGAAGGGCTCGTCGGGCTGCGTTGCGTCCGAGTGGTCGCGTAGCAGAGACATCATGGCCGCTGTGTCGATGCCACCACTGCGGGCGCCGAGGACGGCGCACGAACGTCGGCGGCGCATGGCACCACTGCCTTGAGTGCGGTCGTTGGCGCTATATGCGTCGGCGAAGTTGAAGGGCAGTTGCCCGGCGGTCCACCAACCATGCTCTATGGCGGTGGATTCGGCGGTGTCGGACAGGCTCTCGTATGCTGTTTCAACACTATACACGTTGCTGATACCTACTGCCCCTTCGACACGTTGCACCGCCCACTCATGGCCCGCCGTTTCGATGACGAAGGCCTCCTGTGGATCGGCGACGATATAGCCATTGTCATAGGTGCGCACGTTGGCGTCGTTGTCGAATTTTCCCTGCCCGTATTCCGTGATGGCGCCGGTCATACAATCCACGGCCTCTCGCGCGGTCCGTCCCCGTTCCAGACCAAGACGAAGTATCTCCATGCCGATCAGACGTGGCTCTTGGGCGCTGTCGAACTTCGAGCCCAGACCTTCGTTGCCGATGACGACCTGATGTTCGTTGAAGCCGTGTTCGTAACCCCAACACCACCATGGCCGCGAGCCGACGTGCCTCCAGGTTACGTCTACCTCGGGAAGAGATATGAACTGGCACTCTGTCCTGGCATCTGCGTCATGGCTGCGACGCTCGTGCAGTTCCAGGGGTTGGCATTCGTCCCAGGGTCGGTCGCTGTTCTTGGCGAACAGGGTCTGTCCATGCGTCGTGCCAGCCGGCAGGGCGACCATGGTATCACAACTTTTTGGCACATGCATTTCGCTCATTCCAGTCTGCCTCTTTCTGCCAGGTCGGCCTGGTGTCATAGTAGGTGTTCGTAGAATAGCGGCTCGCGACGATGGTTGCCAACCCCCCAGCATGGCAGTCGGAGAGAGAGAATTCATTATCTTGTAGGCCATGGCCAACCGAGACACTCCGGCGCCGATCCGCGTTGGACTCATCCGCTGCGACACGCATGGCGCTTATTATGGCGCCCTGATGGCGGCACACGATCCGTTGCGTCTGCAGCGGCCGTTGGCACCGGGGGGAACATCACGGTACTCCTGGCAGACCGGGGGGGCTCACTTCTACTTCTACACGGACTATGCAAATGCCTCACGTCTGACCGTCGAGGCTGTCGATGGCTTCCGCCTGACGAAGGTCTGGGATGAGCATGTCGATGCCGCCGAATGCCTGGCGGCGTTGTTTACGGAGCCACCGCAAGTCTGCGACAGCGTCGAGCAGGTCAGTGATGAGGTCGATCTGGTATTCATCGCCGATTGCAATGGAGATGGAAGTGATCATCTGCAGCTGGCCCGCCCCGGGTTGGAGAAGGGGGTTGCCACATTCGTCGACAAACCGATGGCACGGACCCTTGCCGACGCCAGAGAACTCGTCGAACTTGCCGCCGCCCACAATGCTCCACTGACGTCGATCTCCATTCTGCGGGCGTTGCCGCAGGCGAGAGACTTCGCCCAACGTCTCGCCGAAGTCGGGGATCTGCAATTCGGTTCCGTGCAGGGAGGCGGGCCGAGCCTGGCAGGGCAGATCCACACGATCAGTCTGGCCCAGCACATTTTCGGCACGGGCATCGTCGGCGTGCGGGCCATGGGAGATGACAACCCCAACACCATTCACCTCGACTATGGTGAGGGAGCTGGCTACCCCGCACGTGGGGTCACCCTCAGTTGCGACGTGGGTCCCGTCTGGCACTGCGCTTTCCAGGCCAGTGCGTATGGGCCACAGGGCGCCATCCACTCACCGCCACTCGGTGATTTTGTCTTTCCCTATGGTGCGGCAGAGGTCTTGCGGCAGGTGCGCGACATGACACACACCGGCCAGGTGCCCGCCTTGACGGCAGATATGGTACAGGCCGTCGCCATTGCGGAGGCGTCGCGTCGCGCCCACGAATCCGGCACCCGTATCGCACTCGACCCCACAACCTCTGGAGTCACCCCGTGAGTCTCAAGGGCTGTCACCATCATGGTTTCACCGTCTCCGACATCGACAACTCGCTGCGTTTTTATCGCGATCTACTCGGTCTTGAATTGGTGCGGATATCCGAACGCCGGGAGCTGCCATCCTATGACCAGATTCTCGGCTATGAGGACGTAGCGTTGACGGTGGCGTTGCTGCGGCATCCGGTGAACGAGTTTCTGCTCGAACTTTTCGTGTATCACAATCCGAAGGGAAGGACACGAGCCCTCGACAATACATTCGTCGGTGCTGCCCACGTCGCCTTCGAGGTAGAAGCAATCGACGCACTCTACCGAAGACTGATCGATGCCGGATTTGCCGCCATCAACCCACCGGTGGATGTTGAGCGCAATGGCGCCGTCGTCGCGCGGGCGATGTATGCCCTGGATCCGGATGGCATCAGCGTTGAATTGTTCGAGGAATTTGGCGATCTGGTGTCGAGCTGATGGCGTCAGCCAACCTGCAGGCCCTGGTCACCGGTGCAGGTGGCGCCATCGGCAGTAAGATTGTCGGCTGTCTGCTGGCTGTTGGACATCAGGTGCTGGCTGTGGACCAGAGTGCAACCGGGCTGGAAAGGTTGTGTGCGGAATACGACTCGGCATCACTGACGCCGATCACATTCGATCTGACAGATACACAGGGCACACCGGAGTTTCTGGCGAGCTTGCTCGATAAGCATGGGGCGATCCATCGTCTGGTGCTCAATGCCGGCGTCTGGCCGGGGGCGCGGATTGTCGATTTGAGTGATGACATCTGGCAACTCAATTTCGCCGTCAATGTCACCTCTCCCTTTCTCTTTCTTCGTGGCCTGACACCTGCCATGGCCCGCGCCGGGGGTGGAGCGGTTGTCTGCACCGCCAGTCGCAATGCCTATCGGTCGAGTACCGGCAACGCCGCATATGACGCATCGAAAGCGGCACTGCTCGGCCTGGTGCGCACGGCGGCGGGAGAGTTCGCTCAGGACCACATTCGTGTCAACGCCATCTCCCCCGGTGTCGTGTCGACTCCCTCGACGGCAGAAATCGAAGAGGAACCCTTCCGTTCCGCCTACCTGCGACAGATCCCGATGGATCGGTATGGCACCGCTGAGGACATTGCCGGTGTCTGCCTGTTTCTGCTGTCGGAGGAGGCTGGATTCATCACCGGCCAGGACATCATCGTCGATGGTGGCCAGATCGCCTGTCAGGACAACAGCCGTCTCCTTCCACAAACCGATGAAAGATCTCCATGAACAAGGATATCGCGCAGCTGCTGGACCTATCTGGCCAGGTGGCGCTGGTAACCGGGGCTGGCCGTGGTATCGGCCGCGCTATCGCTCTCGTGCTGGCGCGCTCGGGGGCCCGGGTAGCCCTCGTCGCTCGCACCGAGACTCAACTGCAACAGGTCGCTGCAGAGATTCAGGCGGATGGCAGGAGTGCGGACGATGTGCTCACGCTGCCGACAGACGTGGCGGAGGAAACACAGGTGGCAGCGGCGATACAGGCCATCGTCGATGCCTGGGGACGTCTCGATATCCTCGTCAACAACGCCGGTCTCATCGACTTCGGTCCACTCGACAAGATCGAATCGGAAGGCTGGCACCGTGTCATCGCCGCCAATCTGACGGGACCGTATCTCTGCTGTCGCGCCGCGGCGCCGATCATGACACAGCAAGGCAGTGGTCGCATCGTCAACATCACATCCGTAAGTGCCCAGACCGGTGGTGTGTCGGGCGGGGTGAATTACACCGCTTCAAAGGGGGGATTGGCGTCCATGACAAAGAGTCTCGCCCGTGATCTGGCGCCGGCTGGCATCACAGTCAACTCCATCTCACCGGGACAGATCGACGCCGATCCGAATCTTCTCACCGATGAGCAGCGAGCCCACGTAACGGGTTTGATTCCGCTGGGTCGGCTCGGCGAACCCGAGGAGATCGCTTACGCGGCACTGTTTCTGGCGTCACCCATGGCGGCGTATATCACAGGCACGACGATCGATGTCAACGGGGGCATTCTGAAGCGCTAGCTTTTCTGTCCACGACGCCCGCTTCTTCTCTCTCTCAAGGTCACCACCACGCTACACATCAATTCCGAGTCCACCATGGCCGATGCCTGGACGGTAACCGTCGAACCCCAGGATCAGAGGAGAAACTGCGACAGCGCGCCTGGATCGAAGACAACCGTCGGCGCGTCGATGAACTCTCCAATGGCCAGCTGGCCTACGTCTGGGTACCCAACACGGGGCGTGCGGGTCTGGCTTTCTTCAACCGTTATCTGTTCGCCCAGCAGGACAAACTGGGCGCCGTGATTGTCGAACGATTTAATGGCGGTGGCCTGCTCGACGACTACATGGTGGACCTGATGACTCGCAGCCTGCGTGCGGCGATCACCAACGAAGTCCCCGGTGGTCGCCCCATGCGGCTACCCGCCGGTATCCTCGGGCCCAAAGTGCTGCTGATCAATGAGCTCGCCGGATCAGGGGGTGACTTCTTTCCCTGAGTTTTCCGGCGGCTGGAGATTGGCCCCCTCATCGGCACTCGAACCTGGGGTGGTCTGGTAGAAACTCCGTCCACTACGAGCAGGCCCGATGTCGGATCGCCGAGATGCAGCTCGAGCAGGCCCTGCAGGCTGCAGGCGTCTTCGGGGCCTCCCGTCAGGCGTGTCGTCGCTGTGGCGATGTCGAGGCTGCCATTCTCCAGTTGACCCCAGCCCATGACCTCGGCCAGACGTAGTGCCATGCGTCGCATGCCAGGGTCACCGAGGATCCGGGCGGCTCGTGCATAACTGAGCAGCAGCAGGCCGTTGGCCGGCGTCGTCGCGAGTTTGGCGGGGGGACAGTAGCCGCTGTCGTCCACATCGTTGGCACACAGGCGCGTGCCGTCATTGAGCAGCGGATGAAAACCCCCCGCTCCGTCATCCCATGAGTACTCCATCAACGACGACAGATCCCGGCGCACGAAGTCGAGAAATGGCGCTCCAGCGCGGGGGCAATGCGGAACAGGCCGTCGTAGTGCGGATAGACGCACTTGAGTTCGTGGTTGCCCTTCATGGGTGTATCGGTGCCGACATCCCAGCAGGAGTGACCACCCCAGTAGAGCAGGTCCGAGTCGGGGTCGCGTAGCTTCTCCATCGCATGCGCAATCCAGTTGTCGGCGGCCTGTCGCCAGCGATCCGCGCCGGTGACCGCCGCCAAACCCTCGAGGGTGCGCAGCATGTTCTGCTGACACGCCAGATTGGACAGGATGCACTCCTGCCAACGCCGTGCTGTTGTCAGCGGACGACGAGTACCGGGTCTGGCTCGTCACAGACTGAGCGACATCGTTGTCGAGGCCTGCGCCCGGATGTGTCCAGGATCATTCGAAGTTGCCGCCACGAAGGCAGCCCGACTGGGGCACAATCGGCCGGTCATCGAGAACGGCGTCTGTCGCGACGAGTGGGAGGATCTGGCAGGGACACAAACGGGATTTTTCGATTCCACGGTGTTGTTGATCGGTGTGCGCCGTACCGATGGACGACTCGACGCCCTTGTCGTCAACTACGGCTGTCACCCCGTAACTCTGGGTCCGAAGAATCTGTAGATCTCGGCTGATTACGTTGGCTGCCTGAAGGATGAAATCGAGCACAACGGCGGTGTCGGCACGACGATGTTTGCCTTGAGTGGCCGCCGACATCAACCCGCGCGCCGCGATCCGTACCGGCAAAGAGACGCCGCAGACCATGGGGCAGCAGCTGGGAGGGGTGGTGCTGGCAGCGGTGTCCGATCTACAGCCCCTGGCGGGTGGTCCCGTGGTCAGTGTCTGTGAGCCCTGGGCATTTGAGCGCATCAGGAACGGTGAGCGCGAGTTGGTGAGCACCG
>DPVW01000414.1 GCA_003529325.1 Candidatus Latescibacterota bacterium | reverse complement strand
CCCATCGATCGGGCCCGTACGCGGACGTAACGGGCGAGGTCCGTAGGGGCACGTACCATCATCTCCTCAATCAAGAGATTTCCATCCCGTTCGTCCACATCATGGTCAGCCGTGGCGAAGGGGCGAAAGTGACGGCCGTCGTCGGACAGGTTTACCTCCATGACGCGAGGCAGCCAGATCCACGATGAGGTACTCTGCAAAAAGCGAAGATGTACCGTGCTGACGTGGACCGGGCGGCCCAGGTCGACGACGGCGACCAGATCCTCGCCTTCGAAGCCCTGCCAGCGGCCGTCGTTGAATTGATCCGTGCCGAGGATGCCATCGGTGAGGGCACCGGGACCACCCCCGGTATACCGCGGCGAATAGGGGTGCTCGAGATCGGTGAAGCGACCGAGACCGATGTGGTGGTAGAGATCCAACGTGGCGCCGGAGAGTCGCCGGTCTTCACGAAACAATCCTACACGCACCTGAGCGGCTCCGGCGATGGAGACCGGGGCCCGATACAGCGAATCCTCTGCTGTAACTTCGCCGCCATCGACGCGCCAGCGAAGATCGGCATCGTCGATCACCGAGGTAAGCGTGAGTACGTGCCCGGCGGGTTGTGGTGTCGTGGAGATGCGCGGGGAGATATCGAAGAGCTCCATGTCATCGATCCAGGCGGTACCGGCCGACCGGAGCCCGAAGGACAGCCACGCGCGAGTCGCCACGTCCTGGAGGACGCTGTCGAGGGCATACTGACGCCAATCCGTCGTCAACTCGACATCGACTGAATCATTGGCGGCAGCGTTGTGCAATCGCAGAACCACGCCTGCGGTACGCGCCCGGGCTCGCAGCGAGAATCGGTAGGTTCGTTCCGGCACGAAGGCGGGCGCATACGGGCGAATCTGAACGCCTTCTGTGTCACTGGGTGCGTGCAGACGCAAAGAGCGCCGTCCATGGGCGGAGACCCGGCTGTCGACGAAATACGTGGCACCCCGGCCCTGACCGACATCGGCGTAGACGGCAGTTGGAATCGAGGGCGCCGCCTCCCATTCAAAACTGCCGTCGATCAGGACACTCAGGCCGTTGCCCGGTGGCACTTCGGGGTTGGCGAATCGATACAGGCGTACACCATAGGCGTCGATCACATCCTCGAAGCGGACACCAAGGGCGTTGTAGTCACTGCTGCGCAACAAGTCGGTGACAAGGCCAACCGGTTTCAGCAGCAGGCCAAGACGGCCGGCACGGGATATGCGCTCTGCCGCAACGACGCGGTCTTCGTACAACACCTCGACGACGTCGCTGTCCCAGGAAAAGCCGGGCAGGGCGATGTCGATCTCCGTTGGATGATTCTGGGTATTGACGACGGCGACGACGACGTCCTCGCCGTGACGCCAGGCGGCGGCGAACAGCAAGGGGTCACCGGTGTCGACAACAGGTCGGGCCTGAGTGGACAAAAGGAATGGCGTCAGTGCGGCAACTTCCAACGCCGCCCGAGTGGCGGCACTCCAGGTGTCGGGGGACTTTGGAAAGCCACTGAGGCCGTGGCGAATGAAGTACTGTATGCCGGTGGCACCTTCGACGATCCCAAGCCACGTCATGAGACGCAGTTCCGTGGCTGTCGGTTCACGCGACCACCACTCATTGCCGCCGAAGGCCTGCGGCACCAGCCACAGGGGAATTGCCGGGGCAACGGCGTCCCGCACCGTGCGTACAGCACTGGCGACACTGCCTGGCGCACCATTCGGAATCGGATACGGATCCGTCATGGCCAGGTCCATGGCACCCGCAAAACGGGCCGCCGCCGTCGGATTGACGAAAACGATGGTCACCGGATGGTATGGGTCCAACTCGCGCACGATGTCCGCCACCGCCTGCAGTTCTTCAGGGGTGGCGCCGTGACCGGTCGGTTCATCAGAGATATACCAGGCGAGTAACGCCGGGTGATCCTTGAAGGTTTCGATCTCGGTCCGCATCCAGCTTCTGCGTCGGGTGGCGGAGGTGTCCGGACCGCTGCCCATGACACCACCACCGCCGGCGACACGCAACAACTGAAAATGGACCTTCATCCCCAATTCGGCAGCGCGGTCCATATAGGCGTGACGTTGATAGGCTGTCGCCGGGTCGTTGGACTGGTAGGGGCTCATCAGATTGAAGCCACGTACGACCTCTTCCTCGGCAAGTGTTGGCTGCACCGGCGAGTAGCAGTAGAAGCCGAAGGGGAAGAAGGGCAGACCATCGACGATCAGGCCCCCACCCAGGCGATCGATCTGCACGGCATTGGTTTTGGCCGCAAGGCGTCGGACCGTGGCAAGGGTCCGGCCCAGATCGTGATCGCCGCCGTGCAATTGCACAGCAATTTCCGTTGCACCCAAACTCAGCCCCGACATGGGCAACCGAATCCAGGGCAACCGGCCATGGGTGACAGGCACATCCTGGGCGATACTCTTGTCGCCTGTTGTGAGGTCCGCCCGCAGATCGACATCGTCGAGGTCCTCAGGCAGATCATAAAGCAGCAATGCCCCTGTCGCTTCCTCCATGTAGTAGGAGCGGGCGGAGATCGCCTCGTAGGCGGTCACCGGTGTGGCAGCCAGGACAATCGCCGCCAGCAGCAGGTACCGGTCGAACCGTGTGACGATCATCAGATCTCTACGTCGACGACGCGGCGTTCGTGGCGCGCACGTTCTGCGGCAAAAACCATCAGGTGTGTCTCCAACGTTTCCTCGGGACCGGAGAGGATGTGGGATGAATCGCCGGTGCTGACGGCGCGCACGAAGTTGTCCATGAGGCCAAAGTCGCCACCGCCATGCCCACCGAGGATGGAGTGGTCGGTTGCCTCCGTGTCGATCTGTTCTGTCTCGTTCGAAAGGAAGTCAAAGATCTGCAGATGGCGACCGTCACCACGGATGTGACCGCGCGTGCCGAAGATCTCGGTGCGACGACCGGCGGCCTCGGTAAAAGCGGTCATGGTGAAGGACGCCGAGCGTTGTCCTTCGAATTCCATACTCACAACCTGATTGTCGACGACGTCATTGTCACTCTTGTAGACACAGCGACCGTAGTCACCGTCGCGCAATGCAGCCATCACGTTTGGCTCTGTCGGCTCCGGTGTGAGCACGTCCAGCGGCCAGCCCAGTTGATCGTTGGCCAGCTTGTCGAGGTAGAACCGCTTGGCGGAGTAGGGACAGTCCGCTTCGACCGTGCAGTCGAGGCAGCGGTCGGCGGCGCCCTCCGGTGCTTCTTCGAGGCGGAAGTGCTTGAGCGAACCGAAGGAGGAGACCGCTTGGCAGGGTACCCCCATGATGTGACGAATCCAGTCCAGGTCGTGGCAGGATTTGGCGAGCAGCATGGGCGAGGATTGGGCCTCGTTGCGCCAGTTGCCACGCACAAAAGAGTGCGCCTGGTGCCAGTATCCTACCGGCTCGAGGCGCTGCAGGCAGACGATGTCACCGATGGCCCCGTCCTCGAGCAATGCCTTGAGCCGCTGCGTGTAGGGTGTGTATCGCGACACGTGCGCGACAGCGAACTGAACGCCTGCTTCGCGCACGGCCGTCACGATCTGCCGACAGCCTGCGTCATCGGGAGCCATCGGTTTTTCCAGCAGGATGTGATACCCCGCTTTGGCGAAAGCGACGGCAGGTTCGACGTGCATCGTGTCCTGGGTACAGATGAGAACGGCATCTGCCAGCTTTGGCGCCGCAGCGGCATCCCGCCAGTCTGTGAAAGTGTGCTCTGGCGCAATGTTGTGCTGGGCGACGAGCCGGTCGCGGTAGGCGTCGCGTGGCTCGGCGACGGCGACGACGTGGGCCCGGTCCGCATGTTCGGTGGCATACCGTGCATAGCCGCTGCCGCGCCCGCCGGCGCCGATGATTGCGAGGGTAACAGGTGCCAAGGGAAGACCTCTCGTTCATTGCGAGGAGTGTTGTCCTAACGCCCGTTGCTAAAGGATGTCACAAAGAGGGAGCCACTTCAAGGTGAAGGATAGCCGCAACTGATCACTTCCCAGGCCCGCCCGCGGGCACAACCATACTTTTGCCTGTAAACTGCCTACATCATGTGTACCGCGCGCGGCCATAACCAGGTGTAACGTCAGATACCGTTGTTGCTGGGTGTGTTGCTTGGTCTCTGCAGCACCGTACCGTACGCCAACGCTCAGGAGGAGTGGTCCGACGAGGATCTGGCGGCGATGGAACTCGAGGCCCTCGGCATCACGACGGTTTGGGAGGCCATGTCGCTGGTCTCCGGGATTCAGACCTTCCGCACCCCCGTGGGCGAGCCCTTTGTCACCATCCGTGGCGTGCCATTCCCGTTCAACGCAGGATGTCAAGCTGCTCGTCAATTCCA
>DPVW01000497.1 GCA_003529325.1 Candidatus Latescibacterota bacterium | reverse complement strand
TGGAGAACAAGCAGCTGCCGCCAACCCTCTTCGATACGCTCGCCAAGGATGCTGACGAGATGATTCGCTGGGAACTGGCCAGCAATCTGGACACACCGGGCGCGGTACTGACGCGCCTGGCGACGGACCCGCAACGCCCGGTGTAGATCGCTGCACTGCAGCATCGAAATCTGCCCATCGCGGTTCTGACGGAGATGGCAGGCGACAGCAGCGCCGTGATCCGGCAAGCCGTGTGCGTCAACATCAACACGCCGCTGAGTGTTTTGGCCAGGTTGGCGACGGATCGCAATCCAGAAGTACGGCGCCTGACGGCACTGCACGCCAATACACCGATGTACCAATCACCGTTGAGCGGGACCGTACGAAGGCATTGACTGAGTGTACACCAGCACGCCGGTCCCACGCAAGCAGATGCACCTTTTCTACAACTCCCAGGGCCCTTATCATCTGTAGTGTAGCTGCCCGGTCGCTCCCACCCATCGCCCCTCGGAATCCTGCTCGTGCGTGCGCCATCCCCGTCCTTGGCTGTCGCCGTTATCGGTGCCCCCGCAGATGTCAGCGCGCGCCACGATGCCGCCATTGCCGCCACCTCCGGACTGTACCGAATCAATGATGATCCAACTGAGAGTGAACGGACTTCCATCGTCGTCATCTGCCATCCTCACATCGAGGAACGGGTCTTTGCTTGTGAGCAAGCACTCGAGCAGGGGCGTTTCGTGTTGTGCCAGGCGCCCCCCGCGGCCTCGGCAAAACAGGCTCGCAGGTTGGCTCATGTGGCGGCGACTGGACGCGGGGTGCTGCAGTGGGAGGCCCCACCTCTGTACAGTGGCTTTGCCGACGCAGCGCAGCGCGCGGTCACCAACCTCGGCGCTGTCCTCTACATGCGTCTGCAGCTGCTGCTGCCACAATCATGGCTCGCCGACGGATCGGCAGGTATCATCGACTCTGAGGGTTTATGGGTGCTGCCCTTCGTCGAAGAAATCTTCGGTACCCTGGACAGCGTCGCCGCCCACACTCGGGCGTTGGTGCGCACAGAGCGGGCGACGGAGGACATCGCTCTGGCCCATGTGGAATGTATCGGTGGGGTAGAGGGTACAATCGAACTGCACGCATTGGGAGAAGAGGCCCTGGTCAGGTTGGAAGCCTTCGGTCCTCGAGGGTCGATTCGCGTCGAGCGTGACCTTCACACCGAGCGGCTCCTCGGACTGCGCCGCCAGTACCAAAGACTGCGCGAACTAGCCCAAGCCGGGGACTGGCGGCCCATGGACAATGTGGTGCAGGCAGTAACATTGGCACACTGGCTGCGCCAGTCGGCGCGCCTCGGGGTGCGCCTGCACCGACGAGACCAGGAGCGATCATGACGACAGAACTGGACATTTCGCCAACGAAGCTGGCAGCGACACTGGGTGCAGGACTGCTCGCCCTGGTCGTGGTCCTCAGTCTTCTGGCACCGAGTGAATCTAGCATCGATCTGGAGCGCCTCAAGGACCTCGTAGCAGATGGCAAGGTGGCTTCGATCCAAGTCTCAAATGTCAGCATCGCGGCGCGCTTGACTGAGCCCGTTGTTCTCGAGATTGGCGGGCAGAGGCACCGCACACAGAGCGTCATCGTCAGTGGCGATATTGGTTCTGACGAGAAGCTGACCATCGAGCAATGGGAGGCGACTGGCCTGTCTGTGGTCGCCGTTGGCAGCCCTCCTGACCACGGACTCCAGGAGGGACTCTGGGTCGGCTTTGTCACGCTCCTGCTGCTATTCGGCCTCTATCACCTCGTCACGCAGGCACAGAAACACCGGCGCGATGGCAGTCCCCGACAGCACTTGGATGAGGCACGTGCCGATCTAGATGCGGGACGCATTTCAGCAGAAGAGTACGAACGCCGGGCATCGGCGATCTCCATCGAAATGTAGGCATAGGATGGCGCAGACCGAAAGTCCACGCATCCACCGGTTACCTGAGAGCCTCGTGCGCAAGATCGCAGCGGGGGAGGTGATCGAACGCCCGGCTTCCGTGATCAAGGAACTTGTGGAGAACGGTCTCGATGCCGGTGCGCGACGCATACGTATTGATGTCATCGACGGGGGCCGCCAGAAGATGCGGGTTGTAGATGATGGCCGGGGCATGGATCGCATGGACGTTGAACTGAGTGTCGAACGACATGCGACGAGTAAGATGAGTTCACCCACGGATCTGTTCACGATCGGCACTCTCGGCTTCCGTGGCGAAGCACTGGCCAGCATCGCTGCCGTCTCCCGGTTGGCGATCGAAACGCGCACCAGCAGCGACGACGAGGGCACCAGGATCGTCATCGAGGGTGGGGTGCGCCGGGAATTCGGTGCCACTGCACACGATGTTGGCACCGCCGTCGAAGTGCAAAATCTCTTCTTCAATACACCGGCGCGCCGCAAATTCCTGCGTCACTCTGACACGGAAATGCGCTATCTGACGCAGGCCGTTGTGCAACTCGCGGCGGCCTACCCCGACGTCGCCTTTCGCCTCACTCACGGCGATCGCGAGATCCTGGATCTCGTCGCTGGGGAGCGGCGCGAACGGGCTGCCGAATTGCTGAATGCAGAGGCCGACGAGTTGCTGTGGGTGGAAAAGAGTGGGGGAGAAGAGGATATCCGCCTGGAAGGATTTATCACGCCACCGGGACTGTGTCGCCGCTCCAGAGCCAAGCAGTTTCTCATCGTCAGGCAACGGCCGATCCAGTCACGCCCACTGGTGTCATCCCTCTACGCCGGATACGGAAGCCTGTTGCCGCCCAACGCCCATCCCCAGCACGTGCTCTGGTTGGACCTTGACCCACGGCATCTCGACGTCAACGTACATCCCACCAAACGGGAGGTCCGCTTCGCCCGTGAACGTGAGGTCCGCCAGGTGGTCCAGGGAGCGGTTCGCGAGGCTCTCCATGTGCCCGAGGCCCCAGCCTTCATTCAGCAAGAAAATCGCACCTACGACAGCCCCGGCTTCCATGTCGCGGAACGCCCCGTGAATGAATTTCGCGGGGAGATGGAGCGAGAACTTGAGCAGATGGATCTGTCGTTGCTGCCATCGACGACCCCATCCAGTGAGGTCGTGCACGAAGGACAGGAGGGCCAATCCGTCCTGGCACAGGCTCGCAAAAGCGGCGTCTGGCAAAGCCACGACAAGTATCTGTTGATGCCTCTGCAAGACGGGCTTCTCATCGTTGACCAACACGCCGCCCACGAGCGTGTCCGTTTTGAGCAGGTGCAGGACATGCTTGCCAGTGAAGGTACCGCCTCGCAGCAGTTGTTGATGCCCCTCACGGTGGACTTGAACCCCGTTGAAATGCAGACATTTCAGTCATCCCAGGATCTGTTCGGTCGCCTCGGATTCTCTGTGCGCGAATTCGGCCCCTCAACCCTTCTTGTGGAAGCCATTCCGCCAGAGCTGCGCAATTGGGGCAATGGAGACATCTTCTATCAGATCCTCAGCGACCTCATCGATGAGTTGGAGGCCCGTTCAGAACCCCGCGACGCCATGGCAGCCTCCATGGCTTGCCACACCTCCATCCGCACTGGAGACCGACTCGATCCTCGGGAAATGGAGAGCCTGATTTCACAACTCCTCGATACACGCGAGCCATTTGCCTGCCCACATGGCAGACCAATTCTGGTAAAGATTCCACTCACCGAATTCGACCGACTCTTTCATCGAACATAGATCTTGCCGAGGACGGTCTCACATAAAGGCTGATAATAAGCATTACGTATAAATCGAGAGGATCTCTTGCCTTTATGTCAGTTGAGGTCATAATTCTGGCAGGTAATTTGCATTACTTCAACCAACCCATCCCATGGAGGCAGAAGGATTGACACTCGAGTCGTTGTACTATGTATTACTAACGATAATACCTGTTATAGTTAGTTTATCGTATATTCCATCGATCTTTCTATCTTATTGTATAACTGTGCTATATAACTTTCTTAAAGACCATTACCAATTCACTCTTACTAACGAGTACAGCACATCCTGAGCGAACAATAAACACTCGACGTAATTCCCCATCGATCGTATCTTCGCCCCATGCCTGAGTCTCTCACAGTTATGCGCGGGCGCCTGGCGCGTGTTATCCAGGATGATCCGCTGGCGCAGTTTCTCTCCGGTCAACTCACCGAGCGGACGCGCAAGGCGTATTACGCCGATCTCTGCGAGTTCTTCGACGGCGACCGTATCACGCCCGACGACATCCGAACCATCACATTCGCAGACATTATCGAATATCGAAACTCGCTGGCCGCCCTTGGGCGCAAACGCACGACGATCAACCGCAAGCTCTCGAGTCTCAAGGCCTTCTTTCGTATGATGATCGCAGTTGGTGTCATCGACAAGAATCCCGCGGACGCCACGCTGGTGAAGGGCTACAAGGTAGACGACGCTGTCAGTGGAAAGTCGCTCACGAGGAGAGACTTACAGAGGATTTTGGACGCTGCCGGGGACGAAGAGGACGATCTACTGCGAACGCGCAATCTAGCCATTCTCCACCTGCTCACCTTCGGTGGCCTGAGACGCTCCGAGATCGCCAATGTGAGCTGGGACGATTTTGGCGAAGATGGCGCCTTTCAGATCCTGCGGCTGCCCGAAACCAAATCGGGCGTCGCCCAGGATATCAAGCTGCAACCCATCGTCCTCCACTACCTGCAATCATATCGTGAGACCCTCGAGCAGCATCGATACGGAACCCAGGGAAAGACATTCATCTCCTTGTCTCCCAACCAGTCCCACGGTTCTCCGATCTCCGATCAGTCGATCAATCACATCGTCCATCGTTATGCAAAACGAGCTGGACTGACGCGCAACGTCACAGCCCACATGTTCCGCCACACCTGTTGCACATTGTCCATCGAGGGCGGCGCCAAACCGCAGCAGGT
>DPVW01000214.1 GCA_003529325.1 Candidatus Latescibacterota bacterium | reverse complement strand
TTTTTCACCCAGGCCCAGTCGAACGACCCCGCTGATGTGGTGCAGGTGCCATCGACGCAGAAGGTGGTGGAGGTCAGCATCCGTCGGGGAACGCTGACCGTGGTCGAGTCTGACGGCACTCGGTTCTATACTGCTCTGTAGTAGCCGGCAGTGCCCACGCAGCTTATATTCCAACTTCTTGCAGTCTCCCGAAGTATCGAACGACCATTATAACCCTCTCCCCGGGGGAGCATTTCGTTGGGCATCGTCGTCCTTGATTTCGGCGGTCAATACGCCCATCTGATCGCCAATCGGCTCCGACGGCTGAACGTCTGGGCCGAGATCCGCCGACCTGATACACCCCTCGATCAACTACGCCATGCGGATGGTTTCATTCTGTCCGGTGGGCCATCCAGTGTTTACGCCGAAGATCGGCCACCTTTCGAGGCCCCGATCCTGCAGGCGGGTATTCCCATCCTCGGTCTGTGTTATGGCCACCAACTTCTGTGCCACTGTCTCGGTGGCGAGGTGGAGCATGGTGGCGACCGTATGGAGTATGGTGCCGCATCCCTCGACGTCACCTCTGCCCAAGGTATCCTCGCCGGTCTCAAGCCCCACGAAAACATCTGGATGAGCCACCGCGATCTCGTGCGTGGTGTACCTACAGGGTTCAAGATCCTGGGTAGCACCAGCGACTGCCCTGTGGCGGCAATGGCTGATGACGAGCGGCGCATCTACGGATTGCAATTTCATCCCGAGGTGACACACACCGAGTCAGGGATGAAGATCCTCGAGAACTTCGTCCACCTCTGTGGCTGCCCACGGGATTGGACGATGGAGAACTTTATCGACCTGGAGACGGAGCGTCTGCAGCGGCAGACGGAGGGCCGCAAGGTCTTTCTGCTGGTCTCCGGGGGCGTAGATTCCACCGTCGCATTTCTGTTGTTGAACCGGGCTCTGGGAGAGGACCGAGTCCTTGGTCTGCATATCGACAACGGGTTCATGCGCAAAGGGGAGACGGCGCTGGTAAAGCGCCTGTTGAACGAATCGGGATTCACCAATCTCGAGGTCGTCGATGCGGGCTCCGAGTTTCTGGCGCGAGTGGAGGGTGTCGCCGAGCCTGAAGAGAAACGGCGGCACATCGGCGAAGAGTTTATCGAAGTGAGAGATCGCGAGTTGGCGCGACTGAATCTCGATCCTGATGAGTGGTTGCTGGGGCAGGGAACGTTATACACTGACACCATCGAATCGGGGGGGACGGCGCACGCAGAGGTCATCAAGACCCACCATAATCGCGTCGGCGTGATCGAGCAGCTGTTGGCGGAAGGCAAGGTCGTCGAGCCCCTGGCACAGTTATACAAGGACGAGGTACGGGCCCTCGGTGAGAAGCTGGGTGTGCCTCATCACCTGGTGTGGCGGCATCCCTTTCCCGGGCCGGGGCTGGCAGTGCGTTGTCTGTGCGCCGATGCCCAGGTCATCGCCGCGGCGGCGACGAATGGAACGGTGTATGGACAAGAACTCGCATCTGTTGCCGCGCAGGCGCTGAATGGTACAGATCTGGTCCTCGACGTTCTGCCACTGCGCAGTGTCGGTGTGCAAGGAGACGGCCGCACGTATGCACATCCAGCGTTGTTGACGCATGGCGACAAGGGGTTCCTGCCGGGAGTGGACGGGGCGGCATCATGGGACGACCTCGAGCGAATTTCGACGGAGCTGACGAACTCGACATCGGGCATCAATCGAGTCCTGTTTCAGCTGGGGCCACAACGGCGAGCGTCACAGCAGCTGCGTGAGGGGTTCCTGACGCGAGATCGTCTGGATGTGTTGCGCGACGCCGATGCCATCGTCATGGATGCGTTGGATCGACATGAGCTGATGGCGCAGGTGACGCAGATGCCGACGGTGCTGGTGCCACTGTCATCAGATGGTCAGGCGGAGAGTGTCGTACTGCGGCCGATCACGACGGATGATTTCATGACGGCGCGATTCGACCGGTTGCCGGCTGCGTTTCTCAGCGAGGTGACGGAGGGGATTCTGGCGTTGGAGGGTGTGGAGGCGGTGTACTATGATGTGACGCATAAGCCGCCTGGGACTGTGGAGTGGGAATAACGGGCGGCGCTGACCGGCTGATCATTGATCGACGGGTGTTCAAGCGCCTCGCCTCGCCAATTGCTGAACTGCGCGAATGGTTGCGGGTTGGCTACTGCACCAGGAAGTACTTGCTCTTGCCTCGCTTGATTACGGTGTACTTGCCGTGCAACCCCTCTGTTTTTTTTACGGTGTGGGTTTCGTCTTTGCAGCGGTCGCCATTCAGGGAGATCGCACCCTGGTTGATGTCCTGTCTGGCCTGGCGTTTGGAGGAGGAGGCGCCGGCGGCTACCAGCAGGTCGACGAGGCCCTGTTCTTCGCCTTCCATGGCGTGGGTGGGCACGTCGTGGAAAGCTTGTTGTAGTTCGTCCTCCTGCAACGCTTTCAATTCGCCGTAGAACAGGGCGCGGGAGATGCGTTCGGCCTTTGATGCGTCATCCTTGCCGTGCACGAGAGCGGTCACTTCGTGGGCGAGGGTGCGCTGGGCCTCGCGGGCCCCGGGGTCTGCCGTGGTTGCTTGTTCCAACTGGCGAATGTCATCGACGCTCAGGAAGGTGAAGACTTTCAGGTAGCTGAT
>DPVW01000394.1:16055-16205 GCA_003529325.1 Candidatus Latescibacterota bacterium | reverse complement strand
CGACGCACTGGAAACCACAGTCGGCTGGCCGACATGGGAACAATTCTTGTTTAGCCCCTGTTGATCCGTACCTTTCCTGCATAGCGGCCAGTAAATCGGCTACGCATCCATGTCCACCGATGAATCCCGAAAATGGAGTTGAAACGTTGA
>DPVW01000394.1:15576-15736 GCA_003529325.1 Candidatus Latescibacterota bacterium | reverse complement strand
CCGGAAGCTACTGACCTCGACGGCAATGTTGGCGTGCTTGGTCCTGTCCTGTGGGCAGAACTACAGCGACAAATCCGTAGCAGACGCGCTGGCGGAAAAGAACCTGACACCTGTCAGGGGGAGCGTCGCGGCGACCTCCGTCGCACCGGCGGTAGCCCAG
>DPVW01000394.1:13746-15271 GCA_003529325.1 Candidatus Latescibacterota bacterium | reverse complement strand
CGGTCGCACCGGCGGTAGCCCAGAGTGTTCCTCCATACGGAGAAGCTGCCGGCGCCGGCGATGTGCAGGACTGGCAGGGGGTGCACACGACCGTCCCTGCAACCTGGCTGGCGCAGAAGCCCTCCAGTTCCATGCGCCTGGCACAGTATCTGGTCCCGGCAGCACATGGCGGAGAAAGTGCGAGTCTGGCCGTTTTCGCCGGACCCATGGGAACAATCGACGACAATGTGAGCCGGTGGATCGGGCAGTTCAGTCAGCCGGATGGCAGTGACTCCGCTGCTAGGGCACGACGTTGGAATCTGGATGGGGAGAGTGGGGTTGCCGCCACCCTCGTGGATGTGAGCGGCACCTATGCTGGCGGCATGGGCGCAGACGGGCCAACTGACAGCTACCGCATGCTGGGTGCCATCGTCACCGCCGGGGGCACGACGCTGTATCTGAAGCTCACGGGTCCCGCCGCGGAAATGGCCGACCTGGAGCATCCCTTCGAGCAGATGATTGCCAGCATGCGGAGTAGTTGAAGAAATGGCCGTCATCTATCGTGCTCTGGAAGACGAGTTCGGCGATGTCGTCGGCAAGGCCCGACGGGGACAGGAACTTTCGATCGACGATCTAGCGGAGCGTATGAAGGTCGAGGCTCGGGATCTCGAAGCGATCGAAGCCTACGAGGGACCCACCGATGAGGGCGTCGTGCGGGGCCTGGCCGAAGCTCTTGGTCTGCACGAGCACAAGCTTCAGGCCAGCGCAGCGGCGACCTTCTTTCCGGCACAGCCGCATCCTGAAGGGGAGCGGACGGACGGGCTCGAAGTGCGCATGCTGGTATTGGGTACCGACTTCCTGATGAATGGGTATGTGGCAATCTGTCGACGCACCCGTCGTGCCGCCGTCATCGATCCAGGATTTCAGGCCGAGCGCATTCTGCAGGCCCTGCGTGAGGCCGATGCGGAGGTTGCCAGCATCTGGCTGACCCATGGGCACCATGATCATGTGGATGCCCTCGACGGTGTCGTTGCCGCCACGGGCGTCGACACGGCGATCTGCGCCGCCGATCTGGAGTTGACGGGGGACAGGGCGCGGCATATAGGGCAACGATTGGTCCCCGGCGAGCAGGTGGGCGTTGGCGATCAGATGTTCGACATTCGGGCCACCGGTGGCCATACGCCGGGTGGCGTCTCTCTGCTGCATCCCGAGGGCATTGCCTTCGTCGGCGACGCGCTGTTTGCCGGTTCGCTTGGAGGCACAAGAAGTCGCACAGCCTATTCCGGCCAGCAGGCAGCGGTCGCTGGGGGGCTACTGTCGCTGGCGCCGGAGACGACATTGTACCCAGGGCACGGTCCGGCAACGACGGTGGCCGAAGAACTGGCTCACAACCCCTTCTTCCTCTGAAGGACACACGCGTTCAGAGCCCAGTCGTATTCGTTGAACTCGATGGTGACGTCGGCGTTGTCCGGCAATTGTCGGACCAACTCTTGAGGCCCGTACAACCGCAGATAATCGACTACCGTCCAGTCCCGGTCTTCTTCGG
>DPVW01000394.1:4031-13424 GCA_003529325.1 Candidatus Latescibacterota bacterium | reverse complement strand
CTTCTTCGGCCACGGCATCACTCGGGAACCAATCGACGAAGTCCTGGCCATACCAGTCGAGGATACTGGACAGATACAGACGGCCCTGCTGCCAGCACGTGGGCGGGATCGGCGGCGAATCTTGGTCTGCCGGTCGAGATGGGTTTCGAGTTTCGCCCCGTGAAAAGCACGATTGTCCAGCGCAGGGCAGCTGGCGGCGCCGCAATTAAGGGCAAAGTGCACGCGGGGATCGTGAAATTCAGGTCGGACAATTCGATTCTCGATATCATTGAGACTCAACGAGTCGTCCACGCGCTGCGTCAACACGCTGTCGAGAATGTCGTGGCGGAAGGGACCATTGTCGCTGCGTCGATCCGTGCTTGGGGTACGATCAACCCGAACAGGATCAGCCACATCCCGCAATTCATTGTCATCGTCATCACGAACTCCTTTTCCAGGACAGCGCCAAGAAGCGGGTGAATGGGTCCCCGCGTCAACTCCACCCATGACGACGAACGGAACCGGAGCCAGGATCGAACTGCTCGGCGTGCGGGAGGCAGGCCTGGACGGAATCGATGTGCGACTGCCCCTACGCCGCCTCGTCTGTCTCGCGGGTGCCACCGGATCTGGTGCACGAGCTCTCGCCGAGCGGGTCTTGCTGGGCGAGAGTCGTCGTCGATATCTGTTGTCTCTGACACCCTTTGAGAGGGAGCGCATCGGCGGTATCGGTACGCAAGCCGCCGTCGACGGCATCCTCGGACTGCCCCCGGCGCAACCACTGCCAGCGCCCTTCGGCGGTGCGGCGACCGTCGCCTCGCGGCTACATTTGCCCGCCGACATGGCGCGTGTCTTGCGTGCCAGTTCACGAGTCTCATGCGAGCACTGCAATGGCTCTTGTATCGCTTTTCATGAAGAGGATGTCCAGGACCTCGTCGAACTGCGTTTCGCAGGCGAGTCGGTCCTTGTCGTGGCGCCCATGGCGCTCGAACCGGAGGCCGTTAAAGGTGTGCTTGGCGAGCTCGAGCGTGCCGGTTTCCTCAGACTCCGGATCGATGGGCAGGTCCGCCGTCTGGACGCGCCTGAAGAGGGTGCAACGTGGACGACGGATGGCCTCCTGCAGGTCGTCGTTGACCGGCTGTCGCCATCGGGGCGCACTCGCAGCAGACTGGGAGAGGCGGTGCGGACGGCGAGGGCGATCGCGGCGGGTCGCACGTTGTTGGTGGGTGAAACCGATCAGGTCTGGATCGATTCCCGCCGCGCGTGTGTCGACTGCGGACGGCCCAGCGACGAGCCGGATTGGGACCGTCTGGTTCGTGGTGAATCGATCGGCACCTCGGTTGAGTTGCATGGCAGCGACGATATGGTTGCCATGGCCGGGTTGCGACTGCGCGATCTCGTCGGCGGCGTACTGGATCAGACCGAGAGTGGCGAAGGCAGGCGCCTGCGCCGTGCAGGTGAAATCTGCCAGGAACTGTCTTTGGGGGCGCTTCCTCTGTGGCGTTCGCTCACCGACCTCGCCCATGGCGAGCAGCTGTTGCTCGATATCGCCGCCACCCGGGTGACGGGACTGACTGGAGTACTCCATGTCGTGCTCTCCCCACCCTCCGCCCTCGACGAGGCCACCAGTCGTCTCGTGCAGAAGGGCTTGCGGATGCTCGTCGATGAGGGCGCTTCCGTCGTCGTCGTCGATGGTGACACAAGCACCGCAGCGTGGGCCGACGAGGTGGTCGGCCTTGGCACGGCAGGTCCCGCCGATGCCCTGCTGGCCGGTGTGGGACCCGCACCTGTGGACGGCGGCATCGAAGACCTCATCGTCGCACCAGCGGCTGAGAATGAGGTCCCAGTTCCGGCCGCCCGGATCGTCGTGCCACTGAACAGGCTGGTCGTCGTCACCGGCAGCAGTGGTACTGGAAAAACGCGGCTGTTGCAGCTGATCGCTGCGCAGCTGTCAGGTAAGCGGTCCGCTCTGCGTCGTGTCGAGGCGCCAGCCGTGCGCCGTGTCATCGAAGTGACAGATGACGAGTCGAAAAGTAGGCAGGAGGGAAGTGGTCTGGCCGATCTGATGGGATTGCCACGAGCGCTGGCGCGTCTATTTGCCGACGCACCCGTTGCCCGCGAAGCCGGATTGGGCACCGACCACTTTCTGCTGCAAAAACCGGGTGGTCGTTGCGAAGGTTGCCAAGGGTTGGGGCTGATCCGCCATAGACTGGATCTCGTGGAGGATGTCGAGGTGGTCTGCGCCCGGTGCCGGGGCCGGCGCTTCCGTGACGAGATCTTGGCTGTGACCGCTCACGGCCTCTCCATCGCCGAAGCGTATTCGATGACGGTCACCGAGGCGGGTGCCCACTTTGGCCGCGAGCGCGCCATAAGTCAGCTTCTCAAGCTCGCATCACGTTGCGGGTTGGGCAGACGCCCTCTCGATACCGTATCTGCGGATCTGGATCCCGTTGAGCGGTTGTTGGCGCGTCTGACACGGCACCAGGCAGGTGTGCGTCATGGTGACCTGGTACTCGTCGATCGTCCCGTTGCCGGCTGTGACGAAGTGGCTGTGGTACATGTCATCAATACTCTGCACAGATTGGTGGCGCTTGGTGCGAGCGTCCTCATCACCGATGCCCCTGGCAGGTTGGCCCGGCATGCCGACGCAATCGTCTCTCTTGACGCATCGTTTTCTTGACGAT
Organism: Candidatus Latescibacterota bacterium; assembly: GCA_003529325.1. Lineage (GTDB taxonomy): Bacteria > Latescibacterota > UBA2968 > UBA8231 > UBA8231 > UBA8231. Next base: position 10,764 of record DPVW01000394.1, on the reverse strand, counting down.
TACAAGGGTCCAGTTATATTTTGTAGAGTGATCTTCCGGCGGCTTCCAGGGGGTGGAATGAGTCTCGTACAGGCGTTGCACGAAGCGCGAATCTCGCATTTGGACCTGAGTGGTTCCATCGGTATTCTCGCCGACGTTTCCGTCAGCGATGTACTGGCCCGCATGCGCGATGAGCGCGCCTCCGCCGCCCTCATCGAGGACGAGGATGGCCATCTGATCGGAATCTTCACCGAGCGTGATGTCCTGCTAAAGATCGCCGACGAACCCTCCCGTCTGCGGGACGCGGTTCGCAATCACATGACGGCTCAGCCCCAGACCGTCTTCCCGGACGACACGGTGGGTCACGCGCTTCAATTCATGAATGCCGGACACTTTCGCCATGTGCCCGTGCTCGACGCCGATGGGCGGACTGCAGGCAACCTCGGCCAACACGCCGTGATTCGTTTTCTGACCGATCATTTTCCCCGCGAAGTCTACAACCTGCCCCCCGATCCTGAGATGATTCCACGTACTCGGGAGGGGGCCTGACCTGATGCTCAATCCGACCAACAAGAGGAGGATGGATGGCCGAAACACCGGCCAGCGACAAGCCCGACGTGAGTGAACGGAGTGAGATTCACCAACAGACTCTCAGTGAGCAAGAGTCCGTGGTCATCCGATTTTCTGGAGATTCCGGCGATGGCATGCAACTCACGGGAGACCAGTTCACCAACACGTCTGCTATTCTTGGCAACGATGTCTCCACCTTTCCTGACTTTCCCGCCGAAATCCGGGCGCCTGTGGGGACCATCCCAGGCCTGTCAGGGTTTCAGGTAAATTTTTCTTCCAACGACATTTACACCTCCGGAGATGAGCCACAGGTGCTGGTGGCGATGAACCCGGCAGCGCTGGCGGCCAATCTCGAAGATCTTCAGCCTGGTGGGGTGATCATCGTCAATGACGATGCCTTCACGCGCAACAATCTGCGCAAGGCGGGGTACGAAGGGAATCCACTCGACAACCCGGATGCATTGCGGGGGTATGAAGTGCACCGTGTGTCACTGACGACGCTGACGCGTGTCGCCCTGCAGGGTGTCGAGGACATGACAAACCAGCAGAAGGATCTCTGCAAGAACGGCTTCGCCCTTGGGCTCGTGTTCTGGCTCTTCGATCGGCCCCTCGACAGCACACTCAATTTCTACCAGAAGAAGTTCGCCAAACGGCCACAGGTGGTCGAAGCAAATACGCGAGCCTTGAAAGCCGGATACGCCTACGGCGAGACCACCGAGTCATTCTCTGGGCGAATCTCGGTACCGAGTCGTACCGAAGTGCCGCCAGGGACATACCGGCGAATCACCGGCAACGAGGCGATCGTGCTGGGGCTGGTCACGGCCGCTCGCAAGGCGAACAAACCACTGTTCTACGGCAGCTATCCCATCACACCTGCCAGTCCCATCCTCGAGGGATTGGCTGCACTCAAACATTTTGACGTGCGCACATTCCAGGCCGAGGACGAGATCGCCGCCATCGGTTCCGTTATCGGTGCTGCTTTCGGTGGCGCCTTGGCGGCGACGGCATCGAGTGGGCCGGGGATCGCGTTGAAGAGCGAGGGAATCGGTCTCGCCGTCGTGCTCGAATTGCCGATGGTGATCGTCAATGTGCAACGCGGCGGACCTAGTACCGGTTTGCCGACCAAGACAGAACAGGCGGATCTGCTGGAGATGTTCTTTGGGCGCAATGGCGAGTGTCCTGTGCCCATCGTTGCCGCCGCTACTTCGGGGGACTGCTTTGATATGGCCATCGAGGCATGCCGCATCGCCCTGCGTTCGATGACGCCCGTCTATCTGGTCTCCGACGGTTACGTGGCCAATAATTCCGAACCGTGGCAGATTCCCGATGTCGATGCGATCCCACCAATCGAGATCGAACATCGAACCGACCCGAAGGGATACCAGCCGTACATGCGTGATCCGGAGACGTTGGCCCGGCCTTGGGTCGTGCCTGGTACGCCGGGTCTGGAGCACAGGATCGGTGGCCTCGGAAAACAGGACGGCAGTGGCAATGTCTCCTATGATCCGATAGACAACGAGCATATGATCAAGACGCGAGCCGAGAAGGTCGCACGAATTGCCGATTTCATTCCTGAGCTTGAGGTCAACGGCCCCGAGCAGGGGGATCTCCTCGTCATGGGGTGGGGGGGGACCTGTGGTGCAATCCGCTCCGCCACAGAGCTTATGCAGCGGGAAGGGCACTCCGTCGCCAGTGCCCATCTGCGCTATCTGAACCCATTTCCCCGAAATCTTGGCAATGTCCTTGGGCGATATCGTCAGGTTCTGGTACCCGAACTCAACCTGGGCCAGCTGTCGCTTCTGTTGCAGGCGAAATTCCCGATTCGTGTGGTGCCATTGAACAAGGTCCAGGGCCAGCCATTTAAGATTCGCGAGATCGTCGACAAGATCCGCTCCATCCTTGATTGACCCATACATAACGCAAAGGCAGAAACCAACCCGATGACGCAGACCGCCGAAGCCGCACTCTCGCGCAAGGATTTTGTCTCCGACCAAGAGGTCCGCTGGTGCCCGGGGTGTGGTGACTATGCGATTCTGGCACAGATGCAGAAAGTGCTACCCGAGATCGGCGTTGCGCGTGAGCAGATCGTCTTTATCTCGGGAATTGGCTGCTCGAGTCGATTTCCATACTACATGAATACCTATGGGGTGCATTCGATCCATGGACGCGCGCCAACGATCGCTACCGGTCTCAAGTGCGTGAACCCGGATCTGTCGGTTTGGGTCATCACCGGGGACGGTGACGGTCTTTCCATCGGTGGCAATCACCTGATGCATTGCATCCGGCGCAACGTGGACGTCAAGATCATCCTCTTCAACAATCGGATTTACGGTCTGACAAAGGGCCAGTATTCTCCTACCTCGTTGGGTGGACACCGGACCAAGTCCTCACCCATGGGTTCCATCGATTATCCGCTCAACCCCCTCTCCGTCGCCATCGGCGCCGAGGCCACATTCGTCGCCCGTACGCAGGATACGAACACCAAACATCTGCAGGAGATCCTGCGGCAAGCCGCAGCGCATCGTGGCACCGCCTTTGTCGAAATCTTCCAGAACTGCGTCGTCTACAACCCGACGGCCTGGGAACCCACGACAGAGCGCGAGGTGCGTGACGACAATACGTTGTTCCTGGAAGACGGTGAGCCGTTGATCTTTGGCAAGGATCGGGACAAGGGGGTGCGCGTCCGTGGCATGATTCCCGAAATTGTGCAACTGGGCAATGGCGTCGACGAGTCGGAGTTGGCCGTGCATCGGCAAGATATGGAGAACACGAGCTACGCCTACATGCTCAGTCGCATGTTGCACCCGGAGTTTCCACAACCTTTCGGCATTCTTCGGTCCGTAGATCGCCCGTCATACACCGAGATGTTAACAGAGCAAGTGACAGAGGCACGCTCCGCCCGAGACGCTGACCTCGCCGGCCTGTTACACAGCAGCGATACCTGGGTCGTCGAGTAGCGAAAGAAGGAGAGAATGGAGTCGAGAACCAGCGATATCACAAGTGATGATGTGCAATGTCTGGCCTGCGGCCATGACAATATGGCGGGTGCGGACGTCTGTGAGGAATGCGGTCAGAGTATCATCGTCGACGACGCAGTTCTCGCAGAGGGTGAGTCCACGGCTCTGATGCAGCCCTTGCTGTGCCTGAGTCCGAGACTGCCGGAAACCATCGAGCGTGGCGCCAGCCTCGGTGAAGCGATTGCCCGTCTCAAGGGCCGCAACGTCGGCTGCGTCCTGGTCACTGGTCTTGGTGGGGAGCTCGCCGGTATCTTCACCGAGCGGGATGTACTTTATAAAGTTGCGGGTCTCATCGAGAATCTCGACAATGTTCCCGTGGAGAGTCTGATGACGTCGCAACCGACGGCCCTGAGGCCGGCCGATCCCATCAGCCGTGCTCTGCATCTGATGGCGATCCACGGTTTTCGTCATGTACCTCTCGTCGACGACGATGGGTGCCCGGTCGGTATCGTATCGCTACGAGATATCATTCACTTCATGGAAGAGAATTTCGCCCGGCCCGAGGCAGGTTGATGGTCGCCGCCATGCTGGCGGGTGTCCTGCTGTTGTTGGCCTCGACACCGACGCTGGCCGAGCTGCGTGGGGACGATCTGACGTTGCCCCGTCAGGTCACGGAGGGGGGCTGGCTCGACCTGCGCCTGCAAATCCTTGGCCTGGGACTCAGTTATCCCGCCTATCGAGTGTCGGTAGCCCTTACCGATAGCAACCAGGTCCGCTTTGAGTTCTGGATCAGTTCACCCATGGCACAGCATCTGTCGGATGCGGGTCGCGAGGAGACGGAGAGAATCCTTGCCTATCATGCAAAGGGGATCCAGAAGCGCGTTGCCGATATGATCGGCAAGGAGTTCCCCGTGCTGTCTCCTCGATATGACGGTCGCCGTGACTTCAAGGGGGAGTTCATGACACCCGGCGTTGAGTTGGACTCGGAACCGGAGCGTTGGGCGCGCTGGCGAGAAGAGACGCTCGAATGGAGCTGGCACCCATAGCAGTCCGTTAATGAGCCCTGCGGGCTATGGCCATCAGAGCGACTTTATCACGGACCGCTAGGGCTACTCAGTGTCGTGCTGGAGGCCGACGCCTTCCAGCGATTCGGCGAGAGTGATCGTCTTGTCGATGACGGGAACTTCCGTCGTGATGATCCATCCTTCCACCTTGCGCCCGAAAACGGAAATCGTCTTCGGCAGCGCCTCGATCATCACCGTTTTTTCGGCGTGACGTTTGCGGTCTACACAGAAGAACGTGTGGCGTCGTGTGACACCCTTTTCAATGGGTTCCGGTGGACGCTTGCGCCCATCCTTCTCGTCGCCCCTCTCCGGACTACCGTCGCTCTTTTCGGGCACGTTACACTCCTCGCCTATTGTCCTAACCCGGGCAGTGACCCTTCACGGTGTCCACCAGCCGGACGACGTTGTCGTATGGTGTTTCGGGATGTACCCCGTGGCCCAAGTTGAAGATATGGGGATGTCCGTCGGTACGATGTAGCAGCTCTCGAGCCGTAGTCTCGACGGCGTCTGGATGACCGAACAATGCCAGAGGATCGAGGTTTCCCTGCACCGCACGACCTGGCTTGCGCGCAAACAGGTCCTCCAGATCGACACGCCAGTCAACACTGAGTACATCGGCACCAACCCGATCGAGGGCGGTGATCAGATGGGCGGCATCATTGGCGTAATAGATGGTGGGCACGCCTAGGGTTGACAGGTGGCTGAAGATTCGTTGCAGCCGCGGCAAGGCAATGCTCTCGAAGTCTGGCAAAGACAGGCTGCCGATCCAGGTGTCGAACAACTGCAATGCCTGGGCACCGGCGCTGACCTGCATCGACAGGTAGTCGATGGCGACCTCGGTAAGTTTGTCGATGAGGGCGAGGGCGGTGGCTGAGTCGGTGTGCAGCAATCGTCGCAGGCCGGTGAATTCCCGCCCGCGACCCCCGGTCTCGGCCATGTATGTGGCCAGTGTAAAGGGCGAACCGGCGAAGCCTATGAGGGGAACGGAGTCCGGCAGTTGACTGCGGATGCGACCGATCGTGTCGGCCACGTATGACAACTCACTCTCCGAGTCGAAGGTGCTCAGGCGCGCCACATCCTCTGGCCCGGAGACGTGAAATTCGAGCACCGGCCCGGGATTGAAGGTAACGCTGCAGCCCATGGGGTCGACGGGTGTGAAGATGTCGGCGAACAGAATCGCCGCGTCAACCCCAAGCATTTCCACCGGCATGAGGGTTACCTTGGTGGCAATCTCAGGATCTCGGAACATGCGCTCGATGCTGCCGACCTGCTCCTTGAGTTGCCGATAAGGCGCCAGAATTCGTCCAGCCTGACGCATCAACCAGATCGGACGTCGTGGCGTCACCTGGCCTCGACAGGCGGCGAGAAATAGTGGTTCGTCCGTCGTCATATTACCAGTTGGGAGTGACCCCAAGGGACTGGTGACGTGTGATTCGTGACAGATCCCTGACCCGGATGCCTTCTTCCGGATAGTAGACGCAGACGTAGTCGTTCTTGGTCGGTGTCGATGATGTCCAGTCCAGGGTTGCGCGCTGCAGCTGCTGGCCAAGCACGACTTCACCAACGATCAGATCATAGAGGGACTCGACCATGGATCGGCGCCTGACGAGGTGGGAGGGGATCGACAGGGACAGCAACAACTGGCGGAGAAACTGATCCTTCTGCATATAGTTCCTGTTGACGCTCTCGCGCGGTGACTCCATGGTGATAAGCGCCCATCCTGGGGCCGGCACTTGGGTCGACAACATGCCGTTCGTCGACGTTCTCCTCTTCTGTCGGCGTCGGGGCTGCGTCCTCCGCTCACGATCTCGTCAGCAAAGAGTTTGCGATCGCGTTTGACGGCAGCCAGTTCGGTCTGCAGCTCCGCAATCAGCTTCACGTCAACGCTATCACCCAGATCCTGGCTCGCCTTCTCGGCACTGGTGATGTCATGCGCCCGCGCCTTTCGATGATCGACTCACGGGGTCCAGCAGATGCCGCAGCGTTACGAGTCGGTCAACATAGGGCTTGACCGAAAGGGCGAGCCGATGACTCAGATCGGGATCCTCGAGCTCGACGTCTTCGCTGTCATCTACCAGACTGGTGATGCGATGAGCCAACGACAACACAAAATTACGCGTCGGCTCGCCATCCTCCGCTGCAGACGGAAGTGGTTCCACCGGG
>DPVW01000394.1:0-3669 GCA_003529325.1 Candidatus Latescibacterota bacterium | reverse complement strand
ATCAGTTGCGTCACTTGCCGGGTTCCACCATCCATTCCGGAAGGGTGATACGATAACGATAGACATCATCTTGCGGACGGATCGTGACGGGTCCCTCCGCGGCGGTTGCCGACAGCGATTCCGGTTTGTCCATCTCATCACGAAAGGCGAGAACCCGCAACGGCGGCATACGCCGGCCCTGCCACAGCTGCGCCGGGTCGATCTCAATCGTATCGCTGCAATCCAGCGGGTAGACGTCGATAACCCAGTCTTCGTGAGTCAGGACCGCGGCGCCGGTGAGTGTCAGGGCGCCCAGTGTGAGACGCTGACCACGTGTGTCACAGTACACATACTCGTCGCAGCCGGCATAGTCGATTCGACCTGATCCTGTGTCGGCACTGTAGACGAGCAAGTCGCCAGGCCCGCGAGCGAGAAAGGATCCCGGAGGCAGGCGGTAGTGAGTCTCCTCGTCAATACTGACAGTCCAGTCCTCGTCAGGCGAACAGTTGACGTGCAGCTGCAGCCCATTGCGATAGTTGACACGCACCTGGCTGAGCTCGTGGGCACCCGCCACGAGTGCCTCTGTTGTCTCGAGCAGGTTGCCACCGCGCTGGTAGTGGATGGAGTCAACCGGCACGCCCAGATAGTGAGGCTGTAGTCTGCGCAACAGGTAGTAGGTCTTGGCCACCGCCGGCAACCCCCATTGTTCCAAGTCGGGGAGCAATCCGGCATGCCCGAAAGCCAACGTCGCCGCGAGATAGCGGTCCAGCCACTGGCTGCGGCTGTCCCGTTCCTCCGCTGGAATTTCAAGCCCGAAGTACTGTTCCGGCGTGCCGAGACCGGCATTGATGTAACCCTCACGCAGCTGACTCCGGGCGAAATCGACTAACAGTGGCTGAGCGGCTGGCCGCTCTCCGCCAATGCCGGCCACACAACCACTGAGAAGACCGCTATACAACCAATGGCTGCCGCCGTTGCCGACGACGGGCACGCCGTGGCTACTAGCCAATGACGACAACAAAGCCTGCTCCGAGCGCAAGGTGGCAGCGAAGCTGGATGGGGCGGCCGAATCGGCGTCGAAGTCCACGCGCTCCCAGGGAGGTCTTTCGGCATGATCACTCAGATAGACGAAAGCAGCCCCATACTCATCGACGAGGCGTTTGATACGACTACCGGCAATCTCAGCAGTTTGGCTGGGCTTCAGCAGATACCGACCCGGGCCTGTGACGGCAAACTCACCCTCGCCATCGAGGGCGACGCGATCTGATGACCAGGACGTATCGTGGGGGGTGATGTCGCGGAACGAGGCCTGTAGACCGTATCCGTATCCGAGATCCTTGACGGCGTCCAGGTATTCGTGGAACGCATCGTCCCCTCCCTTGGACTCGGCGCCTATGGTGTCCAGAGTTGGCGCACCTCCCACACCGTCATGCCAGGTAGAGTCGGGATGGAGGATGAGCAGATCGTTGAGACCGGCCTGGCGAAACATGCGGAGCTGTTCGTAGGCCTCGATATACGCCTCTTCTCCGGCGGCCATATCGGGAAGCCGACACCAGAGCAACTCGGGGGACAGGGGCATAGCCTTGTGCTCGCCGATTGTCGGTTGGGTGGGTAACACTTCTTCAAAACGACGGGAGACGGTCAACACCCAACGGTCGCGGAGGGCGACTCGGCGGCCATCGGAGGTCTGCTCGTAACGGCAGCCCCCATTGAGATGCATGACTTGATCGGCGACACCGGAGACGACGCCTTGCATGGACGAGGCCTGTGAGTGATACCAGTCGAGCAAGCTGGAGATGAACACGCCCGAAGTCGATAGGATGACGGGCTGATCATCGCCGAAACTGAAATATGGCACACGGACGGGACGCGGGTGGATGGCGCCGGAGACGTATCCGAGATCGATCCCAGCTACCTTGCCAGCGCCCCCTTCGAGTTCGACGATGAGAGACTTGCCCTCAATCCGCAGACGGAACAGGAAATCGGCCAGTTCGCTGCCGCGACGGAATTGCCAGCGGGCCTCGATGGCATCACCGACCTGCTCGCTGGAGACGAAATGACGCTCGATCTCCTCGTCGGCAGCCGCCCACTGCGTACCTTCCATGAGGACGATGATGCCGCCATCTTCGGCCAGCTTGATGGCGTCGGCGTTGTTGATCTCGACTTCGATGTCGGACAGATTGCCTTCGATCGGTGTGTAGATGTAACGCACCACAGCCGATAGCGAGCGTGCCTCGAGAATGAAGGAGATACCGTCTTTCTCGATTGAATTGGTCACCTCTTCCTCGGTGACGGGCAGCATGGACGGCATGTCGCCGTAGGGAGCGGGGAGGGTGGCCGCCACTTGTTGAGCAGCAGAGGTACGCTCGAAAGCGATCTTGCAGACGACGAAATCAGATGGATCTCGGTGCAGGAGCCCGCGGGCGACAAGACCGGTGATGCTGCTGCCGCGTGGTAGTGTGTGGCGCAGCAGGTGACTGCCATTGAAATCGAGGGCGCCCATGCGAAGTTCCTGACCGCTGCCCAGTTGCAGGATCAGTTCACCCGTCGGCTCTGTTTCGCTCAGCAGACTGGACTCAACGGTCACCTGCAGGGCGCTGGCATCAGCCGGGACGGGGATGGGCACAGGTGCAGTGATGACGGCATCGCCAGTGCCGGAGACGTTGACGACAAGATGTCCTTCGTCGTTGGTGCTGGCTTCGCCGGCGAGTCCCTCGCGAAATGTTACCTGCCAGTCGGACAGGTCGGGAAGGGTGGTAATTCGGGGATCGGAGTCGGGCCCCGTCGAGGGCGTGACCTCGGAGATCGTCTCCGAAACCACCTCCTCGTCAACTTGGGAAACGGTCATAACATCCTCTGAGTTCGGGAGTTCCATAAAAGAGCAGTGCGTTATTTGGAACCTATATTCCAGTAGATATAAGCCGCAAAAGATAGCGGATCTACTGTGGAGTGTCAAGGTTGCAGCAGCTTGCTCCGGTCGATGTTGCCGGTTCATAACTGGTTGTAAAACAATTGGATACACCATGAGTGATGCATTCCCTCAGTGCCTCGTCATCGGCGGCGGTGCCGCTGGGATGATGGCTGCAATCCGGGCTGCACGGGCTGGGACACGCGTCGTGTTGCTGGAGGGTAGCAGGGAATTGGGTCGCAAGATCCTGGTCTCGGGCAATGGCCGCTGCAATCTGCTCAACGTCGATGGTGATGACCCAACGCACTATCACGGGAGCAATCCTCGTTTTGTGCGTCCCTCCTTGGCCACCTTTCCAGTGCAGGAGGCGCTCAAGTTCTTCACCGAACTCGGAATTGAGACCAAGCAGGAAAAGCGTGGGCGACTCTTTCCAAGATCCGACCAGGCTCGATCCGTCGTCGATGTGCTCGCCGATGAACTGACCGTCCTTGGTGTCGAAGTGCACACGGATGTGCGTGTTGACCAGTTACAGCGTCATGGCGTCGGTGGCTTCGACGTACGAGGCTCGGATGGTTCGCTGTGGCGGGCTGAACAAGTGATCGCCTGTTCCGGTGGCCTCAGTTTGCCAAAACTCGGCGCCGACGACAGTGGGCTGGCTCTTGTGGAAAGCCTCGGACACACTCGCACCGCGTTGTATCCGGGCCTCGTTGCGTTGGAGAGCGACGATCGATGGATACGGGATCTGCAGGGGGTGAAAGTCTGGGCCAGAGTCGAGGCGCAAG
>DPVW01000024.1 GCA_003529325.1 Candidatus Latescibacterota bacterium | reverse complement strand
CTCGGCCAACAATACGAGCGGGACCATCGGCGCGCTCTACTACCTCGGTCAGTTCTACGACAACGTGCACTTCAGTCGTCACGGTCAATCGACCGGCGGCTTCGTCAAGAAGAGCTACAACATCGACTTCAACAAGACCCAGCGATTCCAGTGGAGCCTCGATCCCGATATCCCGCGCGTGGCCGATATCGATCTGCTCACCAACTGGGCGGACAAGTCCAAGGTCCGCCACCCGATTGCCTACGAGATCATGCGCGAGTCGGGTGTCCCCGCCCACTTTTCCTTCACCGTCCGCGTCGAGCAGAACGGGGCCTTCTTCAGCACCGCGGATTTTGTGGAGGACGGGGACGACATCTACCTCGAGCGGGCCGGACTCAACAAGGATGGCGCCCTCTACAAGGCCTACAGCAACAGGTTGACCGGCTCCGCCAACAGCGGCTTCCAGAAAAAGAACCGCAAGTTCGAGAACAACTCCGACCTGCAGGCCCTCATCGACAATCTCACCCTGAGTGGAACCGCGCGCATCAACTACCTCTACGACAACATCGACATTCCGAAGTGCGTCAACCTGCTGGCCGCCAACTCCGTGATCCGGAACATCGATATGCACTCGAAGAACTGGTACATCTATCGCGACACCGGGAAGACGAACGAGTGGGCGCTCCTGCCCTGGGACCTCGACCTCTCCGGCGGTCGCGTCTGGAACTCCCAAAACACCTACTTCGACAACAATCTATACTCCCATGGTCTCGTGGTGACCGGCAACTCGATCCGATTGGTCTCCCACATGTTCGGCGATTCCGCGATGCGATCCATGATCCTGCGCAGGATTCGGACGCTTTCAGACCGCTATCTCCAGGAGCCGGGCACCCCTCTCGCCGAACGCTGGTACGAGCGGCGGCTGGATGAGCAATCGGCCCTCATCGACCCGCCCTCGATCGTCCCCTCGGATGCCCAGCGCGATTTTGTCAAGTGGGGATCGTGGCTCCAGGGCAGCGGTTCGCCGGTTTCCCACACGAATACCAATCCCGCGGTGGAGTCGATGGCGGAGGCCGTCCTGCGTTGGAAGAACGAGTATCTTCCGGCGCGGCGCAACGAGATTTACAACAACCAGACGGTCGGCAACGGTGGGGAGATTCCCCTGCCGCAGGTCGGTGCGGCCTCGTTCCAGCTTACTCCCCTGGTAGAGGCCCCCGCGCCCTCGCATGCCTTTGTCCCCTCCGACAACAGCCTGGGACTTGCTTGGATCGGACTCGCGGCCTTCGAGCCCTTCGACACCTCCGGCTGGATCGCAGGGACCACCGGAATCGGCTACGAGCGCACCAGTGGCTACCAATCCCTGATCGGCACCAACGTCAACACGCAGATGATGAGCAACAACAGCATCTACATCCGCATCCCCTTCAACGTGGCGGATCCCAGTGCCTTCGACAGCCTCGAGTTGCGCATGCAGTGGGACGACGGGTTCGTGGCCTTCATCAATGGCACGGTGGTCCAGGCCGACAACGCACCGGGGGCGGTGACCTGGAACTCGGCGGCCCTCAACGCCAACCACGAGGCCAATGCCGGGAGCTTCGACATCTACAACATTACGCAGCACCTCGGCGCCCTGAAGACCGGGCAGAATATCCTCGCCATTCATGGTCTCAACCAAGGCACCGGGAGCAGCGACATGATCATCAGGCCCGAACTTTACGGCGGGACCCTGTTAGTCGGCCCTCCCGGCGAACCGATCATCAACTTCGGAGCGCTCGAGTTTGCGCCTCCCTCGGGAAACCAGGACGAGGAGTACATCGAGTTGACCAATCCGAACGGCATCGCGGTCGACATCTCGGACTGGAAGTTGGATGGCGGGATCGAGTTTACCTTCCAGGGCGGGACCGTCATCCCGGCGGGCAGTTCGCTCTACGTCAGCCCCGATGTCACCGCCTTTCGCGCCCGCACTCAGGGTCCCAAGGGCGGCGAGGGCCTCTTCGTGCAGGGCGCATACAAGGGGCACCTTTCCAGCTTCGGCGAGACCGTCACCCTTTCGGATTCCGCCGGCAACGAGATCAGTGCGACTACCTACGTGGGCAATCCCTCGGACGCGCAGCTTTACCTCCGGATCACCGAGATCATGTATCATCCACTCGGAAGCGAGCTGACCGAGTTCATTGAACTCATGAACATCAGCGATTCGGTTACCCTCGATCTCACCAATGTTCGCTTCACAGCAGGGATCCAGTTCGACTTCTCCGGCAGTGCGGTGACCAGCCTGCCTCCTGGCGCGAGGGTTCTCGTGGTCCGCAATCTCGCCGCCTTCGAAGGCGTGCACGGCATCGGTCTGCCGGTGGCCGGCGTGTTTGCGAATATGAGCGCTCTCAACAACGGCGGCGACACTGTGAAATTGGAGGACGCTCTCAACGGCACGATCGCGGAGTTTCGCTACAACGACCTCGCCCCGTGGCCCGAGGAAGCGGACGGGCTCGGAAACAGCATCGTCCTCATCGCGCCCGGGACCAGCCCGGATCCGGATGACCCAGCGAGTTGGCGCGCGAGCCTGCTCCCGGATGGCAATCCGAATGACACGGACGCCCTTCCGCTGCCCGCAAACCCGTTGGGCGATGCGGATGGCAATGGGATTACGGATCTTCTCGACTACGCGTTTGGAAATGGTCTCGGCGCAGGTCCTCTTCAGGCGACCTTCACCTTGCAGGACTACGATATCGAGGGACAGATGCTCTCCCTGCCGACCCTGGTCTATCCCGTCAGAATCGCTGCGGACGGGGCGACCATCGAGATCGACTACTCCAACGACCTGCAATCCTGGCAGGCTGCCGGAGCGGAGGCGGTGGTAGTCAGCGTGGTCAATCTCGGAGATGGCCGGGTGCTCACGACGGTGCGACTGAATCCTGCGGGAGGCCTCGGAGAGCGCTTCTTCTCCCAGTTGCGCGTCCAGGCACCTTGATCTGATCAAGGACCGGCCGCGAGTTTGCGAACCAGGGAGACATCCGGAACGCCGGACATCACCTTGAGGGCCTTGCCCTCGGCATTGGTGATGATGGTGGAGGGCAGGGCGGCCTCTTTGCCGGATTGCCCGGCAAGAAACCTTGTCACTGCGGC
>DPVW01000008.1:2259-2607 GCA_003529325.1 Candidatus Latescibacterota bacterium | reverse complement strand
AACTCAAGCAACGTTCCAATCAGATGATGGACCAGATCGAGATGCGCGTCGCTGGCAGCATTCGCCGGATACCGACGAAGATGATGCCCGACCCGGACGATCCGCAGGTCATGGTCATCGACATGCGGGACCCCGCAACTCAAGAGTTACTTCCGGCTATGAGGCGGGGAGTCAAGCGGGTCGTTGAACGCAACCGGGACGGCTACCGGGCGGAAGTGCGCTAAAGGTGGGGTTGGGAGATAGCGCTTTGCTGTCGACGGCGCGACGAGGGTTTGAAGTCGTGTCTTCATATTGGCCGCTGCTGTGTCCCGCAGAAGCCGATGCGATCGGCCAGTGGCTGGCTACTCT
>DPVW01000008.1:0-1956 GCA_003529325.1 Candidatus Latescibacterota bacterium | reverse complement strand
GACAGTGGCTGGCTACTCTCGACGAGGCCGATCCTGCGCCTACACATCCTGCCGGACTCCGCAGAGAGGATCGGATCGACATCAGCCGAGGTCGATTGACAGCCATCCTGAAGACGGCAGACGACTGCCTCTTCCAGTTTCTCCCAAAACGAATTCTGCGTGCCAGCGGCCATCCTTATCTGCGACATGCACAAAGTGGTGCACCTCAGAACACGGCACTGCGCGAACTGATGATCGCCGATATGCGCCGTTGGCAGCAAGTTTCCGCATACCTGCCGGACTTTGGCGCTGATGCCGGTTCGCTCCCGCCTGTGGCGACAAAGTGTGATCCACTGCTGTCCGGCTCGCCACCGTGGTCGGCGGAGCCATCTCGGAAAAAGTTGCTCGCCGCCTTCGATGCCAGTCACGACTGGGGGGAGCTTGTCGATCAAGTCGACACATTCATCAGGACCCATGGCCCAGCAGAACGACAGGGCTGCGTCGCCTACCGCTTTGAGGTAGAGGACGCGGGTCCCTGCCTGCAGCCCATCGCCGACTTCGCCGCCTTTGACCTGGCCTGGTTGGAAGGGAATGCGAAGCGACTGGCAGTGCTGGAGGACAATACACGAAATCTGCTGGAGGGATATCGCGCTCACAACACCTTGATCTGGGGCCCTCGGGGTTGTGGCAAATCTTCTGCGATTCGTGGTCTCATCACACGATACTGGGATGCGGGCTTGCGAGGCATCGAGGTGCCAAGCCGGAGTTTCAGCCATTTGCCGCGGTTATTCGACTTGGTACGGGGACGACCCGAGCGATTCATCGCCGTCCTCGACAACCTCGGTCTCGATCACACCGACCCAACCATGCGAATACTGTCGACAGTTCTGGACGGGGGCCTTGAGAACCCGCCGCAGAATCTTGTGTTCTACGCCACATCCAACTTCAAGGACCTCGTCGATCGCCGCGGCGAACGGCCACAGGGACCGCCCCCCATGCAGGCCGACGATGTACCTGGGGAGATTCGGCACACAGACTCACAGTCTGGAGTGCGTAAAGGTTTCGATCCGCAGGCCTTCCAACGGCTGGACGAACGCCGGGCACTCGATGACCGTTTCGCCCTCAAGGTCTTCATCGACCTGCCTACCAAAAGCGAATACGACCGCATCGTTGTCTCCTATGCGCGGCGTGTCGGTATCGACGAACCAGAGGCCGATCTCATCGCCCGCTTTCAGGTCTGGCGCATGCGCAACAACCACGATCTGGTGGGGGGACGAACGGCGCGCGATTTTGTCGTCGCCTGCTATCCTGAGCATGATCGTCAGGCCACCCATGCTGGCTGACCAGGACTACCAGGCCTTTCGCGACCTGGTGGAAGGGCAATCGTTGCGTGGCCTCCGTCGGTACCTCATCTGGTGAATCGACTTGCCAAACAGCCGTGCTGCGTCTTCGATGCCGATCAGCTTCGTCTTGCGAGCTGCCGTCGATACAGACTTCCTTGTCTTTTATTGTGACATGTGCGGGGAGATAACACTATGTCATACCAAGGTTGTCGGCGAATGTGGCGGAGTCTTGAGTAGAAAGTCTCGGACCTGAGTTTTTCCGTCGTCAGCTGCGCTCAAGCAGTTCTACTTCATAACCATCGGGATCGTCGACAAAGGCCATCTTCCTCCCTGTGGGAAAGGTCTCACGCCAGTCAGCGGGCCAGATCTCGACACCATCTTTCTCCAACTTATCACAGAACGTGATCAGGTCGTCGACGCCGATGGCGAAGTGCATCAGATCCTCGGGAACCTGAAGATCGTAGTCAGGAGACCAGGTAAACTCGATGGTGTGTTCATTGCCAGGTAGTTCGAGATGGGCGACGTGATTGCCGGCGGGAGACTTGTCGGTGCGGCTGCTGAGTACAAATCCGAGATGTTGCGTATACCAGTCGATGGATTTATCCAGGTCACTGACACGGACGCGCGTATGGAG
>DPVW01000046.1 GCA_003529325.1 Candidatus Latescibacterota bacterium | reverse complement strand
CGCCATCGACCACACCCAACCGGGTTCTCAGGCCCACTGCGGTGAAAACAATTGCAGCAGTGCCCAATACAGGCCTGCATGCTGCCTTGACTCAATAGCAAATACACCCTATCCGCACTAACCGTTCTCGGCGACCAGGCTCGACGGCTTTTGGCTGAGGGAAACGGGGCGATTCAAGTTGTGCGGTGAGCCTCGTCGCGCACGAACAGAACAAGCGGCATACTGATTGCCATGATCAGTCCGGCGCCGAAGAAGATGCTATCGAGACCGAAGGAATCACCCACAAGGCCAAAGGCAAAAGGTGCAAGGGCAACGGAAAAGAAATTGGTTGTGTAGTAGAGGGCGTAGCCTCGGCTGCGCTGCTCGCGTGTGAAGGTGGGTGCCAGGCCGATGTAAATGACTGAGGACGTACCGTTGAGGACAAAGCCGAAGAGCGGCAGGAAGAAAAGCATAGGCCATCCCACAGGTACCGAGGGCAACGCGAAACACCCCAGAATCATCAGCACCTCCGTAACGAGGATGGTAAATCTGGAGCTCCACCGATCGACCACCATGCCGCACAGAAGTTTGCCTGCAGCCCCGCCCAAAAAAGTCAGCGACATCAGCCAGCCCAGCGCGGCATCTTCTACGCCGTTATCGATCAGGATAAAACCGAGAAAAGCCGTCGCCGCGGTGCGTACAGCGACGTCAACAAATCCGATTGTAGTGTAGAGGGCGAACTGGCGCGGTTTGCGGATCCCCCATCCGGCCAGGTGGTCTCGCAACGACCTTCGCCTGGCTCGCGACTGAGTGTTGCTATCCTGCTTGGCGCGTGGGATGTGGCGCAGTCGAGCGACGATCTGGTGGCGGAAGAAGATCAGATAGCACAGCGACATGACCACGCCGAGGGCGCCCTGCACTGCAAAACTCCAGCGCCAGCCGACAGCCACCACCAGCATGCCCATCGCCGCCGGAAAAACAACCTTGCCCACGTCGCCGAAGAAATTCAGCGTGCCGATGGCGGATCCGGCTCGCGCCGGCGGGAAAACGTTGGCTATCAGGGCGGTGCCGACAGGATGGTAGGCCCCGCCTCCGGCGCCGGCGGAGAACGCGATCAGCAGAGCCAGTGGATAGCCCGCGGCAAGCAGCATGGCGACATAGCTCAGACCGAACCAGGCGGTGCCCAGACCCAGTACGAGGATCTCGCCCACCTTCTCGGCCACTATTCCGGCGGGGATCTGCGCGAAGCTGATGGCAATGCTTGAGGCAGTCTTGATGAGACCCGACTGGGTATAATTCAGTCCGAGATCAGCAGCCAGGAATGGCAGCAGAAGCGCCAGGCTGGTGAGATAGCCATCATTGAAGACGTGGAGGAGATTACACCACCAGAGCTGAGTCCGGGGGTTATCCTTGAGCCCTTTGCCCTCGCGAGTCGCCTCAGTCTCAGCCAGAGGTCAGTCAGCCCCCTGGCTGGCGGCGAGTTGTCGCAGGTACGCCGCGTCCTCACAAGCAATCCTCTCAAGAGCGGGCTCCCCGGCGTTCATGCCGTACTCGGTCTGTACGGAAAAGGGGCCGCTGAAGTGCCTATCCCGCAGAACTCTCAGAGCATCGAGCCACTGGACGCTGCCCTCACCGAGCTTTGCGAATTTCGGTTGGTACGGTGGCGCCTCACCGGGCGCATTCGCCTGCAGTCCATCCTTGATACCAACGACGCACAAGTGATCACGGAGCATCGCCAGGCCCATGGCGATATCTTCTCCCTCCAGGGCCATGTGACCAAAATCGGGGTAAGCTCCCACATGTGCCGGATCGAATCCCTGGATCAAATGCATGAGGCCGGCGCAGTTCGAGCCGATGCACAGGCCGCAGTGAGTATAGTAACAGCACTTGACTCCATGTTTCTCACTGTGGAAACCAAACTTTTCAAGATCACGGCGCGCCCGGTCCAGCGTTTTCCAGTCGTCATCCCCTTCGGCAAAACGGAAGTATCCAATGACGTTGCCCGGATGCACCGGATGACCGAGACGCACGCACAGGTCGAGCCCGTCATGTCCGAGTGACTTCACTTTCGTACCCAGTTGCGCCGGTGGCAACTCTGCGAAGAACTTGCTGTTCAGGATAATTTCCATTGATGATCCGATTTGCGACCCAAACTATGTGTCCAAGAAACTCGACTTGAATCGCTCAGTAGTCCACTTTTCAACCTCTCATGTCGACTGACACCCAGACAATTGAAACAGCCCGCAGCTATCTGCTGCGCGTCCCCGTGCCCCATTTGCGCGTCGACTCTCAGAGTACTCTTGAATCCTGGGACGTCCTCGCTGTAGAGCTCGTCTCTGCATCCGGCCTTTCGGGGTGGGGCTATCAGTGCGGTTTCGGCGCCGCCATGGCGTCACTCAAACATTTTATTGATGGCGCGATTCTTCCCGAGCTCACGGGTCGCGACGCGAGCTGCCATCGCCAATGGTGGTCAGAGCTGTATCTGCAGCGCCACCACACCGGGCTGAATGGCCCGGCGATTCAGGGAGTCAGCTCACCGGAGGTCGCCGCCTGGGACTTGATGGCCAGAGCGGCTGATGTGCCGCTCTGGATGCTGCTGGGTGGGCGCTGTCGCGACCGCATATTGTGTTACGATACCAACGGCGGCTGGCTCGGTTACGCCCTCGACGAACTGCTCGAAAACGTGAAGCGGTCAGTTGATGAAGGATTCCGCGGCGTCAAAGTCAAGATCGGCTCAGCGGATTTCTCTGAAGATCTGCGCCGTCTGGAAGCAGTCCGCACTGCCCTTGGCGATGACATTATGATCGCTACCGATGTGAACAATCGCTGGGATCTCCAGACGGCCTTGCAGTGCGCGCCGGCACTGGCCGATTTTGATGTCGCCTGGCTGGAAGAACCACTCTATCCGTTTGATGTGCGGGGCCACGCTGAACTGGCGAGCCGTATCGATACGCCACTGCTGCATGGCGAAAATCTCTACGAGCCGCTGATGATCCGCGACATGCTCGACGCTGGCGCGCTTGACATCGTCCAGCCTTCGGACATGAAACTTGGCGGCTTGTCCCGATGGCTCGAGGTGGCAGCACTGGCTCGAACAGCAGGCAAACGAGTCGTACCGGCTGGCTGGACCATGCTGCAGATTGATCAGCACCTCGCCGCGGCGACACCGCATTGCTGGATGGTGGAGTCGATCCCCTGGATTCGCGACATCTTCGTGGAACCTGCCCGTTTCGAGGATGGCTATCTCCTTGTGCCTGAAACTCCCGGTGCCAGCACGGCGATCAAACCCGAACTGTTGGAAGAGTATGCCATCTCGTAGCGATGACCTTTGCCTGCTCGGCGTCGATGGCGGCACCGAGAGCCTGCGGGCGGGCGTTTTTGACTTGCATGGCACCCTGCTTGCATCGGCTTCAACGCCGTACGATACCAGCTTCCCGAATCCGGCCTGGGCTGAGCAGGACCCGCGGGACTGGTGGCAGGCACTCGGTGAATCCGTGCGCGCAGCGGTGGATCAATCGGGCGTTCGGCCCGAGCAGATTGCTGCCATGGCCGTTGACACCACCTGTTGCAGTGTGGTCGCCCTCGATGAGGCCGGACAGCCGCTGCGGCCCTGCCTGATCTGGATGGATGTGCGATCCGCGCCTCAAACCGAAAAGGTCGTGGCAGCCGGAGACGCGGCGCTGCGCGTCAACGGCGACGGCCACGGGCCGGTTTCAGCAGAATGGATGATCCCGAAGGCGCTGTGGCTTGCCGAAAACGAGCCGGAGATCTTCGAGCGGGCAGCTGTAATCTGCGAGTTCCAGGATTTCATCAACTACCACCTCACCGGTCGCTGGGTTGCCAGCATCAACAACGCCTCCGTGCGCTGGCATTTCGACCGCAGCCGAACTGGTGTGCCGGAGAGCCTGCTTGAAAAACTCGGCCTCAGCGCCCTGGCGGCGAAGTGGCCAGCTGAGATCCTCGATCTCGGCGACGTCATCGGAGGTCTGACAGCGCAGGCTGCGGAGCATCTCCGTCTGCCTGCAGAGCTTCCTGTCGTACAAGGCGGCGCTGACGCCTTCATCGGCATGATTGGACTTGGAGTGGTACAACCCGGATCCCTCGCCTTCATCACAGGGTCGTCCCACCTGCAACTTGGCCTCAGCAAAACTCCCTTTCACGCCCCCGGTATCTGGGGAACCTATTGTGATGGGCTCCTGCCGGGCTCACATGTCGTCGAGGGGGGGCAGACCTCGACTGGTTCGGTCGTCAACTGGCTCAAGAACCTGTATGGCGTAGCCGATTACGAAGAGCTCAACGACGATGCAGCCCAGCTGCCACCCGGATCGGAAGGCCTGATCGTTCAGGAGCACTTCCAGGGAAATCGAACCCCACACACCGATCCCCATTCGCGCGGAGCCATGCACGGGCTCACCCTGAAACACGGCCGCGCCCACCTGTTTCGCGCGGCCATCGAAGGCGTCGCTTTCGGCAGCGAGCTGATTCTCGAAACGATGCGCGACAACGGTTTTGAACCGGAGCGTATCGTCGTCGCGGGCGGTGCGACTCGTTCGGACCTGTGGCTGCAGATTCATGCTGATGTCTCCAAGCTGCCACTAACGCTCACCGCAATGGGTGATGCACCGTTGCTCGGTTGCGCCATCCTCGCCTCCGTCGGCGCCGGTCTCAATCCGGATGTGTTGAGCGCCGTTGATGACATGGTCAAGGTGGCGCGAGTTGTCGAACCTGACGCCACAGCTCACGCGGCTTACCAATCTTCTTACGAGACCTATAAGGCAACGTACGGGAGCCTACGTTCACTGAGAGCTGGGCTGTAACCACAAGGAGCGCGCATGAGCGAGTACTATACGGCAGAAAAGATTCAAGAACGGATGTCGATCTCCACTCTCGTCTTCCAGGGCTATCGCCCTTTTGGAGAAGAGGCGCTGCAGGAGCTTGTTGACGAGGGTATCCGCCGCATCGAGATCGTCGAGAGTCCGGATCAGTACGATCTGAGTGACATTCGCGCCATGCGGTTTATCGACGAAACCTGCCGCAGGGTCGGTGTCGAGGTCGTCGCTTATCATGCCTACATGACGACTTTCGAAGGCATTGAGACCGAGGCCCAGCGTCTGGAGCGGGTCGACGTGTGTCGTCGGCAGATCGATACCATGCTCGAGCTCGGCGGCACATTCTGGTGCTGCCACGCCATGGTGACCAATGAGACTGTGGAGAAGAGTTACCGGGAACTGGCAGCGCACATCGAAGGAACGGATGCGGTGATTGCGATAGAGAACTTCAACCGCGCGCAGCTACAGGTTGAGGATCGCGTCAAATTCCTCGATCGCTTTGATCACCCGAAGGTTGGCATGATCCTGGACGTGGCCCACGAGTATGATGCTGACGGCATCAATCCGATGGCCGTCCCTGGCCGGGCGAGGGCGACGATTGAACAGATCGGACGCCACCTCCGTCACATCCACCTGCAAGGGTACAGGGACGGCACCGGCCACCATCCCCCGCTGATTGAGGGTGACGAGATTCAGTGGCGCGAAATCTTCGAAACGCTGGCCGCCATGAACTATCCCGGCGAGTTCGTTTTTGAACCGATCGGTCTGCTGGCGAATCTGGAGACCCTGAAGTTCATTGGACGCGCTCCGGAGCGGCTGGCAGCTCTGAAAAACTGAGTGCCACTGATTGGCTCTCAGGCTTGGTCGGTCACCATCCATTGCATGGCGCGCCGCCTCATGTGTCGCTGGAACGGCAGTTTGCCGGGTTCAGCGAGGAAGCAGGCGAACTCTCCTGCAGTCGAGAGTTGCATGACCGCCATGTGCAGGCCATCTGACCACTCGAAGGGCCACTGTGGCGCCCCCACGAGAACGAAGTCGCAGTTCGACAACACGTGACCGTCCTGAATTATCGGCTGCATGGTGGTCATGAAACAGAGATGCCCGGGGCCACTGACGTTGTCCTCATTGAGCCCGAACAACTGGCGCACACCAACGCGAATTGACAGCCCGGCGCGAACCGACTCCATCAGATCGTCGATGCTGCCGGCGAGACAATTCCCCTCCTTGTCATGTTCGTAGGCCAGTCGCCAGCGGTCGCAGACGAACCAGCGATAGACGCCGTAGGCACCGCGAGCGCTCGTGTCATATGCCCGATCTCCCAGCAACCATTTGACCTGAGACAGGCTCCCCATGGCGTCGTATTTGAACAGACTGACGTACGGCTCGTCAAACGGTTTTCCGTCCCACACGTATGAGTGATGGTGGCTCATCAGGCCGGCAAACACGTCATCACCCTCTCCGGCGTAGGTCTGTTGAAAATAGAGCGTTTCCTCGTATGTCGAAGTCGTCAGATAAACCCTGAGATCAGCCCCGCGTCGCACGGCGTCAGCCACCTCGGTCGCGCTGCCGTGTCTTGGCGCCAAGTTGCTGTCCTGCTCGAGGGCCAGTCTCCACTCACTCGTCATCCTGCCTCACCTCCTGCCACGCGGGTTGGGTGAAATGCAGGATGTAGGCGCGCTCCTGCACGACGATCGTCGTCCCGGTCCCCTTCTCAACGTAGCCGAGATCGCCAACTTCGAATTG
>DPVW01000424.1:6921-15260 GCA_003529325.1 Candidatus Latescibacterota bacterium | reverse complement strand
ACGCTGTGACACGCACGGTGACTTCCACGATGCCGCCACGTGGGAAGCCTTCGATGCCGGTGGCACGGATGGGCTCAATACGGTCTGCTATTATGGCGCCGCTTTCGATGGCAGATACGTCATCTTTGCGCCACGAGACGACTCGACGGGGTACCACAGCCGCGTGCTGCGCTACGACACGCGGGGGCCATTCAGAGAGCGGGATGCCTGGAGTGCGCATGATGCCGATCTGCCGCACTCGGCCCAGGGCGCCGCCTTCGACGGTCGCCATGTATACTTCTGCCCCGGGTATGAGAGCACCCCCGGTCAGCCGCTGCAGGAGGATCAACACAGTGGTACCGTGCTGCGCATGGATACGGGCGCGGACTTTCACGATCCGCTGAGCTACCGCCGTTTCGACACGAAAGTCCTCGGTGCGCAGGCGGTCTGTTTCGACGGTGGGGCCTACGACGGTCGGTATGTCTACTTCGTGCCGCTTTTGCACGGTATCGTAGTACGTCACGACACCCAGGGCGACTTCGAGGATACCGACAGTTGGGAGGCCGTCGACGCCAAACCCCACGGTCTCGGTCTGAATGTGGGTGCCGTATTCGATGGTCGCTGGCTGTATTTCTGTGCTTACGGTCACAGTTCCATGGTGCGCTACGACACCCGACGCCCCTTCGCCGCTGGCGACAGCTGGGAATGCTGGGATGCTGCAGCCACGGATGGTTATGATGGTGAGGGTGGAGAGGCATTCCATGGCAGGGTGCTGCGTTGTGACACCCTGGGTGCGGATGGCGCCTTCAGCCTGCGTTACTGCGACTACGGTCACAATGGTGGCCTCTGTGCGGCAGTGCCTGGGCCGAGTTTTCTGGTGAACACCGATGCAGGTGTGCGCAGCATCGCCAGCCATCATCCGTTGACTGGCGGGCGACATCATCTGCTGGGTACGTACGACGGAAGTACACTGAGACTGTGGATCGACGGAGAGCTGGTGGCCAGTCGGGAAGCGACGGGCAACCTGGTAGCGACCGATGTGCCCGTCACAACGGCAGAATTCAGCGGCGGTGGTGCGCGCTTTGGCGGCGATGTCGAGCGCGCCAGGGTGCTGCACGAAGCGCTTGATCGCCCTGCGCTGGAGTCGACCTATCGCGATTTCGCATCAGCGAGTGACGGGCATTCATGACTGCACGTGCAAATGATGAACCCATCCGGCTCGCCGCGGTAGGCGTCGGCCGAATCGGCAAATTTCATGCCCGTCACGTGCAGGAGGTGGCTGCTGCGGATGAGACTTGTCTGCTGACGGCCGTGGTGGATCGACACGCCGATACGGCCAAGCGTGTCGCCGCCGAGTTGAGCGCCGGGCAGGCGCACGAGATACTGGCTTTCGACAGTCCCGAGGCACTCGCCGCAGCGGGCGTGGCGGAGGCGGCCGTCGTCGCCTCCCGTACCGCCGACCATCGCCGAGACACGCAGGCGCTGGTCGAATCGGGTCTGCGCGTGCTGCTGGAGAAGCCGCTCGCAGACACGCTCAAGGAAGCGAAAGAACTGGGTGCCTGGCTTGAGGCCGAGCCGGGGCGGAACCAGTCGGTGATGCTCGCCTTTCAGCGACGTTACGACGAGCCACTGCTACGCGCCAAGGCGCTACTCGATGCGGGCAGGATCGGTACCCTCTTCAAGATCGTCTCCATCCTCGAGGACCCCGAGCCGCCGCCACCCGGTTACCAAAGCAGCGGTCTGCTCACCGACATGGGTGTGCACAATGCCGACGAAGTCTTGTGGTTGAGTGGGCGCTCGCCAACAGCGGTGCTGGGCATGGGGGGTGGACTATACAACCAGAAGATCGACGGCGTCGTGGTGGAGGACTTCGACGATGCCTTCGTGCAGTTGTGGTTGGGAGAGGATGTGGTGGCGCAGATCCAGGTGAGTCGCAATCACGTGGCCGGTTATCGCAACGAGACGACGCTGTATGGCACGGAGGGCCTCATCCACGTCGGTCACTTCGACGACGACCCGTTGAAGGTCTGGCTCGAGGCATATGGCAAAGAACATGTGGTGATCGAAAAGCAGGCCTTCCCAACTCGCAACTACGAGCGTCCCGTGCCGGTGTTCATCCGGCGGTTTGGTCCTGCCTACAAGGCGGAAGTGGCGGCCTTCGTCGCCTGCTGTGCCGCCGCAAAACCCTTTGCCGTCACGCACCAGGATGGGCTGCGGGCAATGGCGGTGGTGGCTGCGGCGGCAGCGGCGCTGCGGACGGTGGGGCAAGCGCAGCCGCTTTAGTCTCTAGGAGACGCTCCGAGTCAATCGCCGGCGGCAAACGGGGAGCAGGCAGCTGTCGGTGCAGGTCACCATGTACTACCAGGCGATTCCGCCGTCCTGGCTGCACCAGCGATTTACCACGGCGCCGGGCGGCCAGGCGACGAAGCGGCTGTACTATCTGGCGAGCCGCCTGGACCTCGACGGGACATCGATGGAGCACTGGAAGCTGCCCCTCGTCTCTAGCGCGAGAGGGTCGAGTAGCGTCGCAGAGCCAACGCACTCACCGGAATCACTTACGCACTCTATTTCGACGCCTTTCTCCTGGCGCGACCTTCCTGTCGTCGCAGCGTCGCGCCGTCCTGCACCGCCTCCCAGATCTTGGCGAAGGCCTTCGATCCGTCGTCCTCAACGGGCACACACTCGGAGCCGGCTTCACTGATGGGCATGGCCGCTCTGGGGTAGGCACCGTGCAGCACCTGCTTGCTGCAGCCGAAATAGGTGACCTCGCCGTTGGCCCGTGCGTGGCGGTAGACGTGGCGCGGGGCATCCAGCCAGCAATAATCGACGGTGAGTCTTTTTGCCACCCGTTCGTTCAACTCGACACCGAGTCCGGGCTTTTCCGGTACGGCATGATAACCGCCGCGCAACTCGATCTTTGGCGTGATGAGTTGTTCTTTCCAGATGTTCATGCAGGTGATAGCGGGCCATTTGGCTTCGGGGGAGACAGCGCCGAGATGGGCCGCCCAGGTGGTGGTGATGCCCGTTCCCACCAACTGTAACCAGAAGGGCTTGTTGGCGGCATTGGTGATCGCCGACTGTGAGCGGATCGCCGAGGCGCCGGCGCAGACGACGAAACCGTCGGCGACATCCTCCTTCATCGTCGTGGCGATGGGGGGTTGACCGAAGTGCATGGCAATGGGGCGGTTGATCCGCTCACGAATGTGTCGGTTGCCGGCGACATCGTCCTGTGGGATGGGTGACTCGATCATGGCGACCTGCTCGTAGCGCTCCAGCGATTTGAGATGTTCCACCGCATTGGCGGCGTTGTCGAGGGTGCCATTGTAGTCGAAGTCGAGTTTGAATTGTGGCGGCACGACCTTGAGGATGGCCTGGATGCCGGCGTGCATGTCATACCAGGTGCGGGCTTTGAGTTTGGCTGACATGTAGCCCCCTTTGACCGCGTCCGAACACTGCCTGGCCCAGTCCCTGGCGGGCATGTCCATGCCCCACCAAGACAGTGGCACGTTGTCCCGGACCTTGGTGCCGAGCAACTGGTATATGGGAACATTCTCGTTCTTGCCGACGGCGTCGAACAAGGCCATCTGTACACCGGCGCCGAGACTGTCGTCCCACAGCAGGCCTGCTGCCTGCCGGCCGACGACACGCTCCTTGATATCATCCGGCACTTTCGACCACGTGTAGTTGGGAATCGTCTCACCGAAACCGACGATGCCATTGTCCATCGTCAACTTGCAGATCTGCACGATGCGCCAGTGCGGCAGCCAATATTTCATATGCAGATTGGTATGCGCCGTAAAAGGAACATCGAGATGGGTGAGTTCGATGGACTTGATCTTCATGGGGACTCTCGTTTTCTGTGGCGGAAGTGGAGGATTTCGGCGGTGGAAGAAGGGCGCATCGGGCGCGAAAGGCAAGCCCGGCATGGCGGCCTACCAGCTCTGTAGTTGTTCCTTCCACGCGGGGATCCTGCGTGACAGCAGTTGTTCTACCTGGGTCACCTTGGCTGTCAGCAACTGCTCGGTAGAGGCTGTGCCCATATCGAGTCGCAACGCCAGGTCGAGGAAGTCGACACCGGCGACCAGCTTCAAGGCCTGTTCAGCCGCCACCAGCTCCTCGTGCGCCAGCTGCTCCATGCGTGCCACATCGCGCAGATTTTCCTGCACATGCCCGGAGCGGACCCACAGTCGGCCGCTATGATCGACGACGACATCACGTAGACGGAGGAACTCCTCTACTCGCGCCGCCGAACGCCAGGTGAGGGCCAGAAAGCGCACCAGCGTGACCTCGCGGTTATACCGCGGGCGCGCAGTGCGCGGCACGTCCTTACGGGCGGCCTCGATCCGGGTTGCCCCCAACTCCCACAGCCGGGCCAACTCCTGCAGTTCTTCCAGCGCCACATCCTGCCCCTGGCGGCTACCTCGACGGGCGAGGGCGCGGAAGAAGGGTCGGGCATAGAACAGCGGCTTCTGTTCGATCATGGAGGTCGCGTCGTGGGTGGCAGCATTCTCCCACTGCCAGTAGAAGACACCGAAGAAGGCGTCGTCGAGCGACTCCGGGGCGACGCCTGGTTGCGCAGCGCTGGTGTGGTCGAGGACGAGGGGCTGTGAAGGGCCGATGAAGAAGGACCCCTTGTAATAGTCGAGTTGGGGATGGTGGCGCATGCCTTGCGAGCAGAGTGTCCATGCCTGACGCACACGGCGGGCAGCCTTGGCGCCGAAATCACGCTCGGCGATCGCAGTGAGAGTGTGATCGAGATCGTCGAATTCGGTGCCCCTGCCCCAGATCGACCAGTATCCCAGTTCTTCGGAGGGTGACTTGTTGGCGCCGTCGAAGAGCCAGCGGGAGTGAATGGCCTGCGGGCGCAGCCGTCGCGCACTTTCCCAGATGGCGCGCTGATTTTCCAGGGTTGGCAGATACGGCACGTTGAGGCACTCGATAGAAGTGTTGATCTCGAGTTTGGTGCTGAAGGGCAGACCCCGCTGCTTGCACAACGAGCGTTGACGCAGACAACGGTCACTCGGCGTGACGCGGCTCATCGAGTAGTCCCAGCAATCCTTGGCGTATCCGGCGTCGCGCCAGTCGACGGAATCTTTGTCGATCTCGGTCTGAAAGATCACATGCTCGGGATCGAGGGCGGCGATGTAGTCTTCCTGGTCGCGGTCGAGAGACCAGTGCGTCGCCGAATAAGGCCAGGTCGTGAGACGTGCTTCCGGTTGGGCGCGGTGCATACTGCGCGCCACGTCGTTGACGAATTCAGCTACGACCTCGGGCCCGTGGCGTTTGCCACAACGCGGGCAATCGCCCGCCCGGGAGGAACTGCGCATGAAGCAGTGGTAGAAACCTTCCCCTCCAGTGATTGCGACAATTCCACCGAGTTCGGGGATTTCGGCAAATAGCGACGCCCAGCCATCGGCAAGGAATCGGCGCGTCGCCGGGTCGCTCGTGCACAGGGTGCGAAATGCGCCCCCTGCCTGCAGGGCACCACGGGAGCGCGGTCGGCGGCTGAAGAATGGGTCATCCGGTTCGAGTTTGGGGTTGTAGCCCATGAGCATGATGTGCACCCCACAGCCAGCGGCTGCACGGGCGAGTTTCTTCAGGCGTCGTCGGTTGCGAACTGCCTGTGCGTCACCAAGCTGGGCAAATGGGCCGTCACCCCCGGGAATGAGATAGTCCTCGAGCACGGCCATGATGGGCACGGCATTAACGCCGACACGGGCGAGTTCGAGGAAATTATCGTCTGACTCGCGGCCGTAAATCCAGCCCTGCGTCGTTGAGAACCCACCCCATAGATCGGCACCCACATGCAGATCGACTCTGGGTCGCACCCGGCGCGTACCGATTTGCAGGTGCGCGTTGCGGCGCAGGCAGAAATAGTTGGACAACCACAAGCAGGCGCGCAGCAGTGCGACTTCGGAGGGGGCGATGACTTCGACGAGGCGGCGTGACACCTGCAGTCGAAAATCGCCTGTCCAGCGCTCCGCTGACCTTTTGCCGGGTTGCAGGCGCAAGACGAGGCGTGGCCCTTCTGTGCCGCCACGCGTAGGCAAGCGTACACCAAGGCGTCGTGCCAGACTGGCGCACAGGTCTCTGGCCCCACGTGCAGCGGGCCCATCGGCATGGAGGTCGCCCTGCAACTGCAGAGTCCAGGTGGCATCGATGGCTACTTCGCCGCGACGGGGGCGTGTCCGCGCGGGTTGCACCCGGGCTTGCGGCGGTGTGGAGACGGTTTGCCAGAAATCGGAAGCCCGCACACGCCGCACTTTACGACGCCACTCACGCTCAAAGTCTGGATTCATTCATCACCGTCCTCCTGTTGCAGTGCGCTGAGGAAGTTACGCTGCACGCGGGCGAGGACTTTGTGCGTGTATCGCGACGAGAACACTGCGGGCAGGGCCTGGCGCAGCAGGGACGACCAGCTATCGGCACCCGACCATGACACAAGATCGACGCGTCGAGCACAGTCGCGGTAGTGTCGATCGGTAAACAACAACATGAGCAACGCCGAGGCGCGAGCCATACTGACACGGTCAAAGTCTATGGATTCGACAATGCGCAGATAAGCAGGCACACGAATCAGGGCGAGACGAAGAAACCCCAGGCGCACGCGACGGATGATATCGGCATCGACTGAGCCATCTTTCAACAAGGGTCCCAGGTCGGGGTGATAGGCGACACCGCGTGGCAGATCCTTTTCGATGTCGCGAGTGATGTTCGCCAGTTGCACCATCTCACCTACGACCATGGCCTGCTCGGTGAGCTCCGGGGCGAGTTCGTCATCATGCAGCAGGTGCATGGTGAAGAGCACGGGGTTGCCGATGACGTTGCGACAATAACGCAACAATTGCGCCTCGTCTTTGAGCACGCCGCCCTGGTCGACGAAGACCCGCGAAGACCAGCACATGCCCTCTGCCATGGCGGTGACGACCTCCCGCACAGCCTGCCGTTGTCTGCTGTCGAGCGTTAGATAGACCTGGTCTACGAGGTCGCATCTTTCCACGAGCAACAGATGCGTGGCGTCCCGGGCGTCCTGTCGAACCGCCTGGGGAATGGCCGCTGTTGGTCCCAGTGGCTCGGCGTCAAAGCGGGCTGCAAAGTGGCGTAGTGCGGTCTCGCGTGCGTCGGGATCCGGGTGCAGATCTTCGTAGGTGTCGAGGATTCGGCAGTAGAGATAACCAACCGCCGCCGCGCGGGCGATACGTGGTGGCAAGATGGCGATGCAGGCGGCGAAGGTGCGTGCTGCATGAGGCAGGATCTGCCAGAGGAAGGCTTCGGGATCCTGTTGCGCACGTAATGCTCCCAGATCGGGTCGGCGGCGGTCGATTCTGGCGCCGCTGAGAACGAGCCATGAGCGACGCCACCCCGAGAGGGCGGAACTCATGCCTCCACCCGGAGTCGGGCATATCCCAGGCCAGACCCCCCAACGCTGCCGACGATGTCGATGATATCACTCGGCGCGGATCCGCCACGCACCGTGTTGGTCAGGAAGGTGCCATTCATGGGTCGCGCGAAAGGCACGTCGACCCACGCCGGTGTCGACGTCGGCTCCAGGGGCGCGATGCGCCAGCGTACGTCGCCTTGCGGTCGTTGGTGGAACTGCGCCAGGACCACGGGTTGTCCCGCAGCGGTGATGTGGATGCGTGCCTGCCCGGGGCTCAGACCTGCCGTTGTCTCGGCCAGGCAGGCCAGCGAATGACGTTCGACAACCTGTGAATCTCGAATGATGGCGTACTCCAGCGACTGGCGCAGTTCGGTATCGGGGAAGAATTGATCGCGGATGCGGGCGTCGGTGCTGACATCGATCCACAAGGCATGGGCCGTGCCCGCTGTATCGATCCACAAATCACAATTGCGCGTGGAGCCTGCCGTGGCGTCACGATTGGCCAACTCCAGCCAGCGGCCAAAGGGTTCGTTGGCAATATCCGGCGACGCCGCATAGAACAGGCGACGAAAGACATAATCCCAGTCACGTCCCGTGATCTGCTTCTTGGCAGCCTGCCATTCGGCGACGGGTTCGACAATGTCGCCGACGCCGAGAAAGTGAGCGGCGCCATCACGCAGCATGACATTGGGGTAACAGAGTCGCAAGGGTTGAGGCTTGGCATACCCATCACCATATGGCCAGCGGATCTGGCCGCGGCCGCTCCACGTGCCGCCCCGACGCAGGGACAGATGGGCGATCTCATACCCCTCGTTCTGCAGATAGAGCACGGCCCCTGCGGCACCATCGGCGACGACGGTGCGATAGGAGTGTTCACGGAAGGCAGGTGTGCCCTGCCAAAGGGGGTGCTCGATCTGCTGTTCAAACCTCGGCTCGCGGCTGTCGAAGCGAAACAGCATCGGCTCCGCGGGCCCGCCGT
>DPVW01000424.1:0-6619 GCA_003529325.1 Candidatus Latescibacterota bacterium | reverse complement strand
GGCTCCGCAGGCCCGCCGTATTCGCCCGGGTCGGCGAGAGTGGGATTGGCGGAGACGAGCAGGTCGTCGCCATCGAGGACGATGGGAGAGGGCTCTCGGGTGCAGCCCGTCAGGTCGCGATGCAGGAGATGCCAGCGGCCATCCTGCTCTCGCTCAAACAGCACCCAGCGGGTGTTGTTGAGTGGCACCTGCTCTGCGATCGTCTCCAGACCGGCGACGAAGACCCGATCGTTGGCGCGCACGACGATGGTGGAACCATGGCACCAGAGGGGGCCGGCACCGTTGTCAGCGGGCTCGTAGGTGTAGATCTCGTCTTCGACTTCGACGGTGGCGAGAATCGTCACAAGCGTATCTCCCGGGTTCGGCAAAGATTCAGCGGCGGCCACCGCCTGTCAAACCATGATCGCACGCACTAGTAAGGTGACTTCGGTGACTTCGCTCCCTGGGAAATCGTTCCAGCAGTTCGGCGGTGATCTCGTCCCGTTTTACCGCACTCAGCACCTTGGCGAAGGCGTCGATGTTGTGGTCGAAGACCGCCTTGCCTTTGGCTGCAGTCGATTTGCCGGCGTCACCCACATACATGTTGGGATACATCATTGCCACGCTCGCTGCTGAATGGCTCGGGTACGGAGTCCATATCGACGAGGTCGGGATCGAGGTGAAGAATCATGCTCGTCTCGTTGGATGATGATGGACCCGGGCAGGTGAATGGGGCTCGCCGACACCGGCACATTCTTGCACAGCCGGTTCAAAGGCCTTGTAGCTCAACTGTTCCCATCACGGCCACCGATGACATAGTTTCCCCCTCATGGAGATCCGCGACCTTGCCGAACGGGTTCTTTTCGGCGACACCCTCAAAGAGAAGCTGATCCGGGTCGAAGGCCTGACCGACGAAGATCCCGGCCAGGCACAGGCCACACCCGATGCCCCGGGCCGTCCCGTTGAATTGGGGCTGGATCGGTGGTCGGAGAGTGAGCGAGTCACCTTTCCGGACGTGCGAAGTCTGGAGAGGGAGCAGGAACGCGGCCTGGTGCTGCACTTCTTCGCCAACCATGAACTGCTGGCGGCGGAGTTGATGGCGCTGGTGCTGCTGAAGTTTCCGGACGCACCGGCAAAGTTTCGCCGGGGTGTGGCGCAGACGCTGAGGGATGAGCAGGAGCACGTGCGGCTGTATCTGGCACGCATGCAGCTGGCAGGGGTGGAATTTGGCCAGATTCCCGTCAGTGATTTCTTCTGGCGGGCCATCGCTCCCATGCCGACACCGATGGACTTCGTCGCCCGTCTGAGTCTGACGCTGGAGCAGGCCAATCTGGACTATGCGCCGCACTACCAACGGTTGTTCGCAGATCTCGGCGATGGCGATACAGCAGCGCTGATGGGTCGCATCTACCGGGACGAGATCGGCCATGTCAAACACGGGCTCAACTGGTTCAATACGTGGCGGTCACCGACCCAAAGTGAGTGGGAGAGTTTTCAGCAGGCACTCGCCTTTCCCCTGAGTCCGAGTCGCGCCAAGGGCATCGGCTTCAATCGGCAGGGGCGTCTGCTGGCAGGGCTGCCTGCTGAGTTCATCGACGAGTTGGAGGTCTTTGCCCGTTCCCACGGTCGTTGTCCATACCTCTACTGGTTCAATCCCGTCTGCGATCTCACCGCAGGCAGAGGCGCCGACTTTACGCCGACAGCGGCGGTGCGTGATCTGGCACATGATCTGGCGATGGTGCCGGCCATGCTGGCAGCAGCGGATGATATCGTGGTTGTGCCCAAGCGGCCTTCGGTGGCTTTTTTACAGCGGCTGAAGTCCGCAGGTCTGCCCGTGCCGGAATTGGTCGAGTGGGACGCAGCGGCTGCCCCTATGCCGCCAACGCTTTCGCGGCGACTCACCGGCCTGCGTCCCTGGGGGTGGTCGCCGGACAGTGTCGGTGCGCTGCAACCACTCGCCGCGCAGTTGCCTGCGGGGACCCCCGCTCCCGCCGCACTGTGGACCCAGGCGCGCCGGCAACTGTATTCGAAGAGTTGGAGTTCGCAGTGGCTGGCGCAGATCATCGGCGACCTGCGCTCCCAGGAGGGAGACGGGTGGTTGTGTGATGCCGCCGTCGTCGGCACAACTTGTGAGGACGAAGCCGGCGCGCTGCAAACCCTCGGACAACTCTTTGCGGCGGGCTGGGAGCGGGTGGGCGTCAAGGCGGCATTTGGTGCCGCAGGGGGACAGCAGATGGTGGCACAAAAGGCAGAATTGCCCCAACATCAACAACGCTGGCTTGTCCGCACGTTGCAGGAAGTGGGCGCCGTCGTCGTCGAACCCTGGCTCGATCGTGTCCTCGATCTGTCGGCCCAGTACGAAGTCGACGAGGATGGCTCGATCAGATACCTCGGCACAACCCGCTTTCTCGCCGACGATCGGGGTCGTTTCCAGGGGGTGTTTGTGCATGATCTGGTGGCGGGGCTGGACGCCGATAGCAAGCGTCTATTGTATGGTGACGGTCGCGATGGGCGCCGGTTGCAGCGACTCTTCGGCCGGCTCGGCGAACTGATACACCCACGTCTGCCCGAAGGATTTTGTGGGGCCTTCGGGATCGACGCCTTCGTCTACCGTGCTGCGGACACCACCTTGAGACTGAAGCCGATCGTCGAAGTGAACCCGCGTTATACGATGGGGCGTATCGGGCTCGCTCTGGGTCGGCGGGTGTTGGCTGCGCGCACCGCCGTGTGGCGAATCGTGCGCGTCAAGGACCTGATCGATGCCGGCTACCCGAGCGCCGAAGCCTGGGCACAGGCCCTGCAGCTACGCATGCCATTGGTTATGACTCCGGATGGCAGACAGATCTCCAGCGGCGCCATCTGCACCAATGACCCGCTGGCGGCGCGCGCATTTATCGGTGTGCTGAGTGTAGGCGAGAGTCTCGACGATCTCGATCTTGTTCTGACCGGCAACCACGTCCTATAACACCAGCGAAGGTACTATGACACGTGATGAAGCCCTTGAGTTGATGCACGAATACACGCAGTCCGAAGCCCTGCGGAAACACATGTATGCTGTGGAGATCGCCATGCGCGCCTGTGCTGTGGCTGCCAGTGCGGATGCCGAGGCGTGGTCCACCGTGGGCCTGCTGCACGACTTCGATTACGAGCGCTTTCCCAACGAGGCGCTGTCGGCGACCGCTGAACATCCCGCGCAGGGGGTTGCCTTGTTGCGCGAGCGCGGTTATGCGGAAGAGTTGTGTACGGCGATTCTCGGGCACGCGCACTACACGGGGGTTGCACGGGAGACACCTGTCGCCAAATCCCTGTTCGCCGTCGACGAACTGTGCGGATTCCTCGTCGCCTGCGCCCTGGTGCGCCCCTCTCGCAGTCTGCTCGATCTGACCGTCAAGAGTGTCAAGAAGAAGCTGAAGGACAAAGGATTTGCCCGGGGCGTGAATCGCGAGGATGTCGTGCAGGGCGCCGAAGAACTGGGCGCGCCACTGGAACAACACATTCAGTTCGTCATCGAGGCCCTGCGCCCGGAGGAAGGGCGTCTCGGACTGGGTCTAGCAGAGGCCTGATGCTGAATGAGGCAGAGAAGTGGCTCTTCGATCTGCACGGCTACCTGGTGCTGAAACAGGCCGTGGCTCCTGAAGATGTACGGCGCATGGTCGAGCTCAGCGATGCATGGCACGCCTGCGATGATGCCGACCTGCCGGCACCATTGAAGAGTTACAGCGATCCGAGCACGAAGCCGACGACGCCCCGTTCCATCAATCAGGTGGAATATGTCGACGGGGTCTTTCAGCGGCTCGTCCTCAACCCCGAGATCATGCGCGTCGTGCTGGCGCTGACACACAACTCACCCCAGCACCTGGGCTGTGCGCTGACGCGCAATACCCGACAGAGTGATGAGCTCGCCTTTCACGGGGGTGTCAGCGGTGGCATCCACCACCCCGCCAACGACTACCAGGCAGCGGACGGCAAGGTTTTCGCGACCTTTCTCAACGCCGGTGTGTCGTTGGTCGATGTGCCGCCAGGCACGGGGTTTGTCTGTATCCCCGGCAGCCACAAGTCACATTTTCCGCGACCGGCGGATGTGACCATCACCGATGGGCCGCCCGTGGTCGACAATGTTTCGGTACAGGCGGGAGATGTGGTGCTGTTCACGGAGGCTCTGTGTCACGGCGCCTTGCAGTGGACCCAAGCAACACCGCGGCGCACCGTGTTCGTCCGCTACTGCACGTCGTACGCCTCCTGGTCACCGGGCGCCGGTCCCCTGGAGGCGTATCGCGACCGCATCCCCGAGGAACTTTACGAGCTGAAGCAGATGACCGGCTTCCGCCATCGGAAGAAGGTGGTAGAGCGGCTGCTGAGCGACATGGGAGAGGAATGACGAAAATGCCCCAGACGCACATTACGGACGTCGAGGTACACATCATTCAGCCGCCATTTCAGGACTTCAACGCCGCCGCCATCGCGCGTTACCATGGCAAGGTCTTCCAGCATCGTACGGTCTTCGTCCTCAAGACGGATCACGGCCTGGAGGGCATCGGTGAGTCGGTGGGCGCAGTCGACAATGATGACGCGTTGCGCGAGAAATACATCGGCACGAGCCCTTTTGACTGGGTCAATGCCGAGACCGATCTGGCCCTCAACAGCGCCCTGTACGATCTGATGGGAAAACACCTCGGACTGCCGGCATGGAAGCTGATGGGGCCTCAGGTCCGAGCCTGGATTCCAGTGGCGGCGTGGTCGGTCTCGCGCGAACCCGAGGCCATGGCCGAAGAGGTCGTGCAGGCGGCGGGGCGGGGCTACACATGGCTGAAGTACCACGTCGACGAAGTGCAGAATGTGATCCGCCAAACGGAGGCAATGCAGCGCGTGGCGCCACCGGGGTTCAGGATCCACTACGACTTCAATGCCAATTCCGACTACTACTCGATCCGCCCGATCCTGACCGAGTTGGAGTGTTTCTCCATTGCTGGTCGCTTCGAAGACGTTGTACCAAGCAGCGACGAAGACGGTTATCGCATGCTGCGCGAACAGTGCACGCTGCCCATCATCCTGCACCACGGTCCCAGTCATCTTCTGGTAGAGAAAATCGTCGATGGCTACATGGGTGGCCACGCACCAATCGGTCCAGCACTAAAGGCCGGGGCACTGGCGGAGGCGACGAACACGCCGATCATGTATCAGCAGTCCGGCGGCACGATCAATCAGGCCTTTCTCGCGCAGGAGGTCGCCGTCATAAAGAAGGCCACAATCGATCACGTCAATATCTGCCATCTGTGGAAAGAGGATGTGACGACGGAGTCGATGCCCGTCGTCAGCGGAAGCGTGCAGGTACCGGAAGGGCCCGGTATCGGAGTGACACTGGATCGCGAGCGACTGGAAGCGTGCAAGGCGCCGCAGCCGTCACCCCCACCGTCGTTGGTGCGTATGCGTTACGATGATGGGCTGACGATTTATCTACGCCATGAACCCGATCAGCCCGGACATCATGACGACATGCGATTCCTGGAACGGTTGCACGGTTTCAAGGTGCCTGGCCCGCCGCCATCCTACGTCAGCGACATTGTCACCGATTTCTGGGAGGGTGAGGATGACCGTGAGCGATTTGATCGCCTGTGGATCGACACCGAAAAAGTCCCGGTTTGGACGACAGCAGCGGACAACTAATCGTCGATGCTGAGTTGTGCCAGGTAGATGCTGGATCGGCCCTCATGGGAGGAGTAATAACTCATCCACAACAGATCATCGTGCCAGACCATTCCGGCATAGGAGCAGTCGCCACCGCTGGGCAACACCAATGCAGTCGTGTAGCTGTCCCGCGTCATGTGTGCCAGGAGGGTGGCAGCCTGCCCATCGGGCCCTTTGCCACGCGCCGAAGCCCACATCGTGTCATCCGGCAAAACGATGAAGTTGGGTCCACCGAGACTGGCGTCGATACGCGTGAAGGTCCAATCGACATATGGCGGCGGACTGACACCGATCCAGTCCGGTCGGATGAGGGCGACCATGTCGCCATCTGCCAGAATGCGTACCGTCGTCTCACTTGCCGTCCACGTATCGTTGGGTAACAGAAACTCGGTGACGAAGTCCCATGCAAGGCCATCCGTCGTGCGATACAGAAAGCCCCGCCGTGGGTTGCTGCCAATGCCGAGTTTCGACACGCTGTAGCCGATAGAACCATGCCAGGTGACGCGCCACAACCAGTGATCTTCCGCCAGGCATTTGGCCGGTTTCGTCCACGTCGCCCCGTCTGTCGAGAACGACACGCGGGGAGAGCGAGTCAGATAGTTTCCAGCGTCGTCGATGAAGTTGGCGCAGGTGAGCAGCATGAGGCGGCCATCGGGCATGACACAGAGTTTGGGGTCACGCAAATCGACGCCGGGTTCGACCAGTTCGGCCACGCTGTTCCACTCGGCGCCGTCGACGGAACGCAGAATACGAATGGAGGCGGGCCCATGGCCGTGTCCTTCGGCTTCACGGAAAGTGCACCACCAGGCTCCACGGGTGTGCAACAGATCGGTGAAGGCATTGTGTGGTGCGTGGTTCCAGATCTTATGTACGGACAACAATTCAACCATGCTCGGCGTCCTTGTAGCAAAGAGGCTTGTCAGTAGAATTCGTGGGTGGATGGTGGCTCGGGTAG
>DPVW01000330.1 GCA_003529325.1 Candidatus Latescibacterota bacterium | reverse complement strand
ATCCCGTTGATCCCTACTTTTGTCAATTCGCAATGAACCTTCGCAAATATCGTTCCATCGTTATCCGTTCTGGGGAGTATCACTCGTAACTATCAGTATCTATTTGCAATTGGTTTTACCGAAATCGCTACGAAGTCGGTGAAATGCTCCTCTCGTGGACGCTCTGAAAGCCGGGGATGGGGTATTTGTCCGCGTCATTTCACCCAAATCGATGGGTAATCGGTCTTGCTGGGGCCGTCCTCCTTGCGCCCTCATGCGTAGGCGCCTTGCTTGAGAACCCCTCGAGCGACAGGCCACCACCCATGGAAACCGCCCACGACATCCACATCGACACCGACTTTGAAGGCAGCAGCGCCGGCGAAATCCGTCGTGAGACAGCGGGCCTGATCGAAATCGAGCCAAAACCCGAGCAGGTCCCCGGCTGGTTCTTCGAGGCGCTTGAAGTCAATTTTGGTGGCGCAGGTGTGCCGCGGGAATATGCCTGTCACGTCCGTGTCGTCAGCAACGCCGGCGAGCCACGGGATGCAACGCTGCGCTTTCACTTCACCAAGACCAATGGCGCCGCGTACATGGCGCCGCCCTATTGGATCCTCCGTCATGGCCGCTGGTGGCCAATTCAGGCTGCGGATACCACCTTCGTCGAGGGCTCCCACGTCGATCTGGACCTGCATTTGGAGCCCGGGGAGTTGGTCCACGTGGCCAACAAACCGTATGTGCATGGCGATGATGTGCTCGACGAGATGACGGCTCTGGCCGAGCACGGGCCTTTCGAACTGCGAGAACTCGGCCGATCCGCAGCGGATCGCGCCATCGTGGCGTTGGAATCCACAGGATTTCGCTACGACGACACGATTCTCTTCGCTGCCACCATGCAGCCTGCCGAGCCGGCGGCACGGCCGGTGCTGGCCATCGCCCACTGGTTGACGGACGGCAGTGCCCTCACGCAACGACTGCTGGAGCGCTTCCGCTTCGCCTTTGTGCCACTGCCGAATCCGGATGGCAGCGCTGATGGCCGGTCCTGTACGAATGGTATTGCCGAGGTGCCCATGTTCAGCTTCGGGCGGTTGCTGGCCGGGCAGGAGGCACCGGCGGAGACGCGTGTCCTGTGGGAGTATGCCGCCGAGCTGCGACCTCTGTCTTATATGGAATTGCACACCCACTACCAGGATGTGCGCCATCACAAGCTGAATCCCATGGCGCCGGAGTGGTTTCCTGGAGAGGAACGCCGGCAGCTGCTGGCCCAGGTGGACGAGGCGCTACTGGCACTCAACAGCGACTGGCGGGTGACCCCCATCGAGCGCACCACGCCCCTGTGCGACGCCGGCAAATTCACCAACCTGGCAGATCGTTTTGGCACACTGTCCTACTGCTACCAGATCTACACCATCACCGAAGAAGCGACATGTGCCCACGCGGTCAGTGTGGCACGGACACTGGCAACGGCACTCGCCGGTCCCGAATGGGCATCTGCGGCGCCCGCGCCGAATGTGACAAAGGGTTAGACCTATGAACATCCAGAAGATCGATGTCATACAGATCGAGACACCCAGATTTTATGGGCATGTTTCGGGTCACACACTGGTGCAGATTCATGTCGACGACGGGCCGGAGGGTCTGCTTGGCCTGGGTGAAGCATCGGACAGCCAATGTGCCGATGTGCCCGCCCTGGCGTCAGCACTGAATGAAAAGTTGCGCGGCCAGGATGCGCGCCAGATCACGCAGATCAACGAATTCATGCGTACCCAGAGTTGGGGCAGCACGGTCAGCGACAGGCACGTGGCATCCGCCATCGACCTGGCCTTATACGATCTGAATGGAAAAGTGCAGGGCGTGCCCGCATATCAGTTGCTGGGTGGTATGGTCAGGGAGAGGTTGTATTGTTGTTACCCGATTTTTGGCTGGCAGGTAAAACAGGACTTTGATCGTGCCGGGTCGTATCTACAACGACTCGTCGATCTGGGACACCATCTGTTTCGCTTTTATATCTCCGGCGACGCCGAGCTCGACAATCGGTTTCTCACCGAGATGAAGGCACGCCATGGCGACCAGTTGCGGCTGAAGTCGATCGACTTCTCCGGACGCTTCAGCGACTGGCAGCAGGTGCTTCGTTATGGCCTCACACTACGCCATCACGACCCCTATCACTTCGAGCAACCCAGCCGTGACATGCGCGTCAGTGCACAGTTCACCAAACGGGTCGATCTGCCGGTAACGTGGCACATCAACACGCTGCAGCAGGCCTATGAGGCGGCCGACACCGGCGCCTGTACGGCCTTCAACGTCGCCTGTGTTTCGGGTGGTCCGACGCATATCAAACGCATCCTGGCCATGGGGGAGGCGGCGGGGATGAAATGTCTGATCGGTACCGATCAGGAGTCCACCCTTGGTGTAAGTGCGCAGGTTGCGGTTGGCATCAGTTCGCCGCAGGTGACCTTGCCCTGCGATCCCATGGGCCCGGTGTTGTACACCACGTCCCCGGCAAGACAGCGGGTGCGCGCCGAGGGCAGTTATCTGTATCCCTTCGATGGGCCAGGTCTCGGAGTCGAATTCGACGAGCAGAAGTTGCGCCAGATGACGGTGGCTGCTGCCTGATGGAAATCACCGAGGCACAGATCAAGCACTTCGAGCGCAATGGTTTCTTTCTGTTGCCCAACCCTCTTGGTGCCGATGGCGTGCGCCAGGTCGACTTCCGCCAGCAGGAGATCGAAGCGGAATGGGAGCGCACCGAATTTCCACAGGGCTTCAATCGGGGCGCCTGTCAGTTCCTGATGGCGGGAGAACTGCTGCTGCACATGGTGGAGAGACCGGAGATCCTAGATGCGGCACGTCGCATCCTCGGCGACGATGACATTCACGTGGGGGCCTGTGGTCTGGGGGATGCCTCGAAGACGGTCTCCGCCGATGGTCGGCCACAACGTCAGGTGCACTGGCATGCCGATGGTGGACCCGATGTGCAGCAGGTGTCACTGCGTACGGCGCTTGACCGTCACGACTCGAGCAACGCGCCGTTGCGGGTGCTGCCCGGCAGTCAGCACCGTGAGCGCGAGGAGGTGGCGGCGGAACTGTTACAACTCGAGTTGGCCACCGGCACACACGACGAACTCCCAGAGCTCTGTTTTGCCCGTCATCCCCACGAGGTAGAGGTCATTCTCGATCCGCGCTGGACGCTGGTCTGGACGCCCTCCTGCTGGCATGCTACGGGGGTGAAAACGGCGGCGGGGCCGCGTCGTGCGATGGCGTGGAACTACTACCCCTCCGGTGGCCGCACACGTGACGTCGAGGCGCTGAAATATCTGATTCCGTCCTGGTCGGATTGGCCCCAAAAGCGTCAACGATTATGGGGGCTCGTGGGCTAATCTGTCGCCGTCCCCAGCAGGCTGTCGAAGTTTTGCCGCTCGGCGGAACTTTTCCATCTGTGTGGCAACAACGCCTGGTCCTGCGGCCGTACCCCACTAACAGATCCGGTGACCTTTCCCAGTGTCGTCAGAGCCTTGGCACCACCGACACTGAGCAGCAGGGGGATGTAGCAACGTTTGACCCACGAACGGGGCGCTGTCAGATCCGCACCTCCCAAGTCTGTCACCAGCGGCCCCGCCTTGATCTGTGCGGTCAGCCGGGTCCACGCAGCCCAGGCGAGAAGTCCCAACTCGTGATCGGCGATGGCCGTGATACTCTCGGGCCGAATCCCCATCTCCACCTGCGCCATGCGCACCGTCGTCAACACGTCATCGGCGCGCAGCGAATCGGGGGTGGGAACGAAGGTGGACGAGAGATAACTGTCGGCACGATCGACAAAGGCCTGGGATTCGGCGGAGCCGGAATGACCGAACAGCAGGGGGACCAGAACACCGCAGCCCGCATCGATCAGGCTGCACACTCCGGCAGGGGGGCGATTGCAGAATCGGCGCCAGGCACTGGCATCACGGAAGCTGCGCAGAAGGAGAAAGGTCCGTTGCCCCCGCAACGGCGTCAGGAAGCGGCACTCCAGTGCGCTACTCTGCGAAAAACGTCCATAGCGGATCGAGTGCATGCCACCCTCCCGTTTTCGATAGGAGCGCCGGGAGGGCTGTGAGCGGATCAGGATATCCGTCTTGGGTGGCACGTCGAAGGGTAGCACATCGGCAATGTCGCTGACCGGCGCCGGTCTGGTGTGCAGGGCCTGCCACATTTTGAAGAGTTGCTTGGGCGTCGACATGGCGCCTTTGTACGGCGGCACCCGTGTATCAAAGACGAGCAGCTCCTTGGTGGCTGGCGCTGGCACCGAAGATTCGGCGATTCGCTGAGGACCTTTCCGTCCACCATCGAGTAGCCAGTGCACCATCCATGAGTACACGGCCTCACGCGAGGGGCGGTTGTAGTTGTGGATCTCGTCCTGGTAGAAGAGGTCGATGTTCTCCGGGGCACCATACAACGCATAAAGCCGCTGCATTGTCGGCAACTCCCGCTCGCGGGCGTGATGGGTCCAATCCCCCGTGCAGCCCGTGAGCAGCAACGGACGAGGCGCGATGAGTCCGGCATACTGCAGGTTGCTGTAGCGCAAGTGGAGTTGTGGCGCATTCTCGCAGACACAACCGCCCTGGAAGTGGCCGGAGAGCATGACCGCTGGCGCCACGACGCGGACGCGCTCATCGACGGCGGCGAGGAAGTAGGTCTGCGTCGCCCCCCCTGATTCGCCGGTACAACCGACCCGTTTCGCGTCGATCTCCTGACGCGACAGCAGGTAGTCGAGCGCCTTGATCGAGTTGTTCAGTTGCAGCCCGAACATGCTGAGACCGAGTGCATTGGCGGCCCCTTTCTCCGGACCGGAGAGCAGGGAGCGGTGCTCGAGCTGCATCGTGTCGTGGTCGAAGCCGATCATGGAGTAGGCGAAAGCGGCACACCCAAGTAGTGCG
The DNA here is from genome assembly GCA_003529325.1 of Candidatus Latescibacterota bacterium. Taxonomy (GTDB): domain Bacteria; phylum Latescibacterota; class UBA2968; order UBA8231; family UBA8231; genus UBA8231. Next base: position 1,614 of record DPVW01000330.1, on the reverse strand, counting down.
CTGTTCATGGCCCGGTGGGGGACGGAGTACATATCCAAAGGCACCGTGCGGGCATGCATGGCGTGACCGTGCGGGTGCAGGATCAGTGGCACGGGTTTTTTTACTTGTGGTCGGTAGAGATTGCCCACGACATACAATCCGGGCAGCGCTTCGATGCAGATGTTCTCTACGATCACACCCTCATGTCGGAAGCGGCGAATGACACGTCCCTTGGCCTTGAAGGCGGCGGTCTGCTCGTTGAGGCCGGCACAGCTCAGCAGATGTCGCCGGATCTGCTGCCGCTCCTTTTTCCATTGCGCCAGATCACCCCATTGTGGCAGGGGCATGACGGTTTCGTAGTTGCGGTAGTCGAAGGCCCGGCTGTCCGGGCTCAGCATCTGATCGGTGCTCATGGCATCAGTCTCCAGGTGGTGGATCTGGCAAACCCTACGTCAACCCGCCGCCCGCCGCCATGCCTCGAATTCCCGTGGCCTGGGCAATCACCTATGCTCATGGGACGATGAGCGAAGCGACCCTACTCGACCTCACAGCCATCCGCGCCCAGTTCCCGGCGTTGGCAAACTTCGTCTGGTTTCAGAATGGGGGTGTGTCCATCACCCCCGAGCCCGTCGCACGCGAGCATCTGCGGCTGATGGAAGAGCTACTCGTACGCGGACCTCTGCACATGATCTATCCTGAAGAGGAATATCCCAACCGCCGCCATACGATGGAACGGCTCGCACAATTCGTCGGTGTCGACGCCGACGAGCTGGCCCTGATGCGGGGGGTGAGCGAAGCCTTCCAGACCGTGCTCCGGGGTCTGAGCTGGAGCCAAGGTGATCGCATCGTGATTTCCGGTGATGAGGAAGCGGCGGTGCTGTTGCCCTGTCTGCATCTGCGCGATCGATACGGTGTGGAAGTCGTGAAACTGCCGCTGAGTGATGACCAGGAGGCGATGCGCGAAGCGGCTGCCGCGGCGCTGACGCCAAACACTCGGCTCCTCGCCCTCAGCCACGTGACGACGGACCTGGGTTTTCGTCTACCCGTGCAACCGTTGTGTGATCTGGCCCGTGAGCGTGGCATCCTCAGCTTTCTCGACCTGGCACATTCCTGTGGCGTTGTGCCCATGCAGCTGCGACAGCTTGGTTGCGACTATGCGGGTTTGCTCTCGTATAAATGGATGATGGCGCCCTACGCATCCGGTGCACTCTGGGTGCGGCGCGAAAAATTGCACGACATCGAAGTCACCTACGCCGGCGGCCGCTCGGAACAGTGGCTCGATTTTTCCACCGACTCCTTTGCGTTGCCCGAAACGGCGCAACGATTCCAGTATGGTCCGTGGTCGTGGCCGTTGGTGCACGCGTGGGCGGCGTCGACGGATTGGTTGACCGATATCGGCAGCGACAGGATCTGGACGCGAGTGTGCGAGCTGGCAGATCGTCTGAAGGTGGGGTTGGCCAGGATCGATGGCGCCGAACTCTATACACCTCGATCGATGGAGGCGTCGGCGGCTCTCGTCAGCTTTGGACTACAGGGTTGGTCGGGGGATGAGCTGGCCACTGCCCTGCGTCAGGGCTGGAATATTGTCATCAAGCCACTGCCCCATTCGAAACAGGGGCTGCGCACGAGTCTGCC
>DPVW01000141.1 GCA_003529325.1 Candidatus Latescibacterota bacterium | reverse complement strand
TCTAGCAAGGCGGCAGGGGGCAACCACTGGCGCCAGTGCCTCTGACCACGCCAGTCCTCCCAGGCGTTGACAGCGAGGATCGCTGGCGCCGCCAGCAGACCCACGGGCCGGGTCAGGGCCGCCAGGCCGATGAGCAACCCCGCCGCCGATGTCCACCACCACCCCTGCCGGTGTCTGGCCTCGATGGCGGCTGTGACACCGGCTACGAGCAGCATCGTGAACAGTACTTCCGTCATCACCTCATTGGTGGCAGAGACCAACGGCTCGTAGAACACGGTGAGCCAGCCGACGACTGGCGCAGACGCCGGTTGCAGACGCCGGGCCAAGAAGTAGACGAAGACCACTGTCAGCGCCCCCAACAGGGCCTGTACGACCCGCACAGCGGCGTGACTGGCGCCGACGGTGCCATAGATTCCGGCCAGCAATAGCGGATAGAGGGGTGACCTCCAGGCACGCAGTTGGTAGCCGAACCAATTGCTGCTGGCGACGAACCCATCACCGGCAAGCAGGTTGTGGGCGATTTCGTCGTAGTCTGGTGTATCCTGAGGCGGTACCTCGATGTCGGCGCTGATGTACAACAGACGGACCACCAACGCCGCGCTGAACAGCAGCAGGAGGTGCCGGTTCATCGGTCCAACACCTCGTCGAAACAGGATGCCAACTGGCGGGTGAGTTCCCGCCGATGGTAGGCCTGCAGGGAGCCCGTCACGCGCGGTAACGTTCCCTCCTGGTGCTGTAACCAGAGATCACGCAGGACGCTGTCGAGGGCGTCTATGTCATCTGGAGCCACACACAGCCCGGCGTGCAGCTGTGTCACCATTTGCTGCACCTCCCCCGGTCCGCAGAGGGCCAACAGCGACTTCCCGGTAGCCAGATATTCGAACAACTTTCCCGGTACATTCGACGCCGGCCATGGCCGTAGATGATCGACGATGAGCAACACATCTGCGCGTTGTTGAAATCCGAGCGCCGTCGCCCGATCGACGGCACCCACGACACGGGCGACACCGGCTGCGGCGCTCTGTTCGTCGGGTGACAATTCACCGACGAGGGTGAGCTCCAGTCGCTCCGACCACACTGGCTCCAGCTCGATCAGTCGACGCCATGCCGCCAGCAATGGCAAAGGTGTGCGCTGTGGGTGGCTGTAGGCGAAGCTACCGGTGTGGACCAGACGCAGCGGTCCATTCGTGTATGGCGCTGATACCGTTGCTTGCGTCTCCTCGGTTCCAGGTTCAGGCTGTTCTGCTGCGATTCTGGCACGCTCATCGATGACGAGCCCTTCCGGTGGGGGTGCGCCATCCGCCGGATCGAAACCATTGGTGACGATTCGGATTTTCTCTGCCTGTTGCGGGTATCGCTGGCGCAAGTCCTGAGCGGTTGTCCCCGTCGCCGTGATCACGGCGTCGGCTGCGGCCATGACCGATGCCTCCAAACGACGTTCCAATTCGCGCCGATACGGCATCGTCAACAGGGCGGGATCCAGCGGGTCGTAGAGCCAGGCATCACGAAAATCGGCGACCCAGGGCAACCCCGTCTGCCCCTTGAGAAAGCGCCCCAGCAGGTGCGCGGAGAATGGTGGAGATGTGGTATAGATGAGCTGCGCCGGCTGCCGCCGTAGCGCCCGCAATGCGGACCAGGCCGCCCCTGGCAGCCACGTGTTCTGTGAGTCGGGAACAAACAGCAGTCGCCGCAGAGCCTGCATCCAGGCCGCTTGGGAACCTGCTGTACGGGTGCGGGAGGCAGCTTGGGGGTCCGCTCGTGCCGCAGGATTCAACAACCGGCGATACAGACCCACAGGTTCCCACGAGCGCATGACGCCGTCTGCATCATCGCCGCCAAAGGCGCCGGTGCTCAGAACCTGCGGCGCATAACCGAACTCAGGGAGGTAGCGGACGAATTTGGCCGAGCGTTCCACTCCCGCCGACCGCATCGGAGGGAAGTGGTAGGCCACGAACAGCACGGAGCGCTCGGCGGCAGGCAGGTGGGTCATGGCTATTGATGCAAACTACGGAGCCGGGACCGATGTCTCAACCGTGGTAGCCCTCGCTAGCCCTTTGCTGTATACTATTTGGACTCAGTTCGAAAAAACCGACATCCATCGCACCGATTGCCATGAGCCTGCTCGACATACTATCCAACAAATCGACTCTCGTCGGCCTCAAGGGCCATTCCAAGGACGAGATCATCGAAGAACTCGTCGATTCCCTCGAGGTCGGAGCGGCCATAGCCGATCGTGACAAGGCACTGGAAGCGGTTCTCGAGCGCGAAAAGATCATGAGCACCGGCATCGGGGACGGCATCGCCATCCCCCACGGCAAGTCCGACGCCGTGTCGCAGCTCTCCGCAGCACTCGGCATCCACAAGCGGGGCGTCGATTTTGATGCCCTCGATGGCGAGCCAGCTTTCGTCTTCTTCCTCCTCGTGTCACCAGCCAATGTCTCTGGGCCGCATATCAAGGCACTGGCCCGCATCTCCCGGATGCTGAAAAACGACAGCTTCAAGAGAAAGCTCATCGAGGCCGACTCCGCCGAACAGATTCTGGGGATCATCGAAGAAGAAGAGCAGAGTCACCCGGCCACCGGCTGACGAGTAACAGGCGGATTGCAGTTTCTCAATCCCCTGGCGTTGGCAGGTCTGGCGGCGGCACTGATCCCGCTCGCCATCCACCTGCTGCATCGCGGCAAACCCCGCGAAATCCCCTTCAGCAATCTCGCGTTCCTGCACGAACTACATCAGAGTCGCATGCGCAGCGTGCGCCTGCGACAGTGGCTCGTGTTGTTGTTACGCATGCTCGCCCTCGCCTGTCTGGCCCTGGCCGCTGCCCGCCCCGCTCTGCAGAAGGGGGGCGGTTTCCTCAGTGGCGCTCGGCCGACCACGGCGGTACTGCTCTTCGACCATTCCTACAGCACCCGCTATTCCCCGCCTGGGGGGCGAGTCTTCGACGAGTTGCGACACCGCGCCGACGAACTCTTCTCTCTACTCGACGGAGCGCATGACGAGATCTACTTCGTACCACTGCCACTGCAGACCGGGACCGTATCCGGCCCTCTCAGTGGCGAGGGTGCACGCCAGCTACTTGCCGAAGGCCTGCCAACCGAACGCGCCACCGACCTGAGTCCGGCACTTCGCCAGGTACGCGCCCTGCTCGACGCCCATCCCACGCGCCATCGAGAACTCTATCTGTTCACCGATCTGGCCACACCCGGATGGGAAGACGTCGCCTGGGAATCGGCTGCGGATCTGCCGATTTTTGTCATCGCTCCCCCGGAGAGGGAGGTCCAAAATCTGTACGCCGGGCCCGTCGCTCTCGCCGACTGGCTGGCGGCACCGGGGCAGAAGTTGGCGATCCACGCCGAGATCGGACGATGGGGGGGACCTGTATCGGCGCAACAGACTACGGTTGATCTTTACATCGATGGGGAACGGGTGCAACAGCGGCGTGTCGCCGTGCCGGCGGGCGAGAAGATTGCAGTGGACTTTTCCATTTCGCCCCGACGTAGCGGACGCCTGACGGGTTTCGTGGAGATCGACGATGATGCGTTGACAGCGGACAACCGTCGCTACTTCACGCTCCAGGTTCCGCAGCGGATCGCCGTGATGATCGCCGGGCAGACGGCAGGGGACGCCTACTACCCGCGCCGGGCCCTCAATGCTGTAGCCACACAGGATCCGACCCTGTCGGTTACCTCGATTCGCCTCGATGAATTGTCGGCCGAAGTCATCGCCGACATCGACGTTCTCATCCTCGCCCATGTCGTGTCTCCGACACGAGAGCAGGTGGCCGTAATACGGCAATTTGCCGCCACCGGTGGGGGTCTGTTGATCGTACCTGGCACCGACGCGGATCTGTCCCGCGTCAACCGCGAACTGCTCGCCGATCTCGTGCCCGCCTCACTGACCTCCCTCTCCGGTCGGCCAGGCGGCACCGGCTACGTCAGCCTGGATACTACGCGCTCACCCTCGGCTCTTTTTGCTGGCCTGCTGAGCGCTACCGAAGACCACCCGGCATTCCACGCCACTTTCGAACTGACGACGCGGCAACCCTTGTCCGTACTGGCATATTTTGATGATGGTCGACCGGCTCTGATCGAGGGCCAGGGGCCGACTGGGCATGTGCTGTTGTGGCCGACACCCTTCGACCTGGCCTGGAGTGATCTGCCGATCCGAGGCCTGTTCGTACCGCTGTTGCAGCGTATGGTCCGCTACCTGGCACAACCCGCCGCCTATGGCACGAAGTACACGGTGGGGGACCGTGCCTGGAGACGGTTGGCCGGTGTTGATGCCGATACCAGGGTCGAGGTGGAGTCGCCATCCGGTCGGCGCCTCGTGTTGCAGACGGAGAGGCTGGCGGGGGAACGGTTATGGAAGGTGACAGACCTGAATGAGGCCGGCATCTGGCAGTTACACGCAGGAGAGCATGTGGTCGATGCTTTTGCGGTGAATGTGGACATCGCAGAAGCGGACCTGACAACCGTCGCCCCGCAATTGGTGCATCGTCAACTCGGTGAGCAGGTACGTATCCTGGGCCCGGGCCAATCCCTGCGCGACACCGTCCATGCCGCCCGCTTCGGACGCGAACTCTGGCGCGAATTGCTCATGATCGGGGGCCTCTTGTTGCTGCTGGAACTGTGGGTTAGCCGGGCTCCAGAATCAACGCCGGCGCGTGACGGCCCCGTACACGCGTGATCCGGTTCTGTCACGAGTCAAACTCCAGAACCATGTGCACCGGGAACGGCGTCGTGCCGCGATCCAGCCTACCTTCGGCTCCCTGCGCCCGTCGCAATCCCAGACGCGTCTGCTCGCCGCGCAACTCGTTTCGAAGTTCGACTGCCGTCGTTGTCAGAGAATCCCCGAGCGCCCTCGTCAGGCCCTTGATCCAGTGTTCGGTGTATGTATCGATCAGTCGCTCGCGCAGCGAGTCGGCGAGTGCTTGCAGGCTGTCCGATGTCTGACTCAGTGCCCCACCGAGCCGGCTCTGTAGCACAACCGCGACGGAGTCACTGCCGATTGCTGCCAGGGCCCGGCCCGTCGCCCTGGCAGCGACCTCGCCGGCCAGGCTGTCCAGGTGAGCTTCCTCAATGCCCTGCGCGAGTCCGGATCCGAGGTTGCGACCGACGTGGGTACAGCTTGTGCCGCTGATCAGCGCCAGACTCGATAGCAACAGCAGATACGCGCACCGTGGATACGGTTTCGTATCTCTCATTCCTTTTCTTCTTGCTGACTTGATCGCCAGTCGG
>DPVW01000034.1:38148-39958 GCA_003529325.1 Candidatus Latescibacterota bacterium | reverse complement strand
TGGGACTATCGCATCGATTGCGAGCGCGACCGGCGCTATCCCGCCATCTACCAGAAAGCCGCCTGAGGCTCCTTTCGTTTGGGACACACTCAAATGAAACCAGATAGAGTCCGCCAGACCCTGTCGACTGATCGCATGCCAGTTGCTGGACCGCTCTTTCAGGGTTCGCCACAGGTCGCTCATCACGAGGTCCCGTCGTTATTATTGTACGTGACTTACTCTTCCAATCGAAGGAGGCGCATGGACCGCAGCCCAATCGCCATTCCATAACAAAGGATGTCCGCCACGTACAAAGTTTTTAATATCGGATGCTACCTTCACTCTACCACACTTTCACAGGCGCTTTTTTATGTCATTCACCGATGCACAGCTGGCACAGTATGAAGAACGGGGTGCTGTCACCATCGACACCCCCTTCACGACCGAACAACTCGACAAGGCGGAGGCAGCGTGGGACCGACTGAAGCAGAGCGGCCAGCCGCCATACGAAGACCCGGACTACATCGATGTCGTGCAGCATCCGTACTTCGAAGAGGTTGCCAAAAAACTGCTGCGCGCCGAAGCCGTGCACTTGTGGTGGGGTCTGGCGCCACACGAACGCGGCCCCGTGGAACCACCTTATGCCAGTCTCCGTGATCAATGGGCGAAGGGGTGCCACGTCGACATCCAGGCGACGATGGAAGATTTTTCGGCGACACCCCGCCGGATGCGCGCCGAACTCTGGTTCTGGTTGAACGACGTGCCCGTCAATCGCGGCGCCATGCGCATCCTCGAAGGCAGCCATCGTCCTATCATGGAACACTGGAGCCGCGTGCTCACCCCCGAACACAAAGCGATGTTGCCTCGTGTCCACGGCCTGCGCCCGGCACCCGTTGCAGAAACGGCGTTGGCCTGCCCTGAACACGTGCCCGAATTGAGTAGTACGCCATGGGTCGAACAGGAACCCACAGCCGCTGTGGCGCGCCGGGGCCAGGTCCTGATCCTGTGCAGCTCGGGGCTGCATTCCGCATGGGCCAACCAGGACAGCGTGCCACGTAAGGCGATGGGTACCTCGTGGGTGGCCTCCGATGTGCGCTGCGGTTTGCCAAAGAATCAGCGGGATGCCGTGATGGATTTCTTCCCTCGGCTACGCAGCAAGCTGTCACCCGAACGTGCCCACATCGTGCCGGATGATTTCGACTGGCTCTTCGAAAGTAACTACGAGCCGAAATGGCCGGAGACGTTCACCAGTGCCCAGTAACTCTCATCCGCTTTGGGTGGTCGCGCCAGACCCGTCACGCGGTCTCCATCGGCAAGTGACAGTCTGTTGATCTGACGCATGGACACGTAGGTGTCTTCTTTTTCTGACACCGAACCAGCCGTTGGGCGGAGAAAACCCCAGCCCTTCTCCTGCACATTTCGTGTCCAGCCGTAGGCCAGCCCATGGACAGCGCCATGGTATCGGCACACGAGGACCTCGAAGGCGCGGGTATCCCCTTTCCTGGCCCGGATCGCCAGTTCGGCATCGGCTAGTTGAGCATCGGTGGTTTCGTTGCGTTCCAAGATCGATCTGGCGGGTTGTAGGTCAGCCAAGTCTGGAATGATTGGCCTGTATTAGAGATGCAGAACCAGCACGCAAGGTTACCCCCCGGCGCTACTTTGATCGCTACCGCGGCATGGACGAGCGCAGCAACTGGCACAGCGGCAGGATGGCGATGAGACACGTAGCGATTGCGCCGAGTGCCAGACTCACCCCCCACTGGTCACTGACGATACCGAAGGGGATCGGGGCGATCGCACCGGCGCCGATGCAGCAAGTGTAGAACAAGCC
>DPVW01000034.1:26049-37841 GCA_003529325.1 Candidatus Latescibacterota bacterium | reverse complement strand
CGATACAGCAAGTGTAGAACAAGCCGTAGGCCCGGGCCTGGCGATCGCCGTCAACAAAATCTCCGATCGTGCCGTAGAGTGCCGAAGAGGTGCCATTGAGGGCGACACCGAAGAGAGGCAGGATCACCATTGCCGCTCCCAGTGGCAGCAGGATCACCGCCGCCATCAACACACCGGTGGCGATTTCGGTGATGAGCACCGTGCGCAGGACACCCACGCGCTCAGCAATGAAGCCACAGACCAGTTTGCCCGCGGCGCCACCGGCAAAGACCAGAGCCAGGGCAACGCCGAGGGTTTCCACCGCCGAACCTTTCTCGATGAGCAGGAAGGGAAGAAAGGTGAGAAATCCAAGGCGCACACCGCTGTCGATCATACTGATGGCGGCAAGTGTGGCATACCCGCGGCGATTTACGATTCCCCACTCCGGGGTTGCCGGGGGATCGGCTGTTGATGTCTCTCCTTCGACGCCACCATTGGGCGCGCTGGCGACACGATCTGCTGGCAGCAGCACAAAGAGGATCACACCGGCGACGATGCCGAAGATGCCGTAGCCAATCACACTCTCCGGCCAACCGTAGGCGGCGGCGACGGCACCCACAGCAGCCGGTGCAGCGACTTTGCCGAGATCACCGGTGAAGTTGTACGTGCCCAGGGCGGCACGCCGCCCCGCTCTTGAATGGGCCCGGGAGATGATGGACGACGCCAGCGGGTGCTGGGTGCCACAGCCGGCACCTGCCACTCCCAGAAAAACCGCGAGGCTGAAGAATCCACCAGCCCATCCAAGCAGTACGAATCCTGCGCCTGCAAGCACCGTACCGACGGCGAGCACGGCACGCTCGCCGAAGCGCTCGGCGATCACACCGGCGGGGACCTGTGCCGCCGCCAACGTACCGGACATTACCATCTTCAGAACGCCCACCTCTGCGTGAGACAGGGCGAAGGCCGTCGCCCACAGAGGCAACAGCACGTAGACGCAGTCCGTAAACCCATCATGCACGAAGTGGGCGAAGCCACCGGTGGCGAGCGCGCCACGGCGAGACTTCACGGGATCGGCAACAGTTTGGCTATCAGACATGCAGTAGAAACTAGTGGTCTTCGAATCCCTGCGCTCGCCACGTGTGGACGAACCTGAATCAGTGGTGTTCGTCGACCTCGCGCAGACTGGCTGCCAGACTGTGGACTTCAGCCGCCAGCGCAGGGGAAATGCCACCACCTGAGTCAGGATACTTCGCCGGCAAGGCATCCATCGCAGTCTGCACTGAGTCCAGATGCTGGCGGGCGACAACCACCTGCTCCCGTTCGACCGCGTCCAGCGCCTTGATCAGGTGCAGTCGAGCCGGCTGTTGCCGAGATCACTTCGTCGGCCGCGTTGAGAAGGACAACTCGTCGTTGACGGCCAGATCCCGAACGGACGTGGTACTCGGCAGCGCTCACGGCATACTGCGTACGCTCGGAACCGTATGCGACAAGAGCGGACGGTGCGCTCCAACCGACCATCGCGTGCGCCACGGTGATCGACAGAGGGTTTTGTTCAGGAACCCCACATCTTTCTCCTCGTCATTGTATTGGAGCAGCGTGCTCCATCAATTGAGGGAGTGGGATCTCGATGAACAGTGTCAAAGGCAGACAACAGACGGGCACTCTGGAAGCCTCCGGGTATGGACCCCCATTTCTGCGTGGGCTCGTCCTGCTCGGCATTGTGGGAGCCTGGTCCGTTGGCCTCTTTCTTTCACTGCGCTGCTCGGAGAGTTTGCCAGTCGTGCAGCGGCGACGGTTGTTGTCACTCTCCTGTTTGTCGTCACCTGTTTATGGCGCCACCCTCCCAACAAAGCTCTCCCTGTCTCAGTTCGCCACGGTATACACCACCGGTTTCGCCCCCCTCCTGCTGTGGGCACCCTACCAGTTCTTCCTATTCCTCACCTCCGGCAGTGCCGCATGTGCTGGTGGCTCGATCGGTTCTGGTCTGTATGCCTCTGGTGGTCTTGTTGTCGGTTTTTGTAACCCTCGGTCTGGGATTTCTCAAAGAGCTGGACTAACAGCCGATTCGCAGCCGTTACAGTTTGACGCTGATAAAAAGAAACTCCAGCGGCTTGTCCCCGGAATTGCGATGCTTGTGGAACACACCCCGGGGCAGCAACACACTGTCCCCAGGACCCAGCTGATACGTCTCTTCACCCACCGTCACCTCCATATCACCTGACAGGATGTAGAATGCCTGCTCCTGATCGCTGTGAGCGTGGCCGTCACCGGATATGCCGCCCACCTCATACTCATTCGTGTGGATGATCAGGCGTTCCGTATTCAGCGCGGCGGGACGGTCGTCGCGGTGTGCGTCGGGACCCATGACGACACGCGATATGCTGCCAGGGTGGCCATGATTTTCGCCGGGTTGGCTGAAACACTGGCGCACGCAGTGAGTGTCGGACATCGATGCATCTCCTCGGTGTCAGGTGTGTGTCTCTTTTACAGTGTGTCCGCGCATGGTAGATGGAGAGGTGCGTGTGAGCAAGACGGGGAGACGTTCAGACTCCCATAAGGTCGTAGCCTCTCCTTCTGCTGCTCGCGCGTCAGTATGTTGTAGGTCAAACCGATGCACATGAGGGCGGTCAACTTGTACATAACGTCAACAACAGGGTGTAGAAGCGCGGTATGGCCGCTTCGACCTCGTCATTCTCCGCAGCGCCGACGCCGACATCGACTTTCGCCGCTTTGACAACGACGGACCCGACGGTGTGCCCGACTCCGGCGATGACGACGGTCTCGTCGATGTCCTCTTCCTCAGCATCGCCTCGGCACCCACCGGATTCCTGCTGCAAGAGGCCACAGGTATCGCCGATCTCGGCTTCGACGCTTCTTTCTCACCGATGATGTAGCCGCAGATGGCACGCCGATCCGAGTCGATCCCAGAGCGGGCATGATCCAGGCAGTTCCCGATCAGACCTTATCGGATTTTCAGCCGGCACCGAAAGCCATGTGGAGGTCGCGGTCTTTGACCTGCTCGGGCAACGAGTGCAAACGCTGATCAGCGATCGAAGGCAAGCGGGGACACATCAATTCCGCTGGGATGGACGGGACCAGACGGGAGGGCACGTGGCGACGGGCGTCTATCTGTACAGGCTGACAACGACAGATCACATCCTGACTCGAAAGATGCTGCTCCTCAGATAGATCTGGCGGCCATGCTCTTCACGCCGCTTCCACCTCGCCCAGAGCGACAGTCACCGGCGCCGCACCCATGTCGACGACGGCCCGACTCGTGCGCGTGTTGACTTCGTTCAACACACCTACTTGACCCAGAGATCGAACAAGCACACGATCCCCCACCCTCGGCGACTGCCGCACCTTCACGTCAGGAGCCCGTTCCAACTCCTTCTCGATCACCGCTTCCACCGCACCCAGCGCCAGCAACAAGGAGCGCTTGGAGGGATCTTCCCGTCGCAGATTTTCGATCTGCTGTCGCACTTCACGTAATGTCGCATAGGCGGCCTGACCATTGCTGACTTTCGCCAACTCCAGTTGCGCCTGAGTCTCTTCGAGCACCCTGCGAGTCTCCTCGCGCTGACGCTGCGCCTCTTCCCCAGCCGCCTGCGCCTGCTCACGATCGGCCAGTGTCCGCACACGTGCCGCCTGCAGTTCGTTGAGCAGATCCGCCGACTCATCCCCCTGGCGGTGCGTCTCCGCCAGAGCGATCACCGCTTCCGGTAGCCCCAACCTGCGAGCCAGCGCCAGCGCATTGCTGCTGCCAGCGGTACCGATCAGCACCTTGTGCGTCGGCTTCAGTGTCTCCACGTCGAATTCAATGGAGGCATTCTCAACACCAGGCAGGGTGTATCCCAGCGTCTTGAGCTCGCTGATATGGGTGGTCACCGCCGTGCGCACGCCATTTCTGTGCAGATGCTCAAGGATCGCCCGCGCCAGTGCTGCTCCCTCCACGGGATCGGTGCCTCCCCCCAACTCGTCCAGCAACACCAGACTGTTTCTGTCGGCGCCCTGCAGAATCTGTCCGATCTGGGTCAGATGGCTGGAAAATGTGCTCAGACTCTGCTCGATGCTCTGCTCATCGCCGATATCGGCCCAGACATCATGCAACACGGGCAGGGTCGATCCCGCCTCGGCGGGCACATGCATCCCCGACATCGCCATCAACGTCAGCAACCCGATCGTCTTCAACGCCACCGTCTTGCCACCGGTATTGGGCCCGGTGATGATGAGTGTGTGGAAATCGTCGCCGAGTTTTACGTCGATGGGCACCACCTCGTCGATGCCTTCCCGGCGCTCGAGATCCAGCAACAGCGGATGGCGCGCAGCCTGCAGGCCGATCAACCCTTTGTCATTGAGTTTTGCTGGCTCCATGGCGAAGGTGCGACTCATACGCACCTTGGCAAAGGTCATGTCCACGTGAGCCATCGCCGCCATGGTCGTTGTCAGCTGCGTCGCCTCTTCGGCGATCAACGCCGTGATCTCGCGCAGAATGCGCACCGTCTCTTCCATTTCCTTGTTGATCGCCGCCGACAACTCATCGCCCATCTTGCGCACGCCCTCGGGCTCGATGAAGACGGTGCCACCACTGTCGGAGCGGGCCCGTTGCGCACCAGCCACCCGCGACCCCGCCGTAGCGCGTACCGCCAGGGTCGGTCGGCCGTCATGTTCACGGATCCCCGTGTCCTGCAGGTGCGGCGCCACAGCCGGTGACCGCATCAGTGTGCTCAGTTTACCGCGGATCCTGCCACGCAGAGTCTGAATCTCATTGCGCGCCGTCTTCAGACGGCTGCTGGCGCTGCTCTTGATGCCGCCATTCTCGTTGAAGGTGATATCGATACGCTCTTCGAGTTCGTCGAACAGATGAATGCCCTCGGCCATGCCGGCTACATGCGGATGGGATGCCTCGACGCCACGCAGATAACCACTGACACGACGCGCCGCCCGCAGGGTATCGGCCACTTCCAGAATCTGTTCGATGAGCAACACGTCCACACCCTTGTCCAGCTCCTGGAGAATGAAAGACAGGTCGTGCAAACCACCGATGGGCAGATCCTGCTCGGGCATGAGCAGCAGCTTCAACTCGGTTGTTTCCGCCAGACGCCTCGCCACCTCTGCCAGATCATTCTGCGGCAACAGCGAGCGCACCTGTCGCTGTCCAAGCCCCGATGTAGCGAACCCGGCGAGGATGTCGATGACCTGCGGAAACTCCAAAACCTCAAGTGCATGCTCGTTCACGGTTGTCTCCCTGGTAACACTCAAACACCCCGATGCGTCGCTACAATGTCAACTGGCGTCGGTTTGATTGGCACACCAGTTTGGCTGTATGAAACGACTCACGGATTTCGGCTTTCTCACCTTCGACTGTTATGGCACCCTCATCGACTTGGAATCCGGGATCTGGGATGCACTGCAACCCCTGCTGCTGGCCACTGGACCGCCTTCCCGGACTCCGCCGATGCACTGCGACTGCTGCAAACGAAATACCGGTTGATCGTGCTGTCGAATGTCGATCACGCCGGTCTGGCAGCATCAACGCGCAAACTCGGCGTCGAGTTCGACGCGGTGTACACCGCCCAGGACATCGGTTCCTACAAACCGGCAGCACGCAATTTCGACTATCTCATCGATCATCTGCACAGCGACTTCGGGGCTTACAGGCAGGTCGTACTGCACACGGCGCAGTCTCTGCTGCACGACCACGTCCCGGCTCGGGCCCATGGTCTGGCCAATGCCTGGATTGACCGCCAACGGTTGTCGGACGGTGGGGCGATGGGAGCGACGCTGCCGGTTAAGCATCATCCACAATTCGATTTCCTCTTCTTCACCCTGCAAGAGATGGCCGATGCGGTGCGTGAGGATTCTGCCTAACAACTCCCGCCTCCATTGAACCAGATCGTTGCGACCGGTGTCCTTTGCTTGGAGACCGGATTGGAGCAGAGCGACGAAGAGCTGGTATTCGGCGTGATCCGCGGGGAGCCTATCCCTTCGTCGCCCTGTTGGGACGGGCGGCACATATCTTCAGCACACAGGATGTCTTCGACCAGGTCAAGGCCGATCGTGGCGACAGCTTCACATATTCCTTTCGTGACCTGCAGTATTATTCCTCTACCGCCGTACACGACGAACCCTTCGTCACCCTGCCCATCATCGACATGGCGCCCGCTGGCGCCGCCCACAACGACGACCTTCTCGTTGGCCACGATGGCCGCACGCACCTGCTCTACACCTCGCTACGAGACGAATACGATTGGAATACGCAGCGGCCCCTGGGTCATGCCTTCGGACCACCAGGAGGCCCCTTCACGCATGTCGCGGTCGGCATTGATCACCAGTGGGGGGAGGGGCGATTCTGGGAGGCACCGGACGGCACGATCTACGTGCACGGCGCCTATGGATCAGGCGTCGCCGGAGGTGCACCCTATCTGGAGGGTTTGTACGAACTGCCCGGCGAAGATGCCGAGATGGCTCTGCACTACTTCCGCATGGATCCCAGTCTGCGCGTGGGCACGGCGGTGACCGAAGCCGCTGACGCCACCCCTGAGAACTTCGTTCTGCATGCGCCATTTCCAAACCCCTTCAATGCTGCCATTACCCTGCGCTATGAATTGGCCACCGAGGGTGACGTGGAGTTGGCGTTGTACAACCTGGCCGGGGGCAGGGTGCGCACTCTCGTCAACCAGCAGCACCGGGGAGCCGGCCGGTATGACGCTGTGTGGGATGGCCTCGATGAACGGGCTCGTGTCGCGGCGAGTGGGGTGTATCTGGTGCGCCTGCGAGTGGAGGGGCAACATCTCGACCGTAAGGTCATGCTGCTGCGTTAACTTCGATAGACATGCCCTGCCTTGATTACGGTCACCGGTTCGAGGCTCTGCGTACCGGTGCGAACATCCCCTGAGGAGTCTTCCAGGTTGTAGGTCCCGCGTCGCAACTCAAAGATGACGGCATCCCCCCAGGCGCCGGGAGCCAGGGTGCCGATACCTTCCTGCTTGAGCACACTCTCCGCTGGCACCGACGTCACCCGTGTCAGTACCTCGTCCAGCGACAACCCCAGATGCAGAAATTTTGTCAGCACATTGGCCAGATCATACACCGGACCGTTGACGTTGTAGATGTGCAGGTCGGAAGAGATCGTCGCGGGTAGCACACCCTCGGCCATCGCCCTCTCCACCACATCCCAACGGAAGGAACCGGCGCCGTGCCCCACATCAAAGAGCACACCGCGCTCGATAGCATCGTGCACACTGGCGCGCACCTTGCCTGAATCCTCATCGAGAATGCCGCAGTCCATGCCGTGAAAACAGTGCGTCAGGATGTCACCCTTTTTCATCACCTTGAGGATGTCGTCCAGCGAATCACACCACGCCGCCTGCGGATGGATCATGATCGGCAGTCCCGCCGCATCCGCCGCCTCCCGTGCCCTGTGCAGGGGGGTCATGCCGGCACTCTGCGAGACGATACTGTCTTTCGTCAACCGCACTTTCACGCCGAGAATCAGATCACGATGCTGCTCGATCATGCGACAGCAGGCATCGACATTGGCGTATTCAGGCAACGCGAACTCGCCTACCTGCTGCGACACCATGCCCTGGGAAGCGATATTCAGCTGCGCCAGAATGCGTGTCTGCGACACCTCGATCACATACTTGCGAAAACCTGGAAAGGTGTCCGCTCCCGCCGAGCCGGCATCGACCACCGTCGTCGCTCCCCGTGCCAGGCAGGTGGCATCGGGCTCGATACCGAAGTGGGACACACCGGGATACACGTGCACATGTACGTCGATCAGTCCCGGCGTTACATACCGCCCTTCGGCATCGATCACTTCGCGCGCTTCAGCCTCGGGGAGAATATCGGCCACATCCGCGACCTCGCCGTCGGCAAAAGCCACGTCCTGCCGCTCGTGCAGTCCCTGCGCGGGGTCGATGAGCGTGCCATTGCGGATCAGTAGATCATACTTCATGGGTCAGACCTTTCAGCTCAGTCGTCCAGGTGATAGCGCTCGTCCGCTACCTCGTCCTGCAAGCGGTGCAGTTCGTTCGTCAAGTCGTCACGCACGACTTTCTGCGATGCCTCGTGGGCGACACTGTTGATCTCGTAGGGATCCGCCTTCAGGTCAAACAACTCCCACTCGGGTGGGTGTGTCTCCGCTCCCGCGCCCTTCTGCCCACAGCCATCATTGTAGAAGTAGATCAGCTTGTGATCGTGGGTGCGCACACCGTAGTGGGCGTACACATTGTGGGCGCCATCACCGTGCATCCAGTAGCGGTAGTACATCGACTGACGCCAGTCTGCGGGGCTCTCTCCGTGCAACAGCGGTCGGAAATTGCGCCCCTGGAATTCATCCGGAATCGTCACCCCCGCCAGATCGAGGAACAGCGAGGCGAAATCGACATTCAGCACGAAGTCGTCACAGCTGACCCCCGCCTTGACCTCGCGAGGCAGGCGCAGGATGAGTGGCATACGCAGAGACTCCTCATACATGAACCGTTTGTCGAACCAGCCATGATCACCAAGGAAGAAGCCCTGATCTGACGTGTAGACGACGAGGGTGTCATCCACCAACCCTTCCTGCTCCAGGTAGTCGAGCAGGCGACCTACGTTGTCATCCACCGAGGCGACAACGCGCAGATAATCCTTGATGTAGCGTTGGTAACGCCACCGTTTCTCCTCCACCGATGACAGTCCCGATGGCACCTCCTGTTTCAGATCCTTCGGTTTGAGATCCTCCATACGCATCGTTGCCGCCGCCGCTGCCGCCGACCGATTCTGGTAGTCGTCGTAAAAGGTCTCCGGCTCGAGAATCTCCTCCTTCTCGTACATGTCGGCGTGTTTGGCGTCCGGCTCCCACTCCCGATGCGGCGCCTTGTGATGCACCATCATGGCGAAGGGTTTGTTCTTGTCGCGATCCTTCAACCACTGCAGCGACATATCCGTGATCAGATCGGTGACATACCCCTTCCACACCTTCTTGCCCGCAGAGTCGATCAACTCCGGATCGTGGTACAACCCCTGCCCGGGCAACACCCGCCAATCGTCGAAACCCGTCGGCTCGTGCTCAGGGCCCTGACCGAGGTGCCACTTACCGAACATCGCCGTCTGGTAACCCGCCTCGCGCAGCAACTTCGGATACGTCATCAGGCGGTTGTCCATATGCGTCGCCAGCGTCGTCACTCCATTCACATGGTTATATGTGCCCGTCAGAATGGCGCCGCGACTGGGGGTGCAGATGCCATTGGTACAGAAACAGTTGTCGAAGCGCATGCCCTCGTCGGCGATGCGATCGAGATTGGGCGTGCGATTGATGCGACTCCCATAACAGCTCATGGCATGGGAGGCGTGATCGTCGGACATGATATACAGGATGTTGGGGCGATCCATGCGCTGTTCTCAGTCTATTGAAAGAATGTGGCTGCTGGCAACCAGGAGATGGTCATTTCTGCGCATCCCAGCGTTGTGGTCGCAACCCCGCGGCGTCCCTCGCCATGTCGTCTGGGCGATTGGGCAGGTCAAAGTCGATGTGGCGTGTGTTGAGGCTGCGGAAATAGGGTTGAATCTGCGCTGGCAGCTGTGCGACCCGGGTGGGATCGCGGTCCTCCACGTCCTCGATGGGACCCGCCCAGGCTGGCCGGTAAGCGATGCCGTACATGCGACGGGAACTGTCGCTGTGATTCGGGTAGTTGCCGTGGAACACCTTCTGGTTGATGATCGCCGCCGAACCGGCGCGGCAGGTCACCATGCGCTCGTCGGGATGACTGAGATACCGGTGGTATGGATTGGCGTCGCGGTGCAGGGACAGATGCGAGCGTGGGATCACCTTGAATGGGGAACGCTCCGGCGTCAGGTCATCCAGATAATAGAGCACCCGTGCCAGCACCGGTGAGCTCGCCTGCAGACCAAAGATCTTCGACCCATACGGCTGCGCGTCGGTGTGGATGGCGATCCCGGGATGGCCGGGGTCTGAGACCGAATAACCACAGGACGTGCACAATAACTCGTCGCCGAACAGGGCTCGCAGAAAGGCGACGACGGGAGGATTGGCAATCACCTCGATCGCCGTCGGCGAATCCGTCCATTGTACATCGGTGCAACCACGCTGATGCGGGCTGTAGTCGACAGCTCTTGTGGGCAGCCCGTCAAGCTCCTGGCGCAGGGCTGTCACCTGGTCGGGGGTAAGCACATCCGGCAGGACCACGTAGCCCTCGAGCTCGATGGAGCGAATCCGTTCCGCATCTGTAAGTGTCCCCCAATCGATGTCCTCTTGATGGGCGACTGCCAGTTGTTCCAGACTGTTGGTGAAAGAGGTATTCATCTGAGTAGTTGATGTCGGGTTAGAGGAAGGGCATGGGTACGAACCTCGAAAAATTCCCGCGTCAGGCCAAATCCCGGTTGGCGCCGATTGCCTCACGCACCACCACTTCGTTTCGTTTTGCATCTCACCCGTCAACGGAGAGGACCCCTTTGCATCGTCATCTGTCCCTGCTTCTTCTCTGCGCTGCTTGCGCCTCTTCGTCAAACCCCAGCAACGGCACGAATGGCGACACAGACACTCCCCAGGTGGCGGCAGCCAATGAATGCCAGCAGTGGCATACCGCACACCCTGACTGGCTGTTCTGCGATGACTTCGAGTCAGCGACACCAATGGTCGCCGAGGGCCGCTATTTCGAACACGGTGACAGCGATGGCGATTTCGTACCTCTGGCGGACATCGGTCTGCATGAATCCAACGGTATGCTCGCCAGATGGCATGCTGGGGACGTCAGTGTCGGCGGGCTCAAGCTGGCCTTTGGTCGCAACCCCAATACCTATATGAAGAGCACCATCCGCAACGATGAAGACTTCCGCGAGATCTTCTATCGCATGTATCTAAAACATCAGCCAGGCTGGCAGGGCAATCCCGCCAAACTCTCGCGCGCCACCGTCTTTGCCTCCGAGGCGGACTGGTCGCAGGCGATGATCGCCCATTTGTGGAGCGACGACAGCGGCCACCTGCTCGTCGATCCCGCATCCTGCGTCAGTGGCGACAAGGTGATCTGTCAGGGCTACAACGACTTCGACAACCTGCGCTGGCTGGGTTTTCGTCCGGGCACAACCCCCATCTTTTCTACAGAGGACTCCGGCAACTGGCGTTGCGTCGAGGCCCATGTGCGTCTCAACGATCCCGGTCAGGCCAACGGCGTGCACGAATTCTGGATCGATGGCCACCTCGAAACCCGCCGCGACGGTCTGGACTTTGTCGGCACCTATACCGACTACGCCATCAACGCCGTATTCTTCGAAAACTACTGGAACGGTGGTTCGCCAGTGGATCAGGAACGTTACTTCGACAATATCGTTGTCTCCACCCAAGCCATCGGCTGCAATTGACAGACATGCGACTGCCCCTGCACTATCACCGACTCGGTTCGCTCTATGGTCCTGGCATGCCCATGTCTGGGGATCCGGGCCGCAGATCAAGCAGCTCGACCGAAGCCTCGGCCAGGTGGGTCTCGTCCTCGTCCACTGTTGGAACCTTGGGGAGAGTGACGGTCCATATCCCATCGAGCCGGGTGACCGCCGCCCGGGTGAAGCGGCGGACCGGGTAGCCGAGGCGCATGGTATCATCGGCGACGTGATCCGGCCGGTGCTGGAGGCAGCCCGGGGGGTGGGCTTGCCCATTTTCCATCTGGGGCAACATGCCTACGCCGATCGTTATCCCGGATACCAACGGGTCGCCGCCGATGCCGAGTTACAGGCCCCCGCAGCAGCGCCGGCGGATCAACCGTCGTGGTCTGTTCCCAGCGGAACCGGCCTCTGCCCTGCTGATCACCCGCGAC
>DPVW01000034.1:24145-25667 GCA_003529325.1 Candidatus Latescibacterota bacterium | reverse complement strand
CCCCGCAACTCGACGCCATGTTGCTCGACGCCGTCCTCTGGGCGGCTCGCGTGCCCCCACCCATAACAGCCAGTGATTGCCCGAGAACGGTAGAGGTTCGTTCGCCTGTCGGGCACCGCCGATGGTCGACGCCGGCTCCTCCTGCTCGTCAATCTGACGACGAATCCGCTGGTCCCCAGTTCAGCGGGCCCCGCCGTGGTCCGTTATGTCACCCCCCAGAAAGGCCTGCAGTTGCGATTGCCGAGTTTGGGGGTGCCGTCTCCAGCCATCTGCAGGACGAAGAATTGGTCATAGACGTGGACGAACTCTATCTCTACGAGGCCATTCTCATCGAGGTATAGCCTTGGCCTCGGCCCACGTGGAAGACTCGACGGCCGTCTTCCATATCAAGGTGAAGGTCATGGTCCCCATCTTCGCCGGACCCACCAGGTGCCCAGACTCTTCCGTGATGACGCTGATCGCTTCGGCGGGATCGTTCCTCGGTCCGCCCAGCGGCCACTGATTGGCACTGCGCGTGCCGCCATCGTAGGGGTATAGGTCAAAGACGACTTCCTGCAGCCAGGCGCCCTCCTCGTACAGGGGCAGACCATTGGTCCCGACAAACCAGTCCGGACTGGGCCCGAGCATGGTGACGAGCGTCACCAGGGGAAAGGCGCTGTCCATCTCGAACTCAACCGACAATTCGCCGCAACTCTTGTTCGTCGTCGCCACGGGGCAGAACCAATGGCGCCAGGCCACTGGACCGAAGGCATTGCGCTTCAGCGACTCGACACTGACCTCTCCGACGAACTTGTTTATTACACCTGTTTCGGCCATCTCCACCATGCCCGGGCTTGCCAGTTCTCCCACATTCCAGAAAGAAACCTGGTCACTATGCGTACCACCGCCCAACCAGGAGAAGTGCGCGTCCGTCGGGGCGACCCGACCCGGGTGTGTTACCTCACTCCAGGTATTGTCGATGGTCAGGTTGTAGATCGCCGTGTCGGCTTCTGCTGGCGCCACACCAGGAAGCACCACGCCAAAAACCACCAGGAGGAAAGAACAAACGTTTGGCGCTGTTTTTTTGGTCATGGTCTTGCCGTTCTCCTTCAACGGTAATTCACGAATGTGATTTTCGTACGGATAATGCACCTGTCTCCACCGACGTTATTACTGTGACGTCAGTTCCCGAAGGCCTGCGACGTCCGGTGCGAGTAAGGGAGTGGAGACATGTTACGTCGATTCTTCGTTTTGTCCATTGTCGGTCTGATCGGCTGCAGCAGCGATGGACCGACACGCTCGTCGTCGCCAATCGAACCTACTCTCGGTCCCGGTATACGCTGTATCCGTATGGCGACTATCGTACAAACGACGGCTCTTCTTGTTCAGCATTCGTCCCACCCTGAATGCCAATGGCAACCAGTATTCCTCTCAGCTACCGGCAAAAAGTCGCGTCCTCGGAGTGCGTATCGATGCCGAGGCCTGCGCCCTCAATCTGAATCGACAAGCTTGGGCCTCCAGTGGTCTCTATCGACTACCGTTC
>DPVW01000034.1:14007-23808 GCA_003529325.1 Candidatus Latescibacterota bacterium | reverse complement strand
GTTCCGTGCGCGCCCTATGTGTGGAACGCCGGAACGGGTGGAAGATGGTGCGTCGGGGACGTCGGGAAAAAGGAGGTGCAGGGCTCATCTTGAGAGGCTGAGTTGTCGCTCTTTCGGTTCGTCGGGCAGGCACCACCCAGCGGCCCCTCGGATCACGAGGCGACGTTGTTCGAGCGTGCGCAGGGCGTCTCCAAGTCGGGCAATGACGGCCTGGTCTTCGGAGCCCAACGAAGTGGACATTTTCACGACTCCATCTGTAGGCGACCCAGGCTGACCACGGGCTCACGAGCACGAGGGGGGGCCTCTCGCGGCAGATCCACCGGCTTCCGGTTCAGGATGTTCCCATTTACATCCATCTCATCCACTTGCAAATCGACATTCGGCCCATCGTAAACGGGCATGCCCTGATCTGCCCGCCGCGACTTCCAGCGCTGCATCGCCAGATCCAGAGCGGCGCCATCCTCCGCCCGCGCTCGACTCACAACCTCTATCAACCGCGGCACGTAGGAACCAAAGCACAACCAGGTGAAGCGCCAGTCGGCGAAGTGGCGACAACGCTCCGCCTGTCGCACGAAGGTGCCGTGCAGATGGGCCTCACAGTAGGCGGCATACGCGGGATCTCCCGTCATGTCGTATGCCAGAGCCATGACCTGCGCGCCGAAGTCCCCCGACACCCCCCACTGGGTCCAATAGAACTCGTCATCCACCGGCCATAGCAGAGACCGATCCGTCAACCTGTGCCGCGCCATGTCGGCCGTGACGAAGTTGTCCGTCAACTGTTCCCACAACAGATACTGCGCCTCCGCCAGCACATGTATCCGCAACCGCTCGCTCGGGAACAGTCGCAAACCGGCGGCAAAGATTGGATACATATCGCGGGCGTGGCCCACGGGAGGAACGGCGGGTTCGACGACGGCCTCGTCCCCCCGCTCACCACGCGTATACAGACTCACGGGATAATGCCCGGGGCCTGGCAGAGCAGCGAGGAACCAGTTCAGCGAACGTTCGGCGAGCCAACCATACGCCTCTCGCCACGTCGCCTGGTAGAGGTCGAGTAGGATATTCAGCGGCCCGGTGAATTCACGATGCAGCGCCGCATTCCGGCAGGACAGAATCCCCGCCGGCTCCTGCGTACGCACGACCCAGTCTGCCGCCTCGCAAGCGACTTCCAACTGACGACGATCACCGGTGAGGTAGTAGTCGAGGAGAATACCACCGACCATCGTATGTGACGGACTCGGTCCACCCGTCCATTGATGGGCATTGTGGTAGTGCATCAACCCCACACGCGATGCGTCGCGATGGGAGTGAATGATGCAGACATCCGCCACACACCGCGCGTAGGCGCTGGCGAAGCGGAAAGAGGCCCGATCGCCACTGCGCAGGAATCCACCCCAGGCACCGAGAATCTGATCATTCGTCTCATTGTTGTACGGCCCCACGTGTCGCATGGCACGCACCGGATCCGTCTCCCGGTAATGCACCCACGCCACCGCTGGCCCCGCCGAATGGGAACAGACAGCGTTGCCATAACGCATCATGCCATAGAGACGGCCGCGTTGTTGCGGCTCCAATGCCACACCGGCAAAGATCTCGTCGAGACCACGGTCCACCTCTTCGAACTCAGCTTCACCGGCGTGGTGGAAGTGACCGAATGCGCCCGTCGCACAGGCATAGGCCGGATCAGCGGGGGCCAGCAGGGGTTCCTGATATGCCGCTGCCAGTGCCTCAGCGTCGCTGTCCTCTATGGCCCCGGCGCAGAACTGTAGCAGGATGTTCGTCGTCTTCGCCGCCCCCATGCCGTCGTCGGTACCCGTGTCATTGTGTGATGCGGCACGTTCGGGTGCGTGGGTATCGACCATTTTCTCGACCCAGAGCAGACTCTCCGGGTCCTGCACGTCGAAACTTTTCAGATTCAACGGTGCCGTCGGATTCTCCTGCAGCAGACGCACAACTTCGGCCTCGTCGCGCGTTCGATCGAAGCGGATCGCCGTCTCCTTGAAGGGCGTCGTGAAAACCAGCGGCGGTGCCGTCCGAGGCCAGACCTGCACGTCGAGACCATCGCCGTTGATGGCAAGACCCTTGGGGTACTCCTGCCAGGCGTCGCGAATGACGGCGACGACACCCCCTTCGCTGCCACTGAGACCGGCCCAACCGCGGGTGCGCTGCCCGCTGGCTGCTCCCTGCGCCGTGCCACTGACTTCGTAGTGCTGATCATCGCGCTGCAGAAAGGACAGCTCCCCCGCCCCTTCGTGAATACCATGCTCGCCCCCGATGACGGCCCGTGCCATCACGCCCGTCGATGGCACATGCACGCCAATGCCGCTGAACTGCACCAGATCGGGGTCCTGATCAAAGACGAAGGTGTGTTGCACACGCACCTCGGCACGGCCGGCGACAAAGTGCAACCGCAGGATGTAAGGACAGAACCGGACGCCTGTGGCGGTGGAGAGATGACCGTGCACACGGATACAACTGCGCAGGGGTCCCTCCTCTTCCACCGTCACCGTCGCCGGCAGATGGCCGGACTCGTAGAGTTGCCCGTCACCATCGTGCATCGTCAACCGCAGAGATTCCCCTTCGGGCCACAGCCTGTTCCACTGCTGGCCGTGTTGGACTCTCACATCCATCAAAGGCGCATACGCTGTAACGCTGGCGCGCAACACCCCTGTGTCGACGTGCAGGGTTGCGCCCTCTCCTTTGATCTGCACCGGCGTGGCTGGCACCGGCGCTTCAGCCCCGGTGCCATATTCGAGAAAGAGCTCTGGCGCGTCGCTGGCGCAGGAGGTCTGAAAGTCGACGAGCAACCAGCGCACAAAACGCTGATCTGCATTCCACGTCGTCAGGCAGTGGCACTGTGTCGGCATTGGCGTCCCCTCACAGTCCACGACGCGGACGGGGGTATCCCGTTCAAGCTCCCCATCGGCGAAGGGGATGCCCTGCGTGACCGGCCAGTCCCTGTACTCGGCATCAGCACCCCCGGAGATCCGCAGGGGAATTCGTTTCATCTCTTGGTCCTGTCACGTCGGATGCCCTGACACAACGTGGCGATCATCTCGTCTCTTGCTGCCAGGGATGAGCACGTGTTCGGGATGACGATGTCGGCGTGTTTTTTGCTCGGCAGGATGTAGCGCTCGTATCCCGGCACCACACATTCGCGGTTGTAGTGCAGGATCGTTTCGCGATCACCACCGTAGTTGGCGCCGAGGTTGCGTTCGGTTCGACGGACAAGCATCTCCTCGATCTCAACCTCGACAAAGCAGCTCACGTCAAACAACCGCCGCATCCGGGGGTAACAGAGTGCCATGTGCCCGTCAAAGATCACCACATCCGCCTCAGTTGGTTTGCTGCAGGCTACGACCATGTCGTCGACACGCAGTGAGTCGGGGCGATTGTAGTCGGCGTGGTACTCGTTGTCCTGCTTGGAGAAGTATCTGGGCAGGTCCGCCCTCTCCTTGAAGAAGCGGTCGAGACCAACAACCTCGACGCGTAATGGCTGTAAACCCTCGGCAATCGCCACGGCGATCGTTGACTTGCCACTGCCACTGCCACCGGCGATCGCCATGGTGACCTGGCCCGGGATGGCCTGCCTTCGATTCGGTGAAATATCTATCATGTGGGGCGAAAACGTAACCAGTCACCGTGCTTCACGACAGGAGAGTAATGGAGTTGGGTTGGCCCAGGATGGCCACCTGTAGTCTGATGTTGCTGACCACAACGCAAGCCCGTGGTATCGACAACGCCGACGAGGTGAGCCAATTGCAGAATGTGAAATCCCGTACCGTCTAGCTCCTTGCCGGCGGTACCGGCGCCGGACCTCGACGCACGCAGGCACTGGCGTCCCTCGACGACCGGGTACAGCAGATTCTCGCGGAACCGGCAGAGCGCCTCGAGTGGCCGGACCCGGCACAGGAGCAGGAGTTCAACCAGCGCCTCAATCGATTTCTCGGCCAGGTGCGTACCCTCGCCGAGGGCTGGGCCAGTGCCGGCAGCCGCTATCACGGCAACCGTCGTGTGCTGGATCGCGCCCTCCCGGCCTGGACAATGCCCTCGAGCACTATACGGCCGAGACCCCGCGGCCAGGGAACTGGTATTACTGGCTGATCCCCATCCCGGACAAGCTCGGCGCCATCGGACTGCTACTCGAAGCCGAACTCCCTCCGGAGCTTCGGTCCCGCCTCGAGGCGTCGCTCACATTCGCCTTGCGCGACATGAGACTGAGCGGTGCCAATGCCGCCTGGGAGGCACGAAACCACGCCTATCTGGCGCTGTTGCAGGGCGATGTGGAGCATTTGCGCCGCCGAACGCATCTTCTCCACTGTGCGCTACAGCTCCGATGGGGGTGTCCGAGAGGATTACAGTTACCTGTTCCATGGCCACATTCCATATGCCGGCGCCTACGGCTCCGGTTTCGCCGAGGCGGTGGCCCGACTTCTACGCCTTCCACGCCGAAGTGGAGACCGACACCACGCGTGCGGTCTTCACCGTACACCTCGGGGACGAACCATCACGCGAAGGCTACGAGTTACACCTCGAAGGCAGGAAGGGCCACCACATCCACGCCTTTGATGAAGAGGACATACTGGACCGGCCGGCACCGGGTGTCGTCCGTTACGTCTGGCACCACGGCCAACAGAATGCCAGCCCCGACGGCCACTCACAACACGAGGGAGACTTTCGCCTGCTGCTTTACACACACCT
This sequence comes from Candidatus Latescibacterota bacterium, assembly GCA_003529325.1. GTDB lineage: Bacteria > Latescibacterota > UBA2968 > UBA8231 > UBA8231 > UBA8231. The sequence continues at coordinate 19,107 of DPVW01000034.1, read as the reverse complement.
GAAGATGGCGACCGTTTACCTTAGCCTGCCGCACTTCGACGCTCAGGGGCAACCCATACCCTCTGACCTGCCCCGCGACGCCAATCGCAAACCTTGATGCACAACGACTGGAGATGATCGATGTCTATTGAACACACAACCCTCACCGGGACGGGGGCCACCGTCTCTCGGCTCAGCCTCGGCACGATGACCTTTGGCGCCCAGGCGGACGAAGCGACCTCGCTGCGAATGGTCAACACCGCAATCGATGGCGGCATCAATTTCTTCGACACGGCTGATGCCTACGGCAAAGGACGCTCGGAGGAGATCCTGGGCAAAGCCCTGCAGGGCAAGCGCAACCGCGTCGTGCTCGCCAGCAAGGTGTGCAGCCCGATGGGCCCCGACGCCCGCGACGGTGGTCTGCACCGATGGCATATCATCCAAGGTGTCGAGGCCAGCCTGCGCCGCCTGCAGACGGATTGCCTCGACATCTTCTACCTGCACAAACCCGACCGCAATACCCCCATGGAAGAGACTCTGGCGGCGATGGACACCCTCGTACAACAGGGCAAGGTGATCTATGTGGGCATGTCGAACTACTCCGCCTGGCAGGTCTGTCGCGCCCAGTGGTTGAGCCAGGACCACCACTGGTCACCACCCGTAGTCCTGCAGTTGCCATACAATCTGATCACCCGTGTCGTCGATGAGGAGTGTGCCGAATTCACCGCTACCATGCAGGTCGGTGTCACCGCCTACAATCCACTGGCCGGTGGGCTGCTTACCGGAAAGCACAGCAAGGGCGATCCCGCCAAGGGCACACGGTTCGCGCTGAACGAGAACTACTACGGGCGTTTCTGGCACGACAGCAACTTCGCCGCTCTCGAGGAACTCTCACGTATCGCAGAGGGCGCCGGACTCGACCTCACCGAATTGGCATTGCAGTTCCTGTTGTCGCGCAATGTGGTTGATTCGGTGATCGTCGGCGCCAGCAAAGTCGAGCACCTCGAGTTGAATCTGAAAGCCGCCGAAGGCCGACTCGATCAGACTACTCTCGATGCCTGTGATGGCGTATGGCAACAACTTCGGGGAGATCACTTCGCATACAATCGCTGAAGCGTATAGATCCCCCACGCCCGAAATGGATTGTCCAACCCTTCGGCCCGGTGCCTGTAGAGTGGCTTCACCGCCTCCGGCAGGGCCTCGTACACATCGTTCGGTACGCGTGCATTGTTGCGGCCCCCGAACTCGGCACTCAGCCACCAGGAGCAATAACGAGTGATGATCGCCACTCGCGGTTCGGCGCTGGGATTGGCCCTTCAATCTGGTGATCGCTAAGGAACTTCATGACATCGCCAGCAACTACTTCGCCGAGAACGGCCACGGCGATCGCTACTCTCTGCAGGGGTGCGATATCACCATCACCCGTAAACTGACTCGCACTCTCTTCATTCGTCATTCGGATTCCTCCAGATTGTGGGGTCCGATTCGACTCCGACACGATAACGATTGTCGGCGATTGCACACAACGCCTCACCCGCCCAATACGTGGTCCACCGCTGCCAGCAGATCCAGTTCACGGAAAGTTGCTTCCGCCTGTGGATCTTCGATCCTGACACCCGTCTCCTGGAAGATCGCCAGGATCGCATCTGCCAGAGTCGCGCCGTGCTCCTGCCAGTCGTTTCCGCCATGCTCAATCGCCTCCCGCAGGATCATCGAACAGGCTGCGGCGTAGGCGTTGGAGGAGGAGGTCGCTGCAGCCGCCACAAGCAGGGCGGTGTTGGTACAGCGATCCAGGTGGGCTACGCGCTGTCCGGGAATCGTAGCACCGATGCCGATGCACTCAGGCTGGCAGGCGGGCCACGAGATGCCCTCTGTGTATCCGTTGTTTCCACAGGGAGCGCTCACCCAGATGCCCTGTTCCCGCAGTGCCCTCAGAGGTTCATCGATCACCGTTGCTACGGGCTCGCTGTGAGACTCATCGTCGAGGGCGGACAGATTGACGGCCGTGATGTTGTACTGCTGATGATGTTCAAGCACCCATCTGAGTCCCGTCGCCATGGTATCGGCTTCGGTTTGCCCGGAAAGATGGACGATGGTGACGGCCCGTATCTGAGCCACCTGGTTGTTGTAGGCGATGCCGAGGGTTCCCTCATAGTTCAGAGAGGAGGGGTATCCCACCGAGGTACCATGATAGCCTGGTGCTACCGGCGCGGGGTCGTCATTGTTATCGATGCTGTTGTACGTGGCGATGACCTTCGGTCCCCAGGGCATCTCGACCTGCCACTGCGGCACACACAGGTCACAGCCGTCATCCAGGATCGCCAGAGACTGCCCCTTGCCCCAAGTGAGACGGTCGGCGTAGCGGCGCCAGGTTTGCGGGACTCGGATCTGCTCGAAGCTGACAGGATCATAGGGGGTTTGCGGCAAGGATCCTCCAATCTTGGTATGGCGCCCTGACGAGCTTAGACTCTAGCCATGCGTCAAGACAGAACAAAGAAGAAAACGTGTAGTAAGTGCGGAAAGTCTCGACCCGTCGGCGAATTCAACGGTTCACGAAAGTCGAAAGACGGTCTGAGCACTCAGTGCGGGGCATGTATCAACAGCACACGGAGAGCGCACTACAAGAAGGCCGCCAAACCCGTGGCGGGCAGCAGCGGGACCTCCTTCACCGCGGCGCGCACGGGGGACACACTGCGTTTGCGGGGACTCCTCGAGTCGGACCAGAAACTCGCCAATCCAGATACCCTCACGCGGCTGCTCGGTCATGTTGTCGGTGACTTCCAGACGGTGACGAAAACAGAAAAACACGAAGAAGCGGTGAGATTCCTCGTGGATCGCGGTGCCGTCGCCCATTGGTATCATGTGTGTGAAGCGACCCGTGGCGGCAATCTGGCCGTTGCTCAGAGCTTGATCGAGAGCGGCGTCGACGTGAACATCTTTGTCGCATGTGCCCTTGGCGATGACGCAGTCGCGAGAAAATTGATCGGCAGGCGGCCCGGACTGGTTGACGAAAAGTCACCCCCATTTCAACTCGTCAGTGGCCAGTCCGGTTCGATTGCCACTGGCGGTTTGACGCCTCTGCACGTCTGCGCCGCTTCGAATCTGGGCTACAAGGACCCTGACGTCGGTACACGGCTGTCGAACATCGCGCGATTCCTGCTGGAGGCGGGGGCGTCAGTTGCCGACGCCAGTGACGCCGGTGCGACGCCTTTGCGCAATGCTGTGTGCAGCGGAGGGAACGCCGCGATTGTCTCTCTGCTGATCGACAACGGGGCACGATTCAGACCGGAGGACATGGGACAGGCCATCGGGCGCATGATCCATCGTGGCGGCGACCAGGTCGATATCGCGGACATGATACTGGACGCCGGTGTGGGATCGAAGAAGGAAATCGCAGCGGCCCATGTTGGTGGCCACATGTGGCAAGGCGGAACCCGCGTGGGCGAATGGTTCCTACGCAATGGTGCCGATGTGAATGCTCGTGATGACATAGGCAGAACCCCACTCCACTGGGTCGCCCAGAGGACCCGCGGGACAACAGCGACGAAAGTCCTTCTGGCCAATGGCGCCGATGTGAATGCTCGTGACGCCTCGGGCATCACGCCACTGGCTCTGGCCATCGAGCATGGCAAGGTCAAAGTCGCCGAGTATCTGCAAGGGCAGGGCGCTATCTGCTAGATCGGTTCTCAGATTCAGCGCAGCCACAATCGCACGTAGTGCCGCTTGTCTGCCGGCGCTGGATGATCGGTGAAGGCCGTGCGGTTGTGCAGGATCCAATGGTTGTTGGTAAACATCATCTGACCGGGCTGCAGATCGAACTCGACGCGCAGTTCCTCCCGTGACAACAGCTCTTCGATGGCCTCCAGGCTGGCAACCTGCCCTGCACTCAACTGCTGGCCGGCACGTTGCTGGCCGACCTCGATGTAGTAGGCCATGTAGCGCATCGACAGCTCTGCGCCATCCCATGCATAGAGCTGACGTTCGGCGACTGGCGATTCATCGGGGCCATGCTGCCCGCGACGGTCGAACCAGTAACTACCGTGCAGAGCCTCGAGGTCTGCCCCTTGCTCAAGGAGTTCGTTGTAGACTGTACAGGCGCTGATGAGCTGGCTGCGCCCCCCTTCGCGAGCTGTGCGCTGGCACAACAGACCGACGAAATCGGGCAGCTCATCGTTGAAAGCGTTGTCCGTGTGGAAAGTGCTTTCAGCACTCGTGACGGAGAACCTGGCGCCGCCCGTGACCGATGATCCCGTGTCTCGCACATCGTAGAGCAATGCGCCTTCTACATTCTGTTCGAAAGGCCGTCCCAACAGTTGCCCCAGTGCCCAATACGCGCTGGTCGCTCCGTCGCGGCCGAAGCGCTCTTCGTCGAGGCCCTCCACGAGAGCGAATCCACGACCCCGCTCCAGCTCCTGTCGCAACGGTGCCAGCTGCGCCGCACAACATGGCAGCTCGGCAACGACTACAGGTGAGTCCGTTGCGTCATCCAGTGAGTGACCCGAATCGGGGATGACCCGTTCCAGTTCGTCGAGCGACTCTGCACTCAGCTGCGTCATCCACGCCGCCCGCTCGTCGATGGTCGCCGCAGTCCAAGCGCGTCGATCTTTGATCTTATCTGGGATGTCCATTGCCATGGGGAAAGGATAAACGCTGATAGGGCGTACTGCCCAGCTGACGTGCGACCAGCGTTATTTCTGGTCAGTCAGTGGCGTCGAGTCTCGCCAGCACGGCCTTCGGATCCAGACGCCCCTTGAACCAGATCACCTCTCCCGGCAAGTCGGTGACCTCGTCGCGACTGACATTGAGGCGCTCGGAGATGGCTACCAAGAGATCTGCGCGCCCCGCTTCGCGCAATCGGGTCAGTTTTCGAGCCAGATATTCCGGTCGCCAGTAGCCGACGATCTCCAGCAGACGGACACGGCCGTCGTCATGGCGGAAGGCGAAGTCGGGAATCATGACCACTTCCTGCAGATCGACGACTTCCGTCTCGCGCTCCAGATGCCAGGGGCTGTTGAGCTTGTCGAAGCGACGGGCGAATGTGGCTTCCAGCTCGGAATCGTAAACCGTCGCTGCCCGGTGATGTGATACCAGGCCCATTTTCTGATCGAGCACAAAGCGCCG
>DPVW01000034.1:6688-13651 GCA_003529325.1 Candidatus Latescibacterota bacterium | reverse complement strand
ATGCGCACGCCGTATCGCTGGGAATGGCGCAGCATACTCACCGGACCATCGAGGTCGAGATGGAAGCCCACCTCGTGGCGTGTCAGTACGTGGATGAGGCAGTTCAATTTGACGGCACCAAAAAGCTAGCGGATCCGCACCGATGTACGACCCACCGTAACCTGCAACTGGCGACAGCGATACAGCATCGCCTGCGCCAGGGCGACATTGTATCGTTGTAGCACCCTCTGCGCCTCGATCGGCTGGAACTCCGTCATCACGTGGCAGAATTGCTTCCGAGGAGGAGCAGAAGAAGAATTGACCAGGCAGCGGAGGTGGTTGCAACAATGGTTTCGTTGATTGGCTGTCATCTACACACGGCAATGCTGCCTCACGGGTTGAGCACGTCATGGGTACTTCTGGAGCCCTGCCATCCGATGCACGATCCTACATCTTGTGGCATGAAGGGTCAATCCAGTTTTTCGTAGATGAAGTGCCCTGGCCACTGCGACAGATCTTTGATGTCGATGAAGAGGACAGTGTCCCCACCTGGTACTCGACAAGTGCGCTGCTACTGACCTCCGTTCTGCTGTTTTTCATCAGTCGACGCAAGCAGGCTGATCGAGACCCCTGGGTGAAATATTGGTACGGGCTGTCGCTGGCCTTCGCGGCTCTTTCGTTGGATGAGATCGCCGGTTTCCATGGAACGCTCAATAGCATGATCGACTACTCCTGGGCGATTCCCGGTGGAATCGTGGGTGCCACTTTCGGCCTGCTGTACCTCAGATTCCTTTGGCACTTGCCCATGCAGACCCGGTTGCTCTTCGCGATTTCTGGCTGCGTCTTCGCTGGGGGTGCTGTCGGCGTGGAGATATCGACCGATTGGTACGACGACGAGGGCCTCTTGAATACCCTCGCCTACAATCTCTGGACCGCAGTCGAGGAGGGTATGGAGATGGGAGCATCGTGCTCTTCATTCACGCTCTCCTCCGATACATTGGTCTGACGCAACAGATCCGTATCGATGTCGCGGTGGAGGCGAAAAGAGGGTCCGACGCCACCTGACGTCGAACCCTCTTTTGTTATCTGGCGTAGACACCTACCTGGTGTAGAGCATCTTGCGCACTGCGGCATAGTGCTCCATCCATGTGCACGATCTCACCTGCTGCCACGGGTGCCACGTCCATGCCGGCTTCTCCTCGGCAGTCGGGACTCTGGGAGGCTCATCCTGTCTTCTTCGACACCACCTGGATCATCGCCGCGATGTAGCCGAACTGGAAGGCCCAAGCGTGGCTGACACGGCCCGACACCCCCTCTGGCGGCTTGTCATCTGGATGATTTGGCGCGTGATCCGGCATCAGCATGTACGGATACCCCGTCTCGTGCAACACCTCGGCAACCTGGTGCATATCGACGTCGCCTTCATCGGGCCAGACCTCCTGAAAATCGTGCAGACCACCGCGGATGTTGCGGAAGTGCACGTTGAAGATCTTCTTGCGCTCGCCGAAGTAGCGCACGATGTCGTAGAGCTCGACGCCGGGATTCTCGAGTCCTTCTGAAGCGACACCGCAGCAGAAGTTGAAGCCGTGGTACGGACTGTCCACCAATTCGCTGAATCGTTTCAAGCCGTCCATGACAGGCCAGTTCCAGCGCTCCACACCACGCAGCACCGGTGCTGGCGGATCGTCGAGATGGGAGGCCATCTGCACCTTGTACTGCTCGGCGACGGGGATCACCCGTTCAAGGAAGTACTGGGCCCGCTCGAAGGACTCATCCCGGCTCACCACCCCCGCCTCGGACAGACTCTCGTTGTCATATTTCGACAGGTCGAAGGTGCTGTAGCGGCTGCCACCACGGCCAAATGTGGCTTCGGTGCGCTGATGTTCCAGGACACAGAAGTTGTAATTCAGACCTCGTAACCCGGCGCGCCCGGCATTCTCGATCCAGCGGCAGACTTCGTCGAGATCCTCATCCCTCTGCGGCTCTTGCGCCAGGGGAATACTGCGTGGCAGGTTGATGTGGATCATCTCCAGTTCCACGCCCTCCACCGCCGCTTCTTCGCGATGTCGGGAGATGGTGCCCACCTCGTTGTCTGCCGGCGTCGCATCCATGTGCGTGACACCGTGACGGGTGAGGAACTGCATTTCGAGTTTGCTCGTGCCGATGGCCTGCACCCCTACATACATTATTTTTTACCTTCGCCGTATGGCTGCCCGGTGAAAATGGCACGCAGCTCGGCGGCGGATGTCGCCTTCGCCAACTTGCCCATCCGTTCTTCCTCTTCGTCGCGCAGTTTGTACAGATTATCGACCACCTGCTGCAGTCGATCCGCGGGAAATTTGCAGGCCCCATTCTCATCCATGTGCACGATCTCACCTGGCGCCACATCCATGCCGGCAATGTGAACGGGCACATTGACCGCATATACGTCCTGACCTCCGTGCCCGGGACTCACCCCGGAGAGCAGATACTGAAACTTCATCGGCCGAATCTCGTCGATGTCACGTGAGGGCCCATTCGAAATCGCGCCAAGACAGCCCATCGCCTTCATCGCCGTCGTCATGTTGCCACCGGACAGGCCGATCTTGCCCGCCAGTTCCGGCGGAAACTTCTGCTGAAAACAGTAGACCGTTGGCTTCGGCGACGCATCGAGGGCGTCGTACACATCCAGATTGCTCAACCGCTTGAAGGACTTGTCCTCCGGCCCATACACCGCCGTCACCGCGTAGCCTGCGAGGGCCCCCAATTCGGGATACATGCAGCGCAGGCTGTGATCGGTATACCAGTTCTCGGACAGCGGGTGATAGAGCCCGAGACACAAGGGGTGGGACGGATAGGTGGCGACCACGTTGGTCACCGACGGTGTGTCGAACTGGCGAATCTCTTCGAGGAGCTCAAGCTCCTTTGACTGTCCCATTTCTCTTCTCCGCACTGATATTGTTAGGCGCCCCTCAGGGATATTTCGCCCGGCGGTAGCCCCAGGTGAAGACCTCACCGTCATAGCCCTCATCTTCGAGGGACAGATCGCCCAGAAAGACCTCGGCGCCGCCACGCAGCCACGACTGACGTGCCGCCATGGCCGCCATTTCCGGTTCCAGCAATGTTGCCATGGTGAGTGGCGGCTCCTCCACCTCCCCCGCCAGATAGGGCAACACCGCCGCCAGCAGACTGCCATATAACGTCTTCGTGTCGCAGATGATCTGCCGCACGCCTTTGTCGGTGATCGCCGTGATGTGGAATGGCAGCCAGGCACCATCGCCGATGGCGAGATACCCGAGGCGACCATCCGCCCAACTCACCTGCAGGTGCTTGAGACCGGACGCCCCCAGATAACGGACCGAGCGGATGCCCGGTCCCATGAGGGCGCTGATCAGACTGTAGGCGTGAATCCCGTAGTTGTACTCATCCGTACCGCAGCCGGCGAAAGCCGTGTGCACCGTGCCGCGCTCGTCCACGGACTCGTCGAGATAGCTGCGCACCTCGACCGCGAAGCGCAGACTCGAGCCGCCGGTGACCCGCCGTCCCGCCGCCTCCCAGTCGAGCAGTTGCTGCACATCTGCGAGATTGCCGACGACGGGTTTGTCGAGCAATACCGACTTGCCCGCCTCGATGAAAGGCCGGGCGCGTTCGATGTGTTTGTCCCAGTCGCAGGTGTGGAGGATGGCACAGTCCACGTCACCGACCATCTCGTGCAGCGACTCGTAAACCTTGGGTACATCCTGTTGCGCTGCAAAGTCTCGGACATATTCTGGTGGATGCACATCGCCGGCATCACAGATACCGACCACCTCGTGGCCAAGTTCGCGCTCGATGGAAATCCAGTTCTGTGGGTGCGACGTATCGACGTCGACGAGACCGATGCGCATGGCGTGGGGTTATTCCTTCCCTTGATTGACGACGGTGATCTGATCGGGCCCATTGGGCACGACACACAGAAATTCGAAACGTTCGTCGCCATCGACGCTGTAGGAGTGTGGTACGTTGGCGGGAATGTGTACCGAGTCGCCTGCCACGACCTGCACCGTCTCATCGCCGATGCGAATCGTCGCCGCACCTGTCAGCACATACTGACCGTGCTCGACGGTATTGGTGTGCAATGGCATTCCACCCCCTGGATCCATGACAAAACGACGCATGGAAAAGTGTGGCGACAATTCTTCGCCGATCAACACCTGGCGTGCCGTCGCCGTGCCACCGGAGACGGCATCGAGGGGGATATCCTCCGGTTTGTGAACGGTCATCTCATCCTCCTGTCTGTGTCTAAGGCAGCCACCACGCTCTGTGAGTAGGTATTGCTGCCAGCACTGAGAGACTCGAGGATCTCCGTTGGCAGCTCCAGGCGGACACCCTCGATCATCTCATCTACGTGCGTTGGGGATTCAGCTCCGCCAAGCACGGCGGTTACGCCCGTCTGCGCCAGCACCCACGCCACACAGACGGCGCCACGGGATGTCTGCAACTGACTGGCAGCACGATCTATTGTCTGCAGCAACTCGGCCAGCGGCGAACCTGCCCCCACGGTGCCACCGGGCGCCAGCTCGCCACGATCCATGGGGCTGAAGGCGAGCAGACCCAATCCCATTTCCCACAGCACAGGAAACATCTCCCGCTCCAACACACGAGGACGCGATTCTCCCTCGGGGGTGACGGCACTGCCGGCGATCGTGTAATAATCCTCGACACCAATGGGTGGCGTTGTCCCCGCCATCTGCGCCGCCGCAAGCAGTGCCGAAACCTGCGCAGCACTGTGATTGGACACACCCCAGTGGCGGATACCCCCACCATCGAGTACTCGCTGCATGCGTTCACACAGCTGTGTCATGGGCGTCACTTTATCGGGGGAATGCAACAGATACAGATCGATAACATCCGTGTCGAGTCGCTGTCTGCTCCCGTCCAATTGCTCGGTCAGGTATGTCTCGGTAAATGTCCGGGCTGCGCCTGGTGTGCCATCGGCGGCGGGTGGTTCCGATGGTGATACCTTGGTGCAGATCACGACCTCATCTCGTCTTCCCCGCAGTGCCTGACCGAGAAGACGCTCGGAGCCACCCCAACCATAAGCGTTGGACGAGTCGAAAAATCGCACACCCACATCCAGGCAATGGCGTAACACCGACTCCGCCTGCTGGTCACCGGCCTCCCGCGTCAGGGTGCGGAAGGCGGTGCCCTGACACAGGCGCGTCACCTGCAGGTCTGATGGGCCGAAGGCCACTGTAGGCAACGCGCCTGATGTCATTTTTTTAGAGGGGTGTTATCGGTCGGGGTGTGGTAACCAGTTTGAGGGCAGCCGCTTGTTGTGCCGACCACTGCATCGCCACGCTGACAAGCTCTTCAGGTTTCATGCCTGCCTGGATTCCGGCCATGCCCTTGGTGACCAGACCTGTCGGTGGGCCGCATCAGATCGTCGAAGCGTGGCCCATCGACGACGGCCATCAACTCCTCCCACTTGCCGAAGCCGTATTCGCAGGCCAGCGCGTGTTGGGTCTCCTGCAGCGACAGATCGATTGCGAGCAGCGATTCGCCCTTGAGTTTGCCGGCACGGGGCAGATACTGACGGATGCGAGCCACGGCATCATCTTCACCATCGGCGAAGGCCTGGCGCAACTCTTTGGACTGCTTGCGAAGAAATTCGGCATTTGCCCAAGTGGGCAGAGAAATAGACATAGAGCACCCTCGTCCGTTAAAGCCTGGCGTCCGCTCGCGATCAGGCTGGAAGAAGGTGTAAATGTCGGTTTGATGGGCAACTACTCGAGGTGGGTTCAACCCTTCCCGCGGACAAAGCGGCTTCCTCGACAAGCCTTACCGGAGGAGATACTTCGCCGGGAGGCAATTGTCAAGCTTGGAAAGCGCCACTTTGCGCCTGCGGATGGCGGGCCGTGGGAAAGTTGTGCTCCTCGCACCACTCCTGCAGTGGATTGCGTCCACCGTGCACCTGAAATTCGGCGACCTCTTCGAATGGTTCCCCCACCAGAAAGCGCTGTAGTGGTGTCAGTCTGACGACGAATTCGCGCGACTGCGTGCGGTAATCCATGGGCACCACCCAACGGTAACCGTAGCCTACCATGATCGCCTTACGCGATGTCGGTCCCAGGTGCACGCCCCCGGCATGGAACGTACGGTTCTCGAAGATCAGACAATCACCGGGTTGCAGACTCGGCTCGACAGCACCCGCCGGATCTCCATCGTCCACCCGTGGGGGAGGTTCCGTGAGCAGATGGCTGCCAGGCGCCACCATCGTCACACCACGGGACGGTTCACTCAGATCCGTGAGGTAGTAGGCACACTTGACCAGCAGCCGCGGAATTGCTCGGTGCCCCATGTCCCCCATCGCCATGGCATAATCGCGATGCCATCCGGGCAAGCGGTGTGTCGGCGGTGTGTCGGGTGGATCGGGATTCTTGTGAATCAGGTGTGACGTCATGATCTGCAGATCGGCGCCCAGTAGTTGCACCACCGTGGGCAGGATCTTCGGATGATCGATCAACGGTACAAAAGCATCGTCGAGGGCGATGGTGTTGCGAAATCCATCATAACGGCCGTCGTCGGCCTGCTGGCGCCCCGTACGAAGATCGCTGGCCAACAGCCGATCTCCGGCTTCGAGTAGCCGTGCCACCGTTGCCTCGTCCAACGCCTGGCGCACGATGAGATAACCTTGTCTGTCAAAATGGTCGCGGTCGGCTTCGGGAAGTGGGGTGCTGTCGAGCACGTGATAGCTCTTTCTTGACTAGGAGCGTGTCCAAGACGTGTGGGCCCATAACATAAGGCGCGTCACCCACTTCAAGGCGACGCGCCTGTGTGCTAGTAGGTGGATCCAGGGCGCGGAAACCCTTGGCCTGCTGCCCGCGCCGCGGCAACGATGTCGTCGGGTTTGCGGTGGGAGCGTCAAGAAGGAAGTCGTTTCAGGGCGCGGTTGCCAAGGTGGCGGAATCTTGCTAGGGTCTGTCTAAAAACTCGCTTTGCGCTTACCGCCGCTTGTAGTGTCGC
>DPVW01000034.1:3460-6460 GCA_003529325.1 Candidatus Latescibacterota bacterium | reverse complement strand
CCCGCTTGTAGTGTCGGCGGCGATCAAAAGAAAGGGGACATGGCGTTGGATCCCATCGAGGAGTTAGTCGAGTTTGACCGCGAGAACGTGGCCCTGGCCAAGGCCGTTGAGCAGCGGATACAAGAAGAGGGTATGGCCGCCGATCACGCGATCCGCGATGTGCGCGTCTACCGGGTGCTGATGCCGTGGGTCGGCACCAAGCGTTGGGACGGTTCGGCCGAGGGCTTTACCTTCGCCGAATTCGAGACCGATAAGGGGCTAGTCGGCATCGCCGAGGGGGCTAACTCGGATCGGGCGGAGCTCAAGGCCAAAGTGTTGGGCAAAAACCCCTTTGACGCGAGTATTCGCGCCGATATGGGGCTGGCCTATTGGGATCTGGCCGGCAAGATCGCCGACCGACCTTTGGGCCGTTATCTGCACGATCTCTTTGCGATAGAGACCCCCTTAGCCGAACGCGTGCCGATGTCGGCCTATACCTGGTACAGCTTCCCCGATATCAATGGCAAAAATGAAGTTACTTTCGAGAGCTATCCGGAATATGTGCAGGGCATTATCCGCGAGCACGGCTTCCACAATATCAAACTCTCGATGTGTGACTTCGAGCCGCATCGCTATATAGAGCTGGTGCACAATATCCGCCAGGCGGTGGGGCCGGAGGTGGATATCCGCGTCGACCCGCACGCCTCATGGGGCGAGGCGCAGGCGTTGCGCTTTATGCGTGGGGTTGAAGATTGCCATATCGAGTGGATAGAAGAGCCAGTAGGCGGGCGTTTCGATCATATTTTCCGCGCCGGTCATCGCCTGCGGCATTTGAGCCCGATCCCGATTTCGTCGCACGCCTGGCTGCCGCCGATCGTCAAGCAGCCCGACCACCGGGGTCGCTATGGCGACGGGACCTTGGACGCGGCTTTGGACGTGGATGCGCTGCGCCGCTGGCAGCCGGCGGATATTTCCGCCCCCGACGCCTACGCGGGCCCCTTGGCGCTTAAACGCTACTACGATGCGGCGCGTTTTATGGGGTTGGGTATCGGCATGCACAGTGCCTATGAATTGGGACCGGCGACGGCGATTCGCCTGCATATCGCCGCCTTCGTTTTCCCTTACGAGATGCCCTATCATATTGTCTGGGGCCGCGATCGCGCCTTTCCTCCTTTTTCCGCGCATCCGCTTGATGCGCATTATAACCAGTGGGAGGGTGATGTGATACGGGGGGGGAAAATGGCCTATGATCAAGGCTTTCTCACAGTACCTACTGGGCCGGGTTTGGGTGTCGAACTGGATCATGAGCGGTTGGCGCACTATGCCCACACCGAAGAGAAAGCGACAACCCATACGCGTCATATAGAGACGATTCGCGCGACGCATCTCGATGCTTTGCAGTGGAAGGTCGAGCGGGGTGGGTGGCGGCGTTATAAAATGTAGGTTTTTATTTAAGAAGCTTTAGTCATTGATTGTAGCGTCGAACGCCCCGCCCACCCACGGAGCTCTACCATGAAACTCGGTCTCAAATTCGGCCTCGAAACCCTAACAAAAGAGAATCTGCAATTTGCCCAGCAGATGGGCGTTACGCATATCGTCGTGCACGGCCCCCGTCTAGGTGATGAAGGCGTGCTCGACTATTTCGAAATGCTGCGGATGAAGAAATTCGTCGACTCGTTCGACTTGGAACTCTGCGCCATCGAAAATTTGCCCGGCGACCATATGCAACCGATCACGCACGCCACACCGGAGCGCGATGCGCAAATCGCCAAGGTCTGCACCTCGATTGAGAATATGGGCAAGGTCGGCATCCCGATCCTCGGTTATTATTTTAGTTTGGCTGGAGTATCGGGGCATTGGCGAGCGTACGAGAGCGGTGGAGGCCGTGGCGACGCCGGGCTCAAAAGCTTCGATTACGACCTGGTCAAAGATGCGCCGCCGATTGTCGACGTGGCGGTCTCGGTCGAGGAGATGTGGGAGCGGCTGGCTTATTTCCTCGAACGGGTTGTGCCGGTTGCAGAACAGGCTGGAGTCAAGCTTGCTGCACATCAAGACGATCCTCCAGCTGAGCATCTTTTCGGCACGGGCCGGCTGTTGACTAACCACGACGCCATGCAGCGTTTGATCGATCTGGTGCCAAGCGAGAGCAATGGACTTGAGTTTTGCCAAGGGACAGTGGCCGAAATGGGACCGGCGAAGACGATCGAGGCCGTGAGTCGCTTTGCCGGCCAGGGCAAGATCTTCTATGTGCATTTCCGCAATGTACGCGGAGGTTTTCCCAAATTTGATGAGGTTTTTATCGACGAGGGCGATGTCAATATGATTGCCGCACTCAAGGCCTATCGAGACGCCGGCTATGATGGGGTGATCACGCCGGACCATACGCCGAGAGTTATCGGTGACGAGGGTGGGTTGCGGGGTCGGGCTTTCGCGTTGGGTTATATTCGCGCGGGGATGCAGGCGTTGGATTTGTTGGACTAATTTAGACTGGTAACTCGTATGTCTAATACGAGGGTACTCAATTCAGGTTAAGGGAGTAGTAGCGCCCTTGGTGGTAGGACGAGAAGAACTGGGTTAGTAGGGGATGTTGAATCGGTTGTTTGGCTAGCGCCAATTCTAGGTTTTCTTCGGCGACATAAGTCGTTGCCTCCGAATTGTCGACCAACACATGGTACCAAGGCTGTTCCCGGGTTGGTTGGGTGCGGTTGTTCTCGTACCATTGCTCGTCTGCCCGGCAGTAGGGATCGAAGGAGATGATGACGCCGCGATAGTCGTATTTTTTGTGGTGGACTATCGCGCCGATGGACCATTTGCCGTTCATCGCATGGTATCTTTCGACTAAAGGGGATATCAATATTGGGAACTATCGCACCGATTAAACTCTAAAGTAAAAAAGTTGCCAATGGGCCCAACCTTGCGGCAAGTCCTAGACAAATCCCCCGCTGGAATATGTTCCAGCGGGGGATTTTTGTGTATGAAGGTTGGCGGTGCGGGAGCGGGTGCGGTTGTAGATGCCTGTGT
>DPVW01000034.1:1805-3188 GCA_003529325.1 Candidatus Latescibacterota bacterium | reverse complement strand
GGTGCGGTTGTAGATGCCTGTGTCAATTGGCGCCCTATGGTGTGTATGCTGAACATTTACTTGGTCGTTGGACACGACTGATGAGAAAGCAGAGGGCAATTAGGATATAAACTTTAGCAATTCACAGAGAAGCGACGGCAACCGCCCAAGGGGCTCCTCATCCATTCGGATCGAGGCATTCAGTATGCTTGCACTGGATTTACCCAAGCCCTCAAGAAACGCTCTTTTATCCAGAGTATGAGTCGAAAAGGAGATGGTTGGGATAATGCGGTAGCCGAGTCATTTTTTCATCTGCTCAAAACCGAACTGGTTTATCACGGCCGGTGGGAAAGCTATGATGAGGCCTATCGGAGCTCTTTGAGTATATCGAGATCTTCTATAATAGAGAGCGGAGTCATTCCCGTTGGGTTACCTTCCCCCAGCGCAATTTGAACAACGCTCTCTTCATAAGGCTGCTTGAGGTGTCCGTCTTTATGGGGGAATACCAAACCGAAGGGAGTGCCCTCAATCAGACCGATCGCACCCAGCTTAAGCGTTTAAAACGCTAGCTTCTATAAGATCCATACAAACTAACGATACTGGTCCAGATCCCCCTTGAATTCAAACCCCAAGACTTCGCGAGCGTGTTGAGTATTGCAAAACTCGTCTGCTTCTTTCGCGCCGGCCATATGCAATACTTCGAAGCCGAGATCGTCTTTCTCGATGGCCAGGCGAGAGGCTTCGGCCAGATCGTGGCGGCAGACCCAGCCGGTGTTCCAACTGCCTGGCTGCAATGCCGCTCCGCCCTTGGCCATGCCCAAGCGGCTGTCGATGATCGAGCAGGGGCGCAGTACTGCAATCGATTGGTTGAAGGCTTCGTGGAATTGGCGGCACATCTCTTCTTGTAGGCGTTTGCTGATGGCGTAGGGCGAGCCGTCGGGGCGGCGGATGTCGGCATCGAAGAAGGTGCCTTGCGGGTGCTCGATCTGGCAGGAGCCGATATGGACGATGCGGTTGATGTTGCGGTGGCGTGCGGCTTCGAGCGTGTTCCATAGGCCTTTGAGATTGATCTGGAAGGGGGCCTGGTCGTCCTTGTCGTAGGCGCCGAAGTAGACGGCGGCGTGGATGATGGCATCTTGGCCATCGAGCGCGTGGTCGACGGTGTCGTAATCTGAGATGTCGCCGTGGATGATTTCACCGCCGGTCCACGGACCGGCTTTCTGCCAGGATTCGGGACTCATATCAAAGGCCCGGATCTCGTGGTGCCCTTGTAGATTCTCCAAGATGGCGCGACCTACCCAACCGGCGGCGCCGAACACGACTACTTTCATAGAGTGTACTTTCGTTATAAAAGGCCAATAAGAGCCGCGTAAGGTATTGCGAAAGTGAGTCAATTTGTCAAGG
>DPVW01000034.1:0-1449 GCA_003529325.1 Candidatus Latescibacterota bacterium | reverse complement strand
GGCCAGAGCAGGTGGGTGCCATAGCTGGTGCAGGCGTCGAGTAGGCCGCCGGTCCCGTAACCGAGCAAGGCGTAGCGGTAGAGCGCCAAGGGGAATGTGATGGCGCAGTAGGGGCCAGAGCAAGAGGGTCGCCAGCGCGGCGCCGAGGGGAATAAAAACTAGCGCGTGGCTGAAGTGACGATGGTATTCCAATTGTAGCAGAGGGTCACTGGCGCTGTAGATCAGCGCGTCGGCGTCGGGCAGCAGACCGGCGACCAAGCCTACGAGTGCGGCTGTGCTGCGGTCTGGCGCAGGCCTGGGCGCAGCCGGCCCCGATGATGCACTGAGTTGCGATATCCATGACTTGTCAGAAAGTCGGTCTGGTGTGCGGCGACAAGCTTTTTTCACGGTGTTATATTATAACTTTTGGGGTATGGGCTGCGGCCGATTCCTATGCGTCGAGGTAGACGCATGAAACTGGATGGGCAATACATTATAGATCAACGCAGAGGGAGCAAACCATGAAGGTCACCAGCGAACATCTAGATTTTTTTAAAGAAGAGGGCTACGTATTTATCGCAGGAGCACTCAGCGACGACGATCTCGAACCACTCATCCAGGATCACAATGTTATCGTCGACGAAATTGCCCGCGACCTGCAGCAACAGGGTAAGCTAAACAACCTCCACGAAGAGGAGCCCTTTGACCGGCGACTGGCCCGCCTGGCCGACGAATGTGCCGAGATCGATGGCTGTCCCGATTTTGGCGTTACCCGCCGGCGCGGCACCTTCGAGTTTTTGCGCAACAAAAATCTGGTGGACCTAATCGGAGCGTTTATCGGCCCGGAAATCACCTGCAACGCCGTTTCGCATGTCCGGCCAAAGATGCCCAACACGGATGTGATATTTCATCAGGATGCCGTATTTACCAGCCAGGAGGCGCAGGGCATCCTGCAAGTGACTGTCTGGATACCACTGGTTGCGGCGACCGCAGAGAATGGCTGCATGCAGGTCCAACCCCGCGTTCACCAACAGCGCATGGTCTACTGGTCGTATGGCAAGGATCTGCCGCAGACCGAGCGGGTCACCCTGCCGATGGAAAAGGGAGACGTGCTATTCGTGCACAAGTTGACACCGCACGGCTCTGGCCCCAACAATACCGACGCGGTGCGCTGGAGCATGGACTTGCGCTATCAGAAAACAGGCGGGCCGTCGCCGCGACCGGAGTGGCCCAGCCTCGTTGCCCGCAGCCAGTTAGACCCCAGCTCGGAGACTGTATACGAGGACTGGTGCGATCAATGGGCCGCCGCCCTGGAGCAAACACCCACACAGATCAGGTATGAGCGCCCGACCGGGCCAGAGCCCTTCACCGGAGAGATGTTTCTCACCTAACGAGCCAAACTCTTCGTCGATTGTGGGAGAGGTGCTGCTCAGAGTTTTTGATTCAGGATTAAGTCTGCTAAAGCCGTTT
>DPVW01000324.1:12106-14014 GCA_003529325.1 Candidatus Latescibacterota bacterium | reverse complement strand
ACCGACCACCGCGAAGCAGGCGCCCCAGAAAGCGAGACGATATCTCATGGGCTCGTCGGCGTCGTCGGCACCACCTCTGATACCGATGGCCCGCCGCAGCACACCCGAATAGTGATCTCGCCCACGCCAGAGAGGGCGCCGAGGAAGATGACGATCGCTCCCGCCGTATCAGCGCCGGAGTTGAGGGTGTATTGTACGCCCATGAGACCTTCGTCGAATAGGTCAGTGTCAGGGCCGATGCCAGGACCCGCATCAGGTTGTCGAGGAGGGCGAAGAACCAGACCTTGCCTCGGGTGCCATGATCCGCTCCCGTTTTCAACGCGAGATCTTCAGCCTGCAGCAACGTCCGGGCAGTGGCGCCGGGGCAGATCTGAGTCGGATGTCGGCCGCCATGACCGCCTTCGCCCCACCCCTTCGACGATGGGCACACCACCGTAGGCACAGCCAATCTGAGCAGTGTAGTAGGCCTTGAAGGGTTCACTCCAGGCATGTGGTGAACCCTGTGCGCCAAGGGCCAGCAGTCTGGGCATCACCTCTCGCCACGGGGTGAAACCCATAGCGCCCACGTCCATCAGCAATACATCGATGAGGCCAGCCTGGGCCGTGCCGTAGAGTTCCTCGAGATCGGCCTGCCATTTGCCGTACGGACCGGGGGGATCCTGTAGACCTCGTTGCGCGCCGCTCCATCGGCGATGAGGGTGTTTGGACTGAGGCGCTCGATGGCCTCGCGCAGTTGCCGCAAACCTTCTTCGGACGCGGGCATGTGTCGCTGGGTCATGCGAAAACTGACGTGCTCAATCCTGTGGTCGAAGGGCGTCATCGTGCGGGGGCCAAGTCGACCAGTCCCGCCACCATTCCGCGCAACCGCGGATCGCTGTGTTCAACAAGTGCCACATGCGGGCGAAACACCACACCGGCGCTGTACTTGTCCAGCGATCTGATGTGCACAGAAGAACTTGGACGCTCGGCAAACTTCAGCGCCACAAAACGCCGTCCTGGGAAGCTGTTGAAGACACCGTGCCACAGGGTCTGGTTGAAGAACAGCACATCTCCCGGTGCCGCCTCGACGAAGACGCTGGGGACATCCTCGCCGCTCACACCCAGAGTACGTTCGGCGACGCCCTCATCCTGGGCCAGCAGGGGTTCCAGTGTCGTATGGTAGGGATCACGGTGCGATCCGGGCAGCACGCGTAGACAGCCATGATCGGCTCGCGTCTCGTCCAGATAGATCATCACCTTCACACGTGTGAACTCCGTCTCCGACGAACCGAAACGGTCGGCATGCCACGGGTGCGATCCGTGTGCGGTGATGTTGCACTCGGAACCACCCCAGATGAAGTCCGCTCCCGCCAGCTCTTCGACGCCATCCAGGATGCGACCATCCTCCAGCAGCCAGCACAGACCCGGCGTGGTTTCAACCTGCTCTACGAGACTCTGATCCCGTGCGTCGTCGCCGTTGTTGCGCACCTCCTGCAGCGTATGGTCGAAGGTTTCCGTGAGCCGCGCCATCTCGTGGCCATCAAAAAGCTGCCGAAGAAAGACGTATCCGAAGGCTTCGAAGTGTCTGAGCTGCGGGTTGGTGAGCATGGTGTTGACGCCTCCTCAGGGCAGGGATTGGTAGGCCCTGAACACAATGTCAAGATCTCGCCGCGCCCGGGCCAAATTCGAATACGGTGTGTCACCCGTGGCGATGCAGGCAAGGAAGTCGTCGGTCATTGCACCGTACCCCATCAGATCACCGAAACCGGGAAAGGCAAGACCCTTCCGCCCGGGGCCACGCACGTCGACGTAGATGCCATTGCTTTCAAAAAGGATACGACCCGTATCCCCGTCCACACGGGAGTGCTGGAACGTGCCTTTCATCAGCGACGGCACATCCCAGGCGTAGTGCAGATTGACCTCAAGGCC
>DPVW01000324.1:9778-11729 GCA_003529325.1 Candidatus Latescibacterota bacterium | reverse complement strand
GGAAACTCGGCGTGCACTGACTCCGGCGTCTCGATCGGCACCGGCGGCGCCACGAGGGTGGCCCCTTCACCGCTCTCCATGGCGCCATTCACATCTGCTGGTTTCACCCTGGCCAGAGCGGCATCCGCCAGATCCGCTACGAGCGCTACAAAATGGATGCCGCCCTCCAGCAATGCACCGTATGCCGCCTTCCAACTTTCGGCATTCTGCTGGGTCAGCTTTTTTACGTTCATGGACTGCACGGCACCGATGCCGTCCCAGGTGATGGTTTCGCGCATCAGCGCCAGCGACGGTTTGTAGTAGTAGTTCTCGGCAATCAGCACGAAGGCTTTGGCCGGTGCAGCCTCGGCCGCCGCTTCGATCTGTGCCAACTCCTGGACGGTTGCGCACAGTGGTTTCTCCACCATCACCGGCTTGCCCGCCGCCAACGCCGCCAGCACCTGTGGCATGTGTTGCTCCGGTGGTGTGGCGATGACGATCGCGTCACAGCCCTCCACCAGCGCTTCATACCCGCCACTCACCTTGCCGTTGAAGCGGCTGCCGAACTCTTCCGCTTTGGACCGCGTACGGTTGTGGAACACCAGCTCGACGCCGCGTTTCGCCAGATTCCCGGCATGCTGAGCACCGATGGCGCCGCAACCACTCAGTCCGATTCGGGGCATCCCGTCCTCCTCACTCATGCGTTCGTGGCGATCATCGCGGGCGTCACACGCAGGGCGTTGGCGGCGATCGTCAGACTTGGATTCACGCCACTGCTGGTGCTGAATGCAGAACCGTCGGGGACCCACAAATTGTCCATCCCCCATACCTTGCACTGCGCGTCGAGGGCCCCCTGTTCGGGTGTCGACGCCATGCCGACGGAACCGACACCGTGGGAGAAACTGTCGATCTCGTAAACCCTCGTCGTCCATGCCCCTGCCACCTGCAGCACCCGCCGGGCCCTTGCGACCAGATAATCGCGACGCTCATAGTCCGCCGCACAATACTCGTGATCCACTCGTGGCGCCGCGACGCCAAAACGATCCGGCTCACCGAGTGTGACTCTGTTATCGACACGCGGATCATCTTCTGCGATGCAGAGCAGATTCTGCATGAACGCCGTCAACCATCCGGCAGCCCATCGCAACCCCGGTGGGGCATGATGTTCGATCACCTGCCGCGCGGGCGTGTAGATATCCTGGATCGTTCCCGTTGCCGTACCGAATCGGTCGCGCATGTCGTCATAGAAATCCGTGAAGCACAGCTGCTTGTGGAACGTACCCTCGGGATTCGTGCGCTTGCGGAAGACACCCGTAACGACGGCATTGCAGTGTCGCATCAGGCGGCGACCAACCCATCGCCCACCCGGCGTTGCGCCAAGGCCGGAACGCAACAGCAGCGCCGGTGTCTGCAAAGCACCACCGGCGACGATGTATCGGGACCCGGTAAAGACATAGTCCTCCCCCGTTTCCCCATCAACACATTCCAGCTCCCGCACGCGTGCGCCATCGCTCACCAGTCGCTTGGCGATCACACCGGCGCGGATCTCCAACCCTTGTGTCTGCGCCTGTCGCAGCACGGTCGCCGTGAGGTCGTTCTTCGCTTCAATACGGCACGGATAACCGTCACAGGTATTGCACAGAATGCACAGAGGTCGCGAGTCATCGCGAAAGTTCAACGCCATGGGCAAGGCGAAGGGACGGTGCCCGAGGGTCCGTGCCGCATCGTGAATTCTCTTCGCTGGGGAGGTGAAATCGATAGACGCACGGGGATAGGGTGCAGAGCGCGGCGGATCATGGGGATCGGCACCAGCGATGCCATGTACATCCAGCAGCGCCTCGGCGCGCGTGTAGTGCGGCTCGAGATCGTCGTAGGTGATGGGCCAGCGTTCCAGATCGGCGGGGCGCATGCGCAGTGAGGCGCCACCGTAGAATACGGAACTGCCACCGACGACCTCATGATGGTGCATGTC
>DPVW01000324.1:9228-9394 GCA_003529325.1 Candidatus Latescibacterota bacterium | reverse complement strand
CCGAGCAGAATCTGACGCGGATCCCAATCGCCATCATCCCGTGCTACGGGTTGCCCACGCTCCAGCAACAGGACCCGAAGCCCCGCTTCGGTCAGCGCCAGTGCGGTGAAGGCGCCGCCGAAACCGGAGCCCACAATGACGGCGTCATACAACATCGAGCCGCGCT
>DPVW01000324.1:0-8887 GCA_003529325.1 Candidatus Latescibacterota bacterium | reverse complement strand
GCGACGAGACCCACCATGATCACGAGCGCGGCGTAGTGATACTTCTCGCGCGTTTCCAATTCGTGCTGATGGCGTTCGATATCGGGACGAAATTTCCCCGACATGTTGCGCTGGATGTAGGTCTTGTAGTACTCCACGGCGAAACGTTCGAGTCCGCCATTCATGTAGATCAGAAAGCCGATTGAGACGGGCGCCTGGGCGTCGTTCAAGAAGAAGAACAACGGGCTGAGCACGGCCAGCACGACGCCCGAACGCTGAAACTTGAGGGGTTTGAAACCCTCGAAAGGTGCGTCTTTGTAGGCGCCACCCAGGGACACCAGTAGACCGGTTCCATAGGCGATGACGGCAAACCACAGGAACTGGTCGATGGCGACGTCGATCAACACCACAGCGAAGACGATGGTAACGATCAGCGTGCCTACGGCATAACGCGCAATGTCACTGGCAACGTGATGGCCAAAAAAGGTGATGCGCGACGGCACGAAATACTTGTCCTGGTCTTCGGTGCGAAAGAAACCCTTGTAGATCTCGGCGAGGAATCGTTCCAACCCCATGGTCAGGAAGAAAAGTTGGAACAAGCCGAGACTCATGAGCCGATCATGAAACATGGGCAGACTGTACAGAACGACGAAGATGACGACATTGAAGTAGACGCTGCGCCCAAAGGTTTTCGGTTTGAACCCCTCGTATGGGGAATCCTTGAACGCCCCCCAGAGGGAGGTGTACAGACCGGAGAGGGCGGCGACGACGGGCAGAATAAGAGTTGGCATGACAGGGAAAGATATTGGACCACTCCAAGGGGCGCCACGAGGCAAGCGCGCTGTTGCGCAGATCTTTGCCACGGGTCTCAGGTCAGCTACCTTTCAACACGATCACCCAGCCACACTTCACACATTTACCGGAGCTACTTATGCGACTCGGCGTTGTGGGCATGACGCCCGCTGATTTTCGTGATCTTGATGCCAGCCACCTGGCGGCCATCGCCAACCTGCAGCTCACCGGCGCTGCCAGCCATGCTCCCATCGACGGGCTCGGTGAGGTGAGCTCCGTGCAATGCGCCAAGGTGCGCGGCGCAGTCGAAGCGGCGGGTATGGACTTCGTGCAGTTCGGACTCGGCTACGGTCAGTGTCTGTTCGATCCGGATGCGACAGTCACCGCCCCGCTGCTGGATAACATCGGGCGTGGTATCGAAGTCGCTGCCGAATTGCAGGCCCACTACTGCCTGATTCGCACGGGCAGTCTCAACCCCCGCGGTTCCTACAGCGCCGCAGCCGAAAATCATCGCCCCGAATGCCGCGAGCGACTCGTCGCGTCCCTGCGCGCCATCGCCGACAAAGCTGAAGCCGCGGCTGTCACCATGGTCGTGGAAACCCATCTGCTGACAATCATGGACTCCCCCGAAGCCAACGCCTCGATCCTGGCCGATGTCGGCTCGGACCGAATGCGCGTCGTCATGGACTGCTGCAACCACTTCCAGGCCGTGCACCAAGTCTACGACTCGCGTGCCCGTCTCGATGACATCTTCCGACTCATGGGACCCATCGCCGGCTGCGGTCACCTGAAAGACGCCGCCGTGCGCGACGGTTTCGTCAGCCACATCGACGAAGAAGTACCCGGCGAAGGGAACCTCGACCTCGGGTATCTGTTGCAGTTATGGCAGCAGCTTGACCCCGATGGATACATGTTGCTCGAACACCTGCCCAATGAGAGGTATCCCCTCGCAGCCAGCAACGCCCACCGCATTGCCGCCGACGCCGGCGTGGAGATTCACTGATGTCGATGCATCATGTACGTGTGAGTCGAGCCGAGGTAGAAGTCTTGTTCACGCTGGAGAAGGAGGGCGCCAAACCCAACGGACTCCTATACGACATCCCAACCGATCGTCTGCTCGTCGCCGACCAGGCCGATGGCGCGCTGATCACGGTTCAGGATCCGCGCGGAGCAAGAAAGCAGAGCAGCTTCGGCGCCGGCTCCACCGGCCCGAGTGGCGTCATCGTCATGCCCTGGAAGGACGAACTGATCACCATAATGTCCGGCACCCACGCCCCCGATCTGACCGTGATCGAGGGGGACGACACCGTCTACCATGTCGATCATCGCGGCGTCGGCACGGGGATCGTCGGTTTTTCCAAGGAACCCGTGACCGGCCAGCATACCGGCTTCCACGGGTTGGAGTGGGATGGCACCCACATGTGGGCGTCGTCACCACCCGGCCGGGCGATCTTCCGCCTCGACCTGCAGCCCGATGCTGACGACCGTCCATCGATCACCGGCTGCAGCTGGTTTCCACTGGCCTTCGGCGACCGCCCCCACGGTTTGGCCTGGGCTGATGCTGCCCGGCGAACGGTCTGGTGCAACGACACCACGCTGAACACGATCTACCGCTACGACGTCATCACCGGGGACTGTCTGGAGATCCTCGCCCTACCCGCCGACGCCCCATTCAGCCACGGCATGACCATCGTCGATGGCGACCTGTGGTACTGCGAGGATACGACGGGGCACATCTGTCGGGTGCTGCGGCAGTAAAACGGGGATTCCTGGATTCCGGACGATTAACCGCGGCCCCGATCTTGTCCTTAACCGACGCGCAATCTGTCAGTAGGAACCAGCGGTGAGACCATTCAGTGCGAACATCGCCGTGAGCAACAGGGCAAAACGCCCAAAGCACACACGACTGTGTCTCTCAGCACACAATCAGACTAAGTTCCTCCAGTCCTGAAACTGGAGAATGACATGTTCGGCGCTCGCCCCATCCTTCGAGGTCCAACCCACACCGGTACCGGTCGCAAGTCCTGCGGTGCCACCGCCAAACGGGGACGTCCTCTTGGCGGTGGAACTGGCTACACCGAAACCATCCGTCCTACCGGTCCACCCGTCGGGCACCTGGATGAACTGATCGAGGCTCTCGCCGGCGCAAAGTCCGGTGATACAGTCTACGTCTCCGGCGATGCCGTCATAGAATGCACGGAACGGATCTACGTCGATGAGCTGGTGCTGGCGTTGTCCGGTGGCGTCACCCTTGCCAGTGATCGGGGCATCGATGGTGCACCGGGCGGACTCATCCGTTCCGACGCCTTCGCCACGCGACCGCTGGTTCAGGTCACCGGAGCGGATGCACGCGTCACCGGGCTCCGCCTGCAGGGACCGAATCCAAGGCAATGTCTGGAGCACCACTCGCGCTCCTTCCGCGAAGGCCACGGGGGGCACGAGTATTACTACAAGTTCCCTACCTCCGACGGTATCGCTACGGCGCACTCCCGTCTGCGCGTCGACAACTGCGAACTCGCCGGCTGGAGTCATTCCGCCATCCGCCTGAATCGCGGCGACGGGCACCTCGTGCAGCACAACTTCATCCATCACAATCAGTATCAGGGGTTGGGCTACGGCATCAGCCACGACATTGCCGAGTCGGTCATCGAGGGCAATCTGTTCGACGCCAACCGCCACTCCATCGCCGGCACCGGGCGTGGAGGCTCAGGTTATGAAGCGCGTCACAATGTCGAACTCGGCCGCACCCTCAGTCATTGCTTCGACATGCACGGTGGTCGCGATCGCAAGGACGGCACCGATGTGGCGGGCGGTTGGATGCACGTGCATCACAATACATTTCGTGCCGACCGTCGTTGCGCCATCGTCATCCGTGGTACGCCGGAGGATGAGATCGTCATCGATCACAACTGGTTCCGTCACAAGACGGAACGCGGTGCTATGCGCAAGGAGGATCGCGTTGTTGTGCGAGACAACGCCTGGGGGCTGGTGGATCCAGTGGTCCGATAATCGGAGCCTGAAATGAACACAGCGCTGCTTCTTATGGATCTACAGAACGAGATCGTCGACCCCATTGGGAAAATCGGCGCAGATGCACGAAGCGGCCATCGACCTCATGTCGAGTTTTGGTACGATCGCGACCTCGCAGGACTGGTTGGCCAGTCTCTGATTGGGTACTTCACTCCCGAGCACGAAGGATCCGATACAGCCTCGTGCGACTCGTCCCCAGAAGTCTCGCCGCTTCGGAGACATTGCCTCCCACTTATTGCACGGCCTGCTCGACGATCTTCCGTTCGGCCAACGCGATGCCCTCGTCCAGATCTTTCGGCAACTCCGGGGAAGGACTGGGCACGGGCACCGGGTGTGCCTCTGCCGCCGGTTGACCAGCGTCTCTCGTCACGGAAGAACCCATATGCAGATGTTCGGCCCCTATCACTGGGCCCACGCCTGGAGTTCGATGACCGACCTGAACGAACCCCGTTACGGCGCCTCCGTCGTCTTCGTGGATGGTGTCGTCCTGGTTTTCGGTGGGACGAATGGCTCGGCGACGATTGCCAGCCTCGAGGCGCTGTCGCCGGGCGAATCACAGACGGCAGTGGGCTCCACCTCGTGGGGTTGGATCAAGTCCGCGCTGTTGCGCTAGTGCTGCCTGGTCCTGTCGACGAAGGTCGCATTCACCTCATGCCCAGACGAACCTCTACATCAGAGCTTCGTCTGGGTGCCAACGGCTGCATCCCGTCGTTCATGCATACCGGCTTCCATGGCTTCCGGATAACGGTGCGGCAGGTGCGACACACTCGACAACTTCTCACCGGCCTCGGCAGACAAGCTAAACGTAGCCGCACCAAGGGTGTCCTCGAGTTGCTTGGCTGTCCTCGACCCGACGATCGCCGAGGTGATGCCGGGCTGCTCGACGACCCAGCACACGGCCACCTGGGCGGGACTCCGACCCAACGACTCGGAGACTTCCAGCAGTGCCGTCAGCGTGTCATCTGCGTTGGCGGCAAAATAACTCGAAGGATACGCCCAGCCCTCTTCGGAGCGTGTGCC
This sequence comes from Candidatus Latescibacterota bacterium, assembly GCA_003529325.1. GTDB lineage: Bacteria > Latescibacterota > UBA2968 > UBA8231 > UBA8231 > UBA8231. Next base: position 4,066 of record DPVW01000324.1, on the reverse strand, counting down.
TGCAGCGGTGCGTTCCCCAGGTTTGTACTTACCCGTGAGAAAACCACCCGCCATGGGCGCCCACACCACCACGCCCAATCCCTTGTACTGACAGAGTGGGATCAACTCCTGCTCGATATCACGCACCACCAGACTGTATTGCGGCTGGAAGCAATCAAAACTCGCCCAACCGTTGCGCTCGGCAATACCGAGAGCCTCCATCAACCGCCACGCCTGGTAGTTGCTGCACGCCGTGTAGCGGACCTTGCCCTGACGCACCAGGTCATCCTGGGCCCTCAGCATCTCCTCCAGTGGTGTCTGAGTGTCGACGTGATGGATGTAATAGATGTCGATCCAGTCCGTCTGCAGCCGACGTAGACTGTCCTCGACGGCGTTCATGATATGTACTCGCGACATACCGGATTCATTCGGACCAGGGCCCATTGGATTGAAGAATTTCGTCGCAATCACCTGGTCGCGGCGACGACCCTTGAGGATATTGCCCAGATACTGCTCTGAGCGACTGTCGGCATACGAGTTGGCCGTGTCGAAGAAATTGATCCCTGAGTCGATGGCGAGATCCACCATCTTACGCGATTCCTCTTCGTCGGCGCTGTGGCCAAAGGTCATCGTTCCCAGACACAACTCCGAAACCTTGAGCCCTGTGCGTCCCATGCGGCGGTATTCCATGTCACTCTCTCCTGTCTGTTTTCTGGTAAGATACCGCGCACCGGTCCTGTCTCCAATCGGTCGGTCCCCTATCTTGGGTCCTCATGGATGACATCTCAACCGATCCCCTGGCACCGCTGAAAACTTGTGAATTGCACGTCCACATGGGCGGTTGCTTCTCCGTTGACGATCTGATCGAACTTGCTGCCCCGTATTATCGCGACATCGACTGGTCCATATTTGTCGATGCCTTCGACATGGCCTACGGCCTGCGTCCCGATCCATCTGAGTGGTTCGCACGAGTGGTTGCCGGCGACTCGTCCGGCATCGATGCCATACGCAGGCACTTCATCTTCACCGAAGAGGACGGTCCGGATTTTTCGCGTTTCCAGGCGAAGTTCAATCTGCTCATCGCCATCATCAGACATTACATCCAGCACATACCCGATGGTGAACTCGAGGGACCACGTCGGGCGTTGGACCGCCATCGTATCGAGGGGGTACGATACGTCGAGATGCGATCCAATGCACCCGACACCGGCGACCCCGAGGGTTTCGTCCGCTTCCACCGCCTTACCGCACAGCTTTCAATCGACGCCTGTACGGACGGATTTATCGCTCGTTACGTGCCCTCCCTGCCGCGTTCGGCAGCTATGCCTGCATATCTCGAGTTGCGCCAGTTACTGGATGACAAACCGGATCTCCATGAGGGCATCGTCGGTGTCGATTTCTGCAACGTGGAAGAAGGGTTCCCCCCGCGTAGCGCTGCCGACGTGGTTCGCCGCATACACGACGACAACGCGGCGAATCCGGCACACGCCCTCGAGATCCTCTATCACGTGGGCGAGATCTACTTCGACAAATCCCTGGAAAGCGCCGTGCGCTGGTGCCACGAAGCGGCCGAACTCGGCGCGCGCCGTCTCGGCCACTGCACCGCCCTGGGCCTCGACCCGGTGGTGGCGGCAGGCCGACGAGGCGGCTCTCATGTCCGCGAGAAGGTCTCCGAGCGCCTCGACCAGATCGACTACGATCTGACCCATCACAAGGGGCTGGAGGACGCTGGCGTAGAAATCGATACCGCCGCTCTGGCAGTCGAACGTGAGCAACTGAGGGGCAGCAGTCCTGACCAGCTACTGCATCGGCCGTACGACGATCACCGCCTCGAGCAGGTCATCCACCGTCAGGACTACGCGCTGCGCGAGATCACCCGTATCGGCGCCGTCATCGAATCCTGCCCGAGCTCAAATCTTCGACTCGGCAGCGTACCCAGCCCTGAATTACACCCCGTGCACCGTTTCATCCAGTCCGACGTCGATCTCGTCATCGGTGCCGATGACCCGGGCATTTTCGACTCTCCCCTGCGGCGCGAGGTCGAATGGGTTGTAGAGACAACACACCTGACGCCACAGAGGCTGTTCGAGCGCCTCGGCGACCCCCTCAGCCACCGACTCGGTCGGTTGCGCCAAGGAGCTGCATCTTCATGAACGACCGTCCCCGCATCGGCCTGATCGGTTATGGATACATCGGCCAGTACATCTACGAACAGGTTACGACGCGACCCGAACTGGGGCTGGATATCGGCTTTGTCTACAATCGCAGCCGTGACAAGCTCTGCGCGCTGCCTGATGAACAGGTCCTCAAGCAACTCGCCGACTTTGCCAGCTACTCGGTAGATCTGATCGTCGAACTCGCCCACCCGGATATCACCCGGGAACAGGGCTGCAATTTCTTGCAGAGCACCGACTACATGCCACTGTCACTGACGGCCTTCGCCGACGCCGAACTGGAGGCCGCACTGCTGGCCACATCCGCAACAGCCGGCACACGCATCTTCGTCCCTCACGGCGCCGTCGTCGGTCTCGAAGCACTGGAGGAAGGCAGGGAACGTTGGCAAACCGTGACCATCGTCATGAAGAAACCGGTGCGCAGTTTCGACTTCTCCGCCGCCCCCCAGTTCGATCCTGAGAGCATGACGGCGGAGACCGTGCTCTACGATGGGCCCACGCGTGAGTTGTGCCCTCTGTTCCCACGCAACGTCAACTCCCATGCCGCCGTCGCCCTCGCCGGCATCGGTTTCGATCGCACACGCTCCGTCCTCGTCGCCGACCCCGCCCTCGACCGGTCCATCATCGAACTCGACGCCGAGGGGGATGGTGTGGAGGTGAAGATCTGGCGCGCCAATCCAATGCAGGGCGTCAGCGGTGTCATGACCCTGCTGTCGACACTTGCCAGCATCGGCCGCGCCCGGGCGGTACAACCCGGTTTTCGGGTTTGCTGATGTTGCGCGCCGAAGTAACAAAGCGTGAAGCGCTCGTCCCTTCTCCCGGACCGGGCATCGGCGTCTTGGGAGGCAGTTATTACACCGAAAAAACCGGAGGGCGGCTGATCAGCATCCACAGCCTGACGAGTCGTCCCGACACCGTCGACGCTGCCTTCTTGCGCTCCTCCGAAGACAATGGTCGCACCTGGAGTGATCCTACACCGTGGGCGATGAAATTCGACCACGCCGATGGTACGGGTCGCCGCCATCCTCGTGGTGGCTATGTCGACCCCGTGAGTGGTCGCTATGTCAGTGTCTGGACGGAGGGAGTCTTACCCAGCGATGACCCACTGGAAGGGATGCGCAACTGGGCCCTGCACTACTCGGTCTCCGTCGATGGGGGTCGCACGCTTCTTGTCGACGAGCAGATCGTTCACGAAGGCAAGCAATACGACGCCACCCACCACCTGCCCGGTGTCGTCAAAGGCGGCAACTGTGTCATGATCGGTGATCTCGGGCAACGACCGCTGACACTCAGCGACGGTCTCTTGATGATCCCGGTGCAGAGCACACCAGCCGGTGCCGACGGTGTCTACGTCAATCCTGGAGCCGGTTATACCTACACCGACTGCCTGATGTTGCTGGGCAGGTGGGACGGCGACCATCTCAGGTGGACCTTTCGGAGCGCATCGTCGGTGAGCCTGAGCGGACGACACGAGGACTCATCGAACCGACAATCGCCGAGTTGGCAGACGGCTCGATCCTGATGGTGATGCGTGGCAGCAACGATGTGCGCCCTGATCTGCCAGCGCACAAGTGGATGACACGATCTCACGATGGCGGACTGACCTGGAGCAAAGCCATACCGTGGACCTACGACGACGGCGTCCCTTTCCATTCGCCGAGTTCCTGTTCTCAACTGATCCTGCACTCCGATAGGCACCTGCTCTGGATGGGCAACCTGAATGCGCAGAATTCACGCGGCAATCGGCCCCGCTACCCCATCATCCTCGGGGAGGTGGATCTGGATTCAGGCCTGCTCGTGCGCGACTCGGTGACGGCCATCGACGATCGCCGCGAGAGCGAGAGTGATCAGTTGACGCTGTCGAATTTTTACACGCGGGAGGATCGAGAGACGGGCGATCTGCTGCTGCACAT
>DPVW01000399.1:459-6030 GCA_003529325.1 Candidatus Latescibacterota bacterium | reverse complement strand
GTTCCCCGCGGGCGGTCAGCCCGTCTCGTAGGCGAGGGCGCAGGAGGCGGGTGTGCCGTCGGCTTCGGCGAAGATCTTGCCGTATTCCTCTTTTGACACTTTCCGTGTCTCGACGCCCCGATACTGAAACTGCAGGGCCCGACGCCGCAGAGGGCTGCTGTTGGGTGGTGTCTGATGTGGCAGCATGGCGGAGAAAAAGAGCACACCACCCGCCTTCAGCTCGACGGGAACGGCCTGCTCCGGTTCGATCCGGTCGGCCAGGATTTCACAGTCGATGGTGTGGTGGTGACGCAGAGCGCCACGGGTATGCTGTCCGGGCAGCAAATGCATACAGCCATTGTCGACGGTCGTGTCATCGAGGGCGATCCAGGCGGTGCCGATCAACTCGAGGGGCAGGTAGTTGAAGTAGGCGTTGTCCTGGTGCCAGGGCTTTTCCGAGCCGATGAAGGGTGGCTTGGACAGCGCCATCACATCCTTGAGAAGCATCTGCTGACCAATCAGATCACCGATAAATCCCTGGATCCGCGGATGGGCGACGAGTTGCTGGAAGGTGGGGTGTCCGTCCTGGTAACCGTGGATCTTGCGAAAGCGATCCTCCGCTTCGTCGTCGCTCAGTTCCAGCGGATCGATCCCAGCTTCGAAGTGGATGGCGCAGCCACCCCCCTGGGTTACGACCTGGGGGCCGGCGTAGTTCAGCGTCGCACCCGGTCGCGCCTGTTTCACCTCCCCTTCGCCACGGCGGGCGGCTTGCATCAGCCGGTGGGTCAATTCCGTCAGGGCCTGACGGGCCGCGACAACTTCCGACTCGCTCAGCACACCTGCAAGCGCGATGTAACCCAATTCGCTGAATTGCTGCCGGTGCCTGGCGGTCAGTTGGGTGGGGCACTGTTCGACGATGGCACGAGTCAACGACAGGCTCACAGCGGTTGTCTCCAGGCTTGGCGAAGGAAAAGGTCTCGGCGAGGAATCTATGGTGTCAGACTCTGCCGGCAACGCCGACCACCGCCGGTGGTCAGTGTCCGGCAAGGTGCTCGATGCCCTGGCGACGAACCTGCTTGATCAGGGCTGTATCGATTTCATCAGAACGATAGAGGGTGCCACCCTGCTGCGCGACAAAGCCAGCGGCGGCAGTCGCCTGCCGTCGCCGCCAGCATGCCGACAACGACCAGGTCGAGGAGCACGATCCAGGAGCCCACAGCGAGGGACACGACCGTGCCGCGATTGAGACTGCAACTGGAAATCAACAAACCGGTGGACGTGATCGCAGAGGCCAGCAAGGCACAGTACAGCAGGAGCGCAGCGAAGGTCCCGGCATCGCCACCGGCGGCGAGGAAGGCGCGGCCCTCGAGCAACATGCCTGGTGCGACGGCGATCAAGAGGCAGGCGTACAAGCCGATCCACTTGCCGGCGAGAAAGGTCCATCGACTCACCCCAAGGGACAGGTGCAGGTCGAACATGCCGCTCTCCCGTTCGCCCAGAATGGCGTCGTAGGCGAGCAACCCAGCAGCGGCAGGATGTAGAGTTGCAGATGGAGCAGAGAGACAAGACTGTGGTAGAGGTTGCGCAGCAGAATGCCGGGTGTGACCGGCACGCACCCGATTGGCGAGGACCTGAATGCCCTTCGAATACATCAGGGCGATGCCGACGGAGGAGCTGTCAGCGACATTGCCGATGACCTGATTGCCGTGCGAGTACATGTAATGAATGGCGAAGCGGGCCCGCTCGATGCGGTTGTTCTCGAGCAGCCAGTGAGCTCTTCGGTCACGTCCGCGGTGCCTACACGGGGGCGTACACCAATACAGGGCGGTTTGTTCGAAGCCGCCGACGGTGGAATTCTGTTCCTCGACGTGCGCGTCGTGGCGCGACGAATACCGATCTGGCAGCTGCCGTCGAAGAGGGGACATTCCGGCGTGACCTCTACTACCGGCTCACGGGTTTCGTGTTGCGGGTGCCGCCTCTAAGGCAGCGTCGAGAGGAGATCCCCCATCTCGTCTTTCACGCCCTCGATAACGATGATCGCCTCGACGGGGGAAAGCTGGAACTGACCCAGGATGGGATGGACCGACTTCAAGCCTACAGCTGGCCGGGCAATGTGCGCCAACTGCTGCATGAAGTAGGCAGGCGCCGCAGAGGCTGGCCGGATCGGGATCTCCCATCTGTCGTCGGAGGTCGCCGCGGCGCAGGGTCCAGTGGCGAGGGGGAAGCGACCCTCTGAGCTTGATTCCATGGAACGAAAACGGATCGTCGCCGCTCTGCAGAACTGCGATGGCAATCGCACGGCTGCAGCCCGCCAGCTCGGTGTGCACCGAGCGACACTCTATCGTCGAATGCAGAAGCTCGGGATCGACTGATCGCTCAATCGTCGAAGTAGCTGAGTCGGTCCCCTTCGGCAGCCCACAATTCGGCAAACATCTGCCGCAGCTCGGGCAGCGGGACCACCGACGCCGTCAGCGGATCCAGGGCGCAGGCGTGGAAAGCGGCTTCGCGGTCCCGTCGCAGGACGGCTTCTACGGCAAGTTCCTGCACATTGATGTTGGTCCGGTTGAGGGCGGCGCACTGTGTCGGCAAGTCACCGACGAAGGTCGGGTGCACACCTTCGGCATCCGCCAGACAGGAGACCTCGACACAGCAGTTGTCGGGCAGATTCGTGATCGACCCGTGATTCATGACATTGCCGTTGAAGGCAAATGGTTTGTTGTGCAGCCGCGCCTCCACGATGAGAGAGGCGTATTCATGTGATGCCCGCAGGGCTGGCACCTCGGCATTGCCATCCTCATCCACACCGGTGTCCTTCATCCAGTCTCGCTGGCGCACATTCTCCATCGACACTGCCGCCCGTGGTGGCAGACCATACTGCTCGCACAATTGCCGTGTGCGACGGAAGTAGGGTAGATACTCGGCGTTGTGTCGGCTGCTCTCGGTGACGAAGTAGCCGAACTGGCGCATCATCTCCACCCGCACCTGATCCTCGGCGAAGGATTCGTGGCTTTCGATCGCCTGTCGCAGCTTCGGGTAGAGGTCTTCCCCGTGATGACGCAGTCGCAGGACCCAGGCCTGATGGTTGATGCCGGCGACGGTGTAACTGACCTCGTCGTACGGTGCGCCCACGGCGGTGGCCAGTTTTTTCGTCGTGCCCTGCACGCTGTGACAGAGGCCGACATTCTCGATCGACGAACCGACGGAGTGCAACCAGGTCAACATGCACATGGGGTTTGTGTAGTTCAGCATCAGTGCCTGTGGACAGAGTCGTTCCATGTCCCGCGCAAACTGCAGGTGTTCGTGCGCCGTACGCAGAAAACGAAAGACACCGCCGACGCCGATCGTGTCGGCTACGGTCGGTTCGATGCCATACTTACGTGGAATCTCGACTTCCGATCGATACGGCTCGCCCCAGTATGCCGGTCCACCGATGGAGACGGCGGTGACGACGCAGTCCGCGCCGGGCAACAACTGTTCCCGGTCGGTGGCGGCGATGACATGTCCGGGCAGGTCGTGGCCATCGATGGCGCGCTGCACGTAACCACGCACCTGTTCGAGTCGTTGGCTGTCGATGTCGCAGAGGGCGATGGTGGAGTCTTTCAGCGACGGCCGTGACAGGATGTCGATGGACAGGCGACTGCCGAAACCACTGCCGGCGCCGATGATGACGATCTTGGCCATCGTTCTATTCGCTCCAGTCGAAGACGACGCCGAGGGCCTCTTGCGGGCGATCGGCGAGCATCTCGTAGATGTTCTGGCATTCCTGTGGTTGGGCTCGGTGCGTGATCAGATTGCTGGCGGTGAGTCGTCCACGGGACATGAGTTGTAGCAGCAGTCGGCGGTCCCGGTCTTTCGTCCACGGATAGTAGATGTGATCCGCCTCGGGTGTAACCGGCTGGATGGCGCCGATGAGATCGACTTCGCGCAGATGGATGTCACGCAGAAAGTCCATCTCCACCGTGCCCCGAGGTGATCCCAGCGCCACGACGCGCCCCCCCGTACGGGCGAGTCGCGCCGCCATGGGGTACACGGCTGGTTTGCCCGTCGCTTCGATGACGAGGTCGGCGCCATCACCAGCACATACCTGCTGTACTGCAGCCACGGTGGCATCTGTGTCGGCGGAATCGAGCACCCTGTCCGCACCCCGTCGTTGCGCCAGAGAGCGGCGCTCGACGTCGAGGTCGAGTCCGATCAAAGGCAGGGCGCCAGCGAGTTGTGCCAGCGACAGGGCCAGTTGGCCGACCACACCAAGGCCAAGCACGACGACGCCCTCACCGAGTTCGATCTTCGCGCGGCGCACACCGTGCATGGCGATGGCTGCCATCGTCAGATAGGCAGCGTCCTCCCAACTGACACCATCGGGCACGGGGTGCACATTCGCCGCACTCAGCAGATGGCTGGCGTGATTGCCCTGGGCGGCGACGCGATCTCCTGGACGCAGATCGGTGACACCCGCACCTACTTCCAGGATGGTTCCAGTGGAACAATAACCCGTCGTGCGTGGGAAGTGTGGCTGCTGAGAGGGCTCGCCGCCGTGCAGCCAGCCGTAGATCTCGGTGCCCGTGCTCACCGCCGTCAGGGCCTGCTCGATCAATACCTGGCCTGCTTGCGGGCTCGCGACATCAAACTCCTCGATGTCGATCCGTCGCCGCTCCGGGCAGATGAAGCGTCGACCGATCATGCTCTCCGTCCTGGCACAATTCTACTCCACGGCAAGACTCAGCTCCTGCATACGAGGATAATGGGGGCCGGCGATCTCCAACTCGAAGGTCTCATTCTGCCGAAGAGTACGTCTACCGTGCGCCAGTTGGGCACCCCGGCGACCTGGATGTGGGTCAGCGCCCGCCGTTTTCACAATGCACCCGTCCTCGGCGATGTTGCCGAAGAGCACGGCAAGACCACCATCTTTCGAGTAGGCGTGCTCGACATCGCGGATGCAACCGGTGGTCGGCTGTGCCTCTGGTGAGCATGTCGATCGCCTCGGCGGCGCTGTCCGCTTTCGCCGCCACCTGGGGTGATCGTCCAATAGGCATTGCCGTCGATGGGACGGCCAACGTAGGCCAGTTGGTAACACTTGGGATTGAAGGGGCAGTGACGGTTGTGCGTGGCGATGGTCTCCGCCGCCGCATCCGGACCGTCCCCGACGGTGACAAAACTGCTGCAGCCCATCTCACCCGGTTCCTTGTCCGCCAAGGCGTCGCCGTGGGGTGTCGGTATGACCAGGCGTCGAAGATGTTCGTGTTGAGGACCTCTTCAGCTACATCAAAGAGTCCGAAACCGGTTTTCTCCGGAAAGTCGCCATCCTTGGATTGACATTGCTCACGGGCGAGTCTGGCAAAGGCCGTCTCCTGAGACAGTCGCAACAGAAGCTGTGGACCGTCGAGACGTGCGTTGGAGGCGTAGTGCATACCCACGTGGATCTCGTACCGACCGGAGACCGCCATCGGCAATGTGATCGTTGGTGGATTGAGGAATTCTTCATCCGCTGGCCGACGCATGGCCAAGTGGAACAGCGGATAGTACGTGTAGTAGAGCATGCGACCGGCGATGCCGTCGTCGGTCTCGTAGTCCATGAGCATCCAACGGCCATCA
>DPVW01000399.1:0-137 GCA_003529325.1 Candidatus Latescibacterota bacterium | reverse complement strand
GCCATCACTCAGGGCGGATTGCGGTTGGCACAGACTCAGATTGGCGAGCAGGATCTCGCCGGCGCTGTTTTTGGCTGCAGCCCTGTCCATGGCCACAACTTGGGTCAGCAAACCTCAGCAGGCAACTCGTGCAAGGT
>DPVW01000277.1 GCA_003529325.1 Candidatus Latescibacterota bacterium | reverse complement strand
CTGTAATTAGGGTTGGGGTCGTTACTTCACCAAGCCGAGCTGTCTGGTCCCAATCCTTGAGATTGCCAATAATCAGCACGGAACGCTCTGCTGGAACGGGTGCGTGACGAGGCGATGGACATGCGCGGCACCGACGACCTGCGCCGCGTCGCTGCCGTGTTCTTGAACGAGATGCGGGCCCTCGGTATCGGCAGTGCCAGTACGGCAACCTCGAGAAGATCAAGCAAAGCTCCAACAACATGCTGAACCTGATCGACTACATACAGGAGCTATCGCAGATCGCCGTACAAGAACCTGAAGTGGAAGTCGAAGACGTTGATGCATGGGTTGGTCACCGACAGCGGCAAGATCACCGTCGCAACGCGCACCGTATCGGATCGAGTTGAGATTTCTGTGACATTCCGGCGTCGTATCTCGGAGGAGGACTTGCCTCACATCTTCGACGAGTTCTATCAGATAGCCCGCCAGAAGGGGATGCCGCAGGAGCCCCTCCCGGTACAAGGATTTGCGCCCGGCTGCTGGCCCGCGTGTTCCAGATCGTCATGTACGCCGTCCATCGGCAACCTCACCCGGTTGAGTTTCAGCGACCTATAGAAAAGCAGTTCTTCCCGAGGACCTCAAATGTTCAGTCACTGGGTTGCGGGCTCGGTTCCTGGTGTCGCAGATACGCCGCCAGTCCCGGGAGCTGCCCACGCAACTCCGGGACGATCAGGTCGGTGATGGCCTGCGCACCGGCTTCATTGAAGTGTGTGCGGTCATTTTCCTTCAGATTGAGAAGCATGCTCGCCGCCTTGCCCTGCTCGTTGTGCAAGGCGATGCTCGCCGTGTGCAGATCGATGAAAGGCACCTGCATCTCTGCCGCCACCGCACCTGCAGCCTCTGCCCATGGGGTCAGGGTCGACCGGATCTTCCCATCATCGCCGAAGGTGCGGCGGGTTACGGAGCTGACCAGAACGGGCTGCGTGCCAGTCTCGCGCAATGCCGTGACGTACAGTCGGAGAAAGTCCCGATAGGTGGTGGCCGGGTCGGTCTCACGCTCCGGCCCCTTGCCAGGCTGACCGTTGTGGCCAAACTGGATGAAGGCGAAATCAGGCTTCAGGGCGAGCGCCGCAGGCAGGCGCTTCTCGTCATACCAGCTCTTGGCGCTTCGACCGCCGACAGCCAGGTTGTGCACGGTTACGGTGTCGAGAAACCTGCCGGCGAAGGCCTTACCCCAACCAGCGTCGTCCGTGACGGTGGAATCCCCGATCAGAACGATGTCGATAGTGGCCTCCTCGGCGGTCGATGGTGTGAACAGCGATAGCGTCAGCAGGACGAGTGGGATGCATAAGCGTTTATCCATAAGCCACCTTTGCCGAACATGTCGATCGAAGTTATCTCCTCGATACTGAAGGAGTCTCTGCCGAGGAAATAGCGTCGGTAGTGACCGCTGCTTCGATTGAACGCGGCGGGCTGCTTGATCAGCGGCAGGGGTGTGACGATGGGCAGTGACAATCACCCTGCGGATCTTTGGACGGGTCACGTCGCGTCCCCACCGTTTGGATGATGAACCTCATCGTAATCAGTGCCGCCAGAATCCCTAGGATCTTGGCGACGTTGATCGCGATGCCCGTCCAGAAGATCTTCCTCTCCTGCGCCACCAGCGCTTTCTTGTTGAGGTGTCGACCGCTGCCATCGATGAGGGTGACGTCGCCGGAGTCGAGGCCATCGACTAGACCTGCCACCAGAATCGCCAGGCCGTCGATCTGCTCCGCCGTGGGTTCGGAACGAAAGTGCGGTACAATGACTGCCTTTCCCTTCCGACGGGATTTTCCGTCGAGGGTCAGTGTCAGCTGTGCATCAGCGGACTCGACGTTGTCGAGCGCCGTGAGCGTGCTGGATCTGGCGCTGGAGGATGCCCGTCGACTCCTCCAACGCTTCCAGCTGTTGGGCGCTGGCCGCCGGTACCGGAAACAGACTCGGAAGCACGCGGAAACCGACGAAAATACCGACGACGAAAACCGCCAAGCAGATACAGCAGTCGGTGGTTGCTGGTGAAGATATTGCCCATGGTCAGGACCTCACTCCTCGTCGAGTAGCGCCAGGTGGAAGCCCTGCCAGTCTTCCAGATCATTCATGTCGGTGCCGAGCCACTCCTTGTCGGACTTCGGCAATCCGAGCTCGTCGAGCATCTCCGATCGCCAGGGCTCCGGTTTGGGAAAGGACAGGATCCGCTCGTTGAATGCCTCGATCGCTTCTGCTGTCAGGCCGTCGGGCTTCGCATTCTCTGACACCCACGCCTCGAAGGCCAGATACGTCGGCTGCAATTCCGCCACAAAGGCGACGGCCGCAGCCGTTTCGATGCCGAGCGCTTCGAGCAGCGCGCCATCGAACCCACCCTCACCGGCACGGTAACCCTCTTCCAGTTTGCCCTTGCTGGCGAGGCGCATCTTCAGCCACAACCTCGGCAAGTGCGCGAGCCCCATGGGACCTTTCGAACGGGTGCTGATCAGTGGTATATATCTGTCCATCACCGTGCCCTCTTCAAATCTGGGTTCGTGTACTCGGCCAACCCCTGGGCCGAGAGCGGCACGATAGGCGGGGCCTCGGCCTCAGTCAAGCATGACACGTGTCTCCA
>DPVW01000490.1 GCA_003529325.1 Candidatus Latescibacterota bacterium | reverse complement strand
GTGAGCGCGAGTTGGTGAGCACCGAAATTCAGTCGCTGTGGGCAGGAGAACTGGCGGTCCTGGCGATTCCCGGCGAGCTGTGCAGCCGATATACGGCCCGTTTTCGCGATCTCAGCCCACTGCCGGCAACCCTGGTCCTGACCATGGCCAACGGCGCCATCGGCTATCTGCCGCTGGACGAAGCCTACCCACAGGGCGGCCTCGAAGTCATGCGAGCGGCGATGGAGCTCGTCGAAGGTCCCCTTACGGAACACGTGACGCAGTCCCTGTTGACGCTGGACTAGCCCTGCAGTTTGTCCCGCAATAGCTGTTGCACCATCTGCGGGTTCGCCTTGCCCTTGCTGGCACGCATGACCATACCCATGAGAAACTGAATGGGTTTGCTGTCTCCGGCGCGCACCTTGTCAGCGGCGTCGGTGTGCTCGGCGATGACGGCATCGACCTGAGATTCGAGTTCACCGGTGTCGGAGACCTGCTGCAACCCCTTGGCCTCGACGATCTGAGCCGGAGATCCGCCCTGCTCCCACATGACGGCGAAGACTTCCTTGGCAGCGGAGCCGCTGATCGTGCCCGCCGTCACCAGACCGATCAGTTCGGCCAACTGGTCTGGTGTCACCGTCACATCTTCGATGGCGCCATCGACATCCTTGAGTCGCCGGAAGAGTTCGCCCGTGATCCAGTTGGCAGCGGCGCGGGCATCGGCGCCTGCCGCAACGACGGCCTCGAACCAGTCGGCGACGGCACGGTCTTCGCAGACCAGCCCGGCCTCGTCGTCGCCCAACTGCATCGATTCGATGAAGCGCTGAGCTCGGCCATCCGGCAACTCCGGCAGTTGCCTACGTACCGCATCGATCCACTCCGCCGTCACGTCGACATCGAGCAGGTCCGGTTCGGGGAAGTAGCGGTAGTCGTCGGCAAACTCCTTCGATCGTTGCTCTTTGGTCACGGCGGCACTCTCATCCCAACCCATGGTCACCTGACGCACGGCGCCGCCCTCCGAAAGGACCTCGATCTGCCGTTGCACTTCGTAGTCGATGGCATTTCGTACGGCGCGAAAGGAGTTCAGGTTCTTCACCTCCACCTTCGTACCGAACTCCTCAACTCCTTCGGGACGAACGGAAATGTTCGCCTCGCAGCGCATGGCGCCCTTCTCCATGTCGCCCGTGGACGCCTGCAGATAACGGACCAACTGGCGGATCTTCTGGACATACATGAAGGCTTCGTCCGCGGAGCGGATCGACGCGTCGGTGACGATCTCCATGAGTGGCACGCCGGCACGGTTGTAATCGACGAGGCTGGAGTTGCCTTGATGCAACAGTTTGCCCGTGTCCTCTTCGAGGTGCACACGCTCGATCTGGATGACCTTGTCGATGCCACCATCACCGGGGATCCGCAGCTGGCCAAACTCGCACAAGGGCAACTCGTATTGCGACACCTGATAGCCCTTGGGCAGATCGGGGTAGACGTAGTTTTTGCGGGCGAAGACGGAATGCGGGCGAATCTCGCAGCCAAGGGCCATGCCCGTCATGACCGTCAATTCGATGGCTCGCCCATTGATGACGGGAAGTGCACCGGGTTGTGCGGTGCACACCGGACAGATGTGTTGATTGGCGTCGATCTGAAAGTGATCGGCTGGACAGGAACAGAACATCTTCGACTGCGTGTGCAATTCAACGTGGACCTCCATGCCGATAACGGTTTCGTAATTCATCGACCGAGTGCTCACGCGAAGAGGACGTGGCGACGCAAGAAGGCGTCCATGGCCTTCAGGTATGCCTGTTTGGTCTCGGGGCGGCGAAAGCCGTGGCCCTCACCTTCGTAAACATGATACTCATGGGGGATACCACGTTGACGCAAGGATTCGACAATGGCATCTGATTGGTCTTTTGGCACGACTTCGTCGTCGGTTCCCTGAAACAGGATCACGGGATCGCATAAGCGTTCAGCGGCGTAAATCGGTGATCGATCGCGGAATCGGTCAGCTGCTTCCGGCAGAGGTCCGAGGAGCAGATCGTTGTAATGTGACTCGAATTTGTGCGTCGTGTCGGAAAGGCCGAAGAGATTGGAAATACCATAACGGCAGACGCCGGCGCGGAAGAATCCAGGGTGCAGGGTCAGGGCACGCAGGACGGTGTAACCACCGGCACTGCCACCGGAGATGACGAGACGGTCCGGGTCGGCCAGATCCTGATCGACGAGGTGTCTGGCGCCACCGACGGCATCTTCGACATCGAAGAGACCCCAGTTGCCACGCAGGGCGGTCATGTATCGTCGTCCGTAGCCGGTGGAACCGCGGTGGTTGACGCGCAGGACCGCCCACCCACGGGTAGCATGGTACTGGACCTGAGCGTCATAGCTGACGTCCGACTGGCTCGTCGGTCCACCATGAATGTCGACGATGAGGGGTGGGAGACCGTCACTGTCGAATCGTGTGCTCGTCGGCGGGTAGTAGAGGCCATGCGCTGCGGTGCCGTCAGGGGCCGCCCAACTGACGGGACGAGGGCTCGATAGCTGATCATTGGCAAACGCCTCGCCGCCGGAATGGGCCTGGATCGTCGCTCGTCCCCCATGGACGGAGAGGATTCTATCCGGTTGTTGCGATGTGGATGCCACGACGGCGATGTGATCCCCCCGTGACGGCGCCGCCAGATGTGTGACGCAGTTATAGTCCGCCAGGGCAGCGACCGGTTCGATGACGCAGGTCGACAGGTCGCAACAGAAAGCGCGCCGCTCGGCGAGGTGACTGCGGGTGAAATAGATGCGTTTGCTGTCACCTGAGAAAGCAA
The DNA here is from genome assembly GCA_003529325.1 of Candidatus Latescibacterota bacterium. GTDB lineage: Bacteria > Latescibacterota > UBA2968 > UBA8231 > UBA8231 > UBA8231. The sequence goes on along the minus strand of DPVW01000490.1, from coordinate 6,782 downwards.
ACGCACGTAAGCCTTGAACCCATCCCGGCATGGCGATGTCGCCCTCTCCGTCAGGCGTCAGACAGCGTGTTTCCTCCGTCTGCAAATCGCGCAGGTAGAGCCGACTGGTGTCGCCGTCCTCGTCGCTGGCGTAGGCCAGCCAGCGACCATCCGCGGAAAACTCGGGTTGGAAGACGGAGACCTCGTCACCCCCTGCGATAATGCGTGAGGCGCTCACGACCGGCGTTGTGGTAGTACTCAAGCGCAGATCGGCGAGCACCAGGCGCGTGCTATCCCAGGCCATATTGGGAAAGTCCCACTCCACCCACGTCAGCATGCGACCCCGGGGGTGCCATGTGGGCTGCATGTAGAAGTCGGCGCCCTGTGCCAACCACTGGGGCCAGTGGCGGCCCTCGGCATCGACGACGGCGATACGATCGGTGCCGCCATCGCTGTGCACGTAGGCCACCCAGCGGCCATCCGGCGACACGGTGGGGGAGGCGAGTTGGCCAAAGGCCGGCGTCAGCGGCCGCGGTCGTGAGCCATCGAGAGGCTGGGAATAGAGTCTGGAGCCGTCATCGACGAAGTACAGATTGCCACGGGAGACGGTGAACTCGCCGCCACCGTAGAACAGCTTGGCGCGCACGCGATGGCCGCTGGCCAACTCATGGGCTGCCACCTCACCTCGGGCTCGGCACAACAGCACGACATCCGCGCCGCGACGCTCCATCCACACCAGCGTGCGTCCGTCCGTGTCGAATGTCGGTGCGCGCAGGCCAATGCCGTCAGTAACGTCATGGGCACCGACGGGGCTGTCCCACAACCCGTATGGGCGACGTTGGCGACCCGTCACTTCAGACCTTCTCCATCAACTCGATCTTGACGCTGTCGGGGCCGTCGATAAAGAGGATGCGGCGTCCGGTGTCGGGGACCTGCACGGGACCGAACCAGATGTGCACGTCCTCCTTTTCGAGGTGTGCCATGGTGGCGTCAAAGTCATCGGTGTTGAGTGCAAAATGGTCGAGGCCCTGGTAACGGCCCAATTCCATCGGCGTGAATTCGCGGTCTGTGACGGTGACCTGCACGGCGCCGATGTGGACCTCGACCCAGGTAGCGCCCCCGCGCTCGAAGGGCTCGCCCGCGGTGGCGCCGAGGACACGCTTGTAGAAGTCGACGGCAGTGGTGACGTCCGTCGTTTCGTGGTGGATGTGATCAAAGGTGTAGTTGGGCATCGGATCAGGTCTCCTGGGTGGGCTTGCGACGGAAGTCGGCGAACTCAGAACTGGTGGCAAAGTCGTCAAGCATGATTTTACGACCGCCGAGGTGGTCTGACAGGTTGGCAGCGAGCACGGCGGCAAGGCTGTTCATGCTCGATGAAAAGGAGTTGCGCAGCGGCGACGTGTCGCCACGGCCGACTGCCTCTATGAAGCACTGATTGATGTGAAATGTGCCATCTCGTTTTTCGGGTAGGGCCACCAGGTGGCGCAAGTCGTTCGACGAGGGCCGGTCACCTTCGGCTGGAGGATACGGCCCTTCATAATAGTAGGCGGCGACTTCATCCCCTTCGATCTTTACGTGGCCATGATCCCACATGAGTCCTGCATATCCGTCGCCCCAGAAGGTCTTTCGCAGGCGCGCCAACAGCAGGTTGAACAGGAAGCCGGATTCAAAACCAAAGGTGACGGAATAGGCGTATGGGTTGTCGCCACCATCCTCGATGTCCTCTGCGTCCCGGTGTACGTAATCGGCGCGGGTCCAGGCGACGTCGCCGGCCCAGTAGCGCATGGTATCCAGTTGATGAATGCCCGCCTCGACCACGGTCGTCCCCGACCAGGCGGCACTGGCAGCCCAGACGCGGTTGCCCGGGCCACCGAGTTCTTCAGTGCGGGTATGTTTTGTCGAGTGCGCCTCGAGCGCGCCGTTGGCGACAGCTGTTGCCATCACCAGGCGTTTGTCCTGCAGCAGGTGATGGATCGCCTCGTGCCGGTGATCGTGGCGCTGGTTGAAGCCGACGGTAGAGATGACACCCGCAGATTGGATGGCGGCTTCCATCTCCATGGCTTCGTCGTAGTACAGGCTGACCGGCTTCTCGACAAAGACGTGGACACCGGCGGTGACTGCGGCGATGACCTCGCCACCGTGTCGATTGGGCGGGATACAAAAATACAAGGCATCCACGCCGGCGTCCTCATTTTGGTTGCCGAGCAGGTCGTCGAAGCGGGTGTATGTACGGATCCCGTCGAGGCAGAAGCCTTCTACGAAACGCCCGATCTTCTCTTCTTCGAGATTTTCCGGGAAGGGGTCACACAGGGCGACGACTTTGGCGCCCTCGATGCGCCAAAGGGCACCAAGATGCTGCAGGCCGCGCTGGCCGAGACCGACCAGGCCGACTCGAACTTGCTGTATCACGCTCGATTCCTCTTGTAAGGTTGATGGTGCAGACAGGCCGCACAACTACGCGCAAATACTCCGATCCGGCAATCCCTGCTCGCTCTCTCGCCTGAGCCTCGTTATCTTTGACATATGGCTGAGGCAACCGCAACCCCAGAGCGTCTGATCGATCCGGAGTGGGAGAATTTTTTCGCCACCCGGACATCGCAGACGAAGGAGCCTCTGCAAAAACTTCTGGGGCGCGTATCCATCTTCAATCTGCTTCGAGCCAAGGAGTTGCGCACGCTGGCGCGCATCGTCCACACACGCGAATTCGCCCGTGGGGAGATCGTGATCAAGCGTGGTGTTCAGCAGTCGGGGTTGTATCTGGTGCGCACCGGTTCGGTCGACATCGTCCGCGCCGCCGCCGACGGCAGACGGGAGGTGATTGGCACCCTTGGACCAGAGGAACTGCTCGGTGAGTTCGCCCTGCTCGACGACTCACCACGCAGCACTTCGGTCGTTGCCGCCGAGCGCAGCGAACTTATCGGTTTCTTCAAGCCGGATCTGACCGACATTCTGGCTACGGACCCGGCGATGGGTTGTATGATTCTGCTACGCCTCGGCGAGGACATGACGGCAACCCTCAACAAAGACTACCGGCGATTGTGCGAGCTGGGCTGGCCCCTTCTCGATCGCACCGACGGTGATACCCTCGACCCAACAACATCATGAATGGCAAGAAGAAAAGGGCTGAGAAGAAGGCCAAACCCAAGGCTGCTGAGGGAGTACTGTCCCGCTTTTTCAAGGGCACAAGAGCAAAGGCGCCAATGGCAAGTCCACGGGGAATGGCAAATCAGCCGCCAAGGCCAAGCCACTCACACCCCTGGAGCGTTCCATCCAGGAGATCAAACACATGGCGAAGGTTGGTGAGTCCGATCCGGAACGACTCGCCATGTTGTTGAGTCGGCTGCTCGGCCAGGAGAAGGAAAAGCAACGCCTGGCGCAGGACGACTTCGACCGAATGGTGTGGGACATCGTGCACAAAGACGAAACCTCAGACACCGACGAGTCAGCCGAGAACAACTAGTCGACTAATCGAGGCTGTCGACGATTCCCTGCAGATATTTCAGACTGCCGGCGGCGATCGAACGAGGGTCCGGTTCCATGTTGAAGACCTCCACCGACACATACTTCTGATAGTCGATCTCCCGCAGTGTTCGCATGACGGAGACGAAGTCGGTCTCACCGAAGCCGGGACCTCGCTGGTTGGCGTCATTCACGTGCACATGCCAGAGTTGATCCTTCGTTTCCCGCATCAGCTGCGCTGGTGGCGCGGTCTCAGAGGAGCCTGAGCAGACGTCGACCATGGTCTGAAAGTTCGGGTGATCGATTTCGGCGACCATTCGACGTGCTTCAGCTGCCGTCTGAATGAAATTGGTCTGCGCCGGGCTCAGGGCCTCGATGCATAGTGTTACATCATTTTCGGCTGCCAGGGGGAGGCAGTCATGAAACACATTCTTGGTGCGTTCCCAGGTCTCGTCGTAGTCCCAGCCCGGTTGCACGTTGCGCTGCTTCGGCGAGCCGATGATCATCACTTTGCCCCCCAAATCACCACAGAACCGCACCAGGGATTGGAAATAATCACGCGTCCGATTGCGGATGTCGTCGTCCACGTGATTGGTGTAGAGACCTTCCGGTTTGATCAGCAGCCAGTGCAGACCGATGATCTCGACACCCGCTTTTTCGGCGGCGGCGCGGATTTCATCCCGCCGAGAGCCAGGTATGTCGTCGACGGAATCAGCGAGCGTGAAGGGAGCGATTTCGACGCCGTCGTAGCCGATGGCGGCGGCATAGTCGAAGACATCCTCGATGGCCCAACCTTCGAAGTATTCGTTACAGGTCCCGAACTTCATCGTTTCTGACATCCTTTCGTCTGCCCAAAGCAACATGGTGCGAGGCAGGAGAAGATAGTCCGCTACCTGACCTTCGCCAGGTGCTGACTGCTGTAGCCCCCACGACTGTCACCGCCACCACCCACTGCGCCAGCTGCCTGGTCAGAGAGGCGCGCGGCACCCGGGTTGCAGGGGTGTGGTTATGAGCGCCCGAAACCTGTTCCTATCATGGCTCTGGCTCCAGCCCCTGGCGGCGGCCGCCGATGGACCCGCCCTGCTCGGGGAGGGGGATGATCAGACGCTGTCCCAGAGGCAGGCGGTGGTGCCATCCAGCACACATCTGCGGCTGCGCTTGCAGGCGACGGGCCAACAACTTCGCATCCAGCAACGAGGGATCCTGCAGGCAGGGCCATGGAACCTGTCCGTGCTCAATGAGCGGGATCCGGGGGAGGGGCGTTGGAATGATCACGTCGTGGGTTTCGCACAACGTACCGGGCAACACCTGGATCTGGTCATCGGCCACCTGCGCCCCGCCTTCGGCCAGGGCCTGTTGTTCGGGCGGGGCAGGTCAACGAGTGTGCCCTCCCCAATGCCCCGTCACGATGGTTCGAATCTGGGATATCGCTCCGCAGCGGAGGGGCACACGATCAGGGGTGCGGCGATACGCAAGCGGAGTTCATGGTGGACGGCGGCATGGTTGGTGGGTGGTTTGCGCTGGGATGCCCGCATAGCGGATGACGGCGTCGCCGTGTCCCTGCCCGAGGATGGTGACCACAGCGGCACCGGGCCGACGAAGCGAGACCGCTTGCGTGGTGCCGTCTTCGCCGGCCGTTGGCGGTTGCACACCCATGGCGCCGATCTGGGTCTCAGTGTGCAACGGCTGTCTTTCGCCCGGGTTGTCGATCTGCGCCGAGAGGAGACGCCATATGCATTTCACGGTCGCGGGCAGTGGGCGACCGCAGTGGATCTGGGGCTACGCCGGGGCCGAATCCGCTGGTATGGCGCCATCGCCCGCGCCGGAACCCGACTCGGCATGCTGGCCGGGGCCTCCGCGATCACAGTTGTCGGCATGCGGCTGGACGTGTTGGGGCGCTGGTATGGTCCTGGCTTTTTTGTCCCACTGGGGGCCGCCGCCAGTGGCGGCGCCATGGACAACGAGAGGGGGCTGACGGCGCAGGTTCGCCGCCGGGGATTCCGTCTCTGGATGGATGTCACGGCACGCCCGGCGCCCCGATGGCGCAAGCCGCTGCCGAGTTGGAAGCGTGGCGGCGGGGTTCATGTGCAGCGCCACAGCGGCCCATGGGAATGGAGTGGAGATCTGCAGCGGCGGGTGGGCAGTCTGTGGCTCGCCAACATCCCAGGTGTCGAATCGACATACCGTGCCCGTCTACAGGGACGGTGGTCGCCGGGCGAAGTGCGCTTGACGATGCGCACCGATGGCGTCCACTACCGGCGGATTATGGCCACCCCTGCCGGATATGTTCAGCGAGGGGTTGCGGGGTCTGTGGCGCTGCGCTGGCGCCAGCACCGGGTACAACTGGAGGGGCTGGCAACCCTCTTTATCACCGACGGATACGGTGCCAGAGTGTATGAGTACGAACCGGAATTACCGGAGGCCATCAGCATCCGGCCGATATACGGAAGAGGTACTCGGCTCGTTGCCGTCATGCGGGTTTCTCTGCGCTCGTTTGTGATCAGTGCCCGATGGCGTGTGCAGGTTTGGGCAACAGGTATGAGACATACGGCGGGACTGCAGATCGACAGGAGAAGCAGAATTCGTTGACAGGTTGCGGGTGCCTAAGTAGCTTGCACATTTCCACACTCGATGGGGTCCCGATGACCACTGAACGACTCGATCAGGACTTGGAGGATCGACTTCGCCGTCTCAACGAGATCGGTGCTGCCCTGTCGTTGGAGCGCGACTTACATGCGCTTCTCGACCGGATTCTCCTCGAGGCCCGCCGCTTCACCGGTGCCGACGCCGGTACGCTGTACCTCGTCAGAGGTACCGATCTCACCTTCGAAGTTGCCCAGAACGACACGTTGACCCTCGCCAACGAGTCCACCGATATGCCCCCGGTGCCGCTCGATGAGATGAGCGCGTCAGGGTATTGCGCAGTCACCGGTGAGACGTTGAACATCAACAATGTGTACGCCGAGGATACACCACTGACGTTTGTCGGCCCCAGACAATACGACGCGATGACAGGTTATCACACCGAGTCGATGCTCGTTGTGCCGATGCGGGATCACGAAGATCAAATCACGGGTGTGCTGCAACTGCTCAACGCCAAGGAGCCGTCAACGGGCGACATCCGGGCGTTCCCACGGGCAGACGAGGCGTTGGTGTTGTCACTGGCGTCGCAGGCGGCGGTTTCGGTCAACAATGTGCGCCTCATCGATGACACGGAACGGCTGTTTCAGTCCTTCGTGCAGGTTATGGCCACGGCGATCGACGAACGCTCGCCATACACGGGTGGTCACATCCGTCGGGTCGCCGAGATGACGATGCATGTCGCCCAGGGCGTCAACTCCTGC
>DPVW01000085.1:3377-3689 GCA_003529325.1 Candidatus Latescibacterota bacterium | reverse complement strand
CGGACGCGCTCCGGCCCTATCCCATTGGCCTGCTGCCAGAGGACCTCGCCTTTGTTGAGATCGATCGCTGTGATGCGCCCGTACGGGGGCTTGAACAGTGGAAGATCGCGCGGACCCGGCGGCCGCCCACCGTCACGAACGTAGTTCAGCGTGGCGTCGCTCGACTCCCGGACATTACGTGGGTGTGCCGCAGCGGCAGGGACAGACAAGCCTTTGATGGTCCCTCCACTGCCCGAGGGCACATACAGAACGCCGGTGTCAGGGTCGACCGCTGCGCCCGTCCAGTTCGCGCCGGCCAGCAGCATGAGGGTC
>DPVW01000085.1:0-3078 GCA_003529325.1 Candidatus Latescibacterota bacterium | reverse complement strand
GCGCCGGCCAGCAGCATGAGGGTCCCGTTCAATGTATTCGCCCCCTGGCCGGACAGAGATGGTGGCGTGAACAGCGGACCGTAGCGATACGCTTGGAGGATCTCGATCGCCTCCTGACGTAGCTCCGGCGTGAAGTCGATCAGCTCATCGATCGTGACATCCTGGCGGTCGAAGGGTGGCGGCTTAGTAGGAAACGGCTGCGTCGGTGACGCACGCTCGCCCGGAATGTCAGACGCGGGCACTGGCCGTTCCTCGATCGGCCAGACCGGCTCGCCGGTCACGCGGTCGAAGACGAAGACGAACCCGTGCTTGGTCACCTGCGCGACCGCGCGGATCGGCCGTCCGTCGACAGTGATATCGATGAGGTTCGGGGCGGCGGGCGGATCGAAATCCCACAGGTCGTGATGCACGAGCTGGAAGTGCCAGACGCGCTTGCCGGTTGCCGCCTCGAGTGCGACGAGGCTGGTCGCGAACAAGTTGTCGCCGGGCCGGTGCACGCCGTAGAGGTCATTCGTGCCCGTCGCGACTGGCAGGTACACGTAACCCAGCTCCGCGTCTGCGCTCATCGGTGTCCAGACGTTGGTGTTGCCCGTGTACTCCCACGACCCATCCTCCCACGTCTCGTTTCCGAACTCCCCTGGTTGCGGAATGGTGTGGAACGTCCACAGCAGCTCCCCGGTCCGCACGTCAAAACCCCGGACATGTCCGGGCGGCTGCTCCTTGTAGCTGGGCTGGTCGGACACGGCTGACCCGACAACCACCACGTCTCCCACGATCATCGGCGGCGAGGTGATGGAGTAGTTGATCGGTGGAGGGTCTCGCTTGGCCCGCGGGATGCCGACCATGAGGTCGACCCGTCCGTTCTCGCCGAAATCACCGCGCGGCTCGCCGGTCTCGGCATCGACGGCGAGCAGGTACGCGTCGCCGGTCCCCCACACCAACCGCGCCTCCCGGCCATCGGACCAATAGGCCAGGCCGCGGTTGCTGAAGCCGAGCATCATGATCGGAATGCCCGACGCGTAGCTCCTGGGGTCGTAAGTCCAGAGAGTCTCGCCAGTCGTCGCGTCGATGGCGGCGGCCTGAGACAACGGCGTCGAGATATACAGAACCCCGTCGACCATCAGAGGGGCGGCTTTCAGGCCCGAAATCTGCACCGTGTCGACATCATTGGGCACCTGTAGGTTCGGATACTCTTGCGTCAGCCGATCAAGATCGAACTGCCCGTCGACCGACCGCCACCTCCAGGCGACCTGGAGATCCGCGACGTTGTCCTTGTCGATCTGATCGAGCGGCGAGTACTTGGTGCTGCCGGTATCGCCACCAAAAAAGCGCCACTCGCCGTTCTGGGCGCCGTCCTGAGCGTGCGCGGGAACGATGCCCAAGCACGCGATCAGAACGAGGTCTCGGCAGATGATCGATACGGACTTGAAGGACATGCCTCGGTATCCTTCCGACTCAACACTCGGCCCGGGCTTTGTGCAGTTCTTCGACATTGCTCACCCCTCCTATCTGCCAGCTACGACTGCCACCCCTTCGATCTCTATGAACGCGCTAAATCTGGCCTATCGACTTTCGGCAGCAAGTTACTTCACCGCCATGATTTGAATTTGCACGACTCCACGACCAAGCGGCTGTTCGCCGACTACGGTCCAAGCCGGATAATCCCCTGTGAAGACCTCGCGGTAGGCATCAGCCATCGCGGGGTAATCCCGCGTGTCACTCAGAAGAACCCACACATCAACGACGTGCCGCCACTCGAAGCCGGCTGCTTTCAACCCACGACCCAGCCTTGCTAGCACCTCCCGCGTCTGCGCGTTCGCGTCACCTCTCGTCGCGTCGGTCACACCCTGAATGCCGCTGCTGAAAAAACGATTGCCCACAACGACCGCGGGGCTCGCCGAGGGCGCTACGTCAGCATCCGGAATGCTGACAATCGTTTTCGGAGCCTCGACTGCGATCGTAGTGATCTCATCAAGGATTCTGCCCATGATGCCGGCCCTGAGGGTCGCTCGCGCCGGAGGATCCTTGGGGAAGAATGCGCGATAGGCCTCGTCCATCTCGTTCGCCAGCGCCTGATCCTGGATATAGACACGCGAGAAGACGACGTCGGCATGTGACATTCCAGCCGTCGACAACGCCTCCCCGATATCAGTCAGGGTTTGGGTCACATCCTTTCTCATGTCGCCACGTATGTACTGGCCGCCTCGCTTATTGCTGGCGACGAGTCCCGAAATCCACAGCGTGTCGCCTGACTTGATTGCCCACGGGTAGGGCAGATTCGACTTCCCCCATTCCGCGGGCTGGACGATTGTGCGCTCAGCTCCCATGCGAAGTGCGATGATCGTAATTTCCACCAGCGCTTCGGATGGTGCCAATAGGTCGCCAGTCATCGTCGTCCGGACCGGGAGGTCCAAATCCTCGCCTCGCGCGGTTTCGTGTGTGGTCTTGGGCCAGCCTGGATAGGCCTTGTACTCGTCGTTCATGGCCCTGAAGTCACCCCTGCTCCGCAGGTACACGTAACTCGACACTGCCTGTTCAAGGCTAGTGCCGGCTTCCTGCAGGATCGCGGAAATGTTGTCGAGAGCCCGACGCGTTTGGGTCTTGATGTCGCCGAAGCTACCGTCAGGCTCGCGTCCGAACTGTCCGGATACGTACACATAGTCTCCGGCGACCACTGCCGCACTTGTCGGCGTATCGCGATCCTCGCCGGTCATCTCGATGACCCGTTTGCCACCCTGGCCCGCAGTCGCCACCTGAATCGCGCCAAGTAGCAGAATGACAGCACCGATCACGCGCATATGTTCTCCCTCCTTCGGATATAAGAAGAATAAAGGCTATCTCCATTTGAGTCCACGCCTTCCTTGACAGGAGATATCGTCCTGCGCGTTCCAGAAAGTCTAGAAAATTGCCATAAGACCCCACGACATTAACCAGTCTAGCGGTTCATTCGCCCTCAGAGTACGCGTTTTTGAAGCTCAATTTGAGGGATTTCTGGAAAATCCCAAGTGTCCGCTTTGGGTGGGAGCCGCCGTTCAGTTATTGCTGATATTTAGCACTACGACAGGCCGCTCTCGGCCA
>DPVW01000428.1 GCA_003529325.1 Candidatus Latescibacterota bacterium | reverse complement strand
CTCAAGGCTGATCAGGTTGCGTCAGAATCAGAGCCTCACGGCGCTATACCGACGCCTCCAAATGCCAGGTGCCCGGCTCCCAGCGGCGAGGTGTTCCTGGTGTGTGATCGATGAGGACGGGCTTCATCGTCGGAGCTCCCAGTGGCAACCACAAGGCGATCAGGGCCGCATCATCCTGAACGACCAGAACAGGTTTTGCGTCGGTGACCTGTTGCCATTCGTCCAATCCTCTCAACAGGATCGATTCACCCGGCGTAAACACGTTACAACTCGGCTGCCGCCGCCATCAGACCACCATCGACAAGTGTGGTCTCCCCGTTGACGTAGGCGCCCAGATCGGATGTCAGAAACAACACGGCCCCGGCGATATCGCTGGGCAGACCGCCGCGCTGGGCGGGGACCCGCGTCTGCAGCCATGGCAACTGCTGCGTGCTGTGGGGTGCGCCATCCACATCCTCTCCGTCGTCGGGCAGGGCCGAGGAGATGGCTCCTGGGGCGATGCAGTTGGCGGTGATACCCGTGCCGGCCAGATCGACGGCCAGCCCCTTGACCATTCGCCGCAACCCGGCCTTGGCCACGCCGTACGCCGTCCAATCCTTCCACGCGGCGTAAGCATGGACACTCGACAGGCAGACGATGCGGCCCCCCATGCCCTGGTCAACCATGTGCCGGGCGGCTCGCTGGGATGCGAAGAAGTAACCTTTCAACGAAAGGTCCATCATGCGGTCCCAATAGGTCTCGTCCGTGTCGAACAAGGGGCGTGCCTGATCTGGGAAGATGGCGTTGTTGACGAGGATATCGATACCGCCCTGGGCTACGACAAAGCCATCCACAACGGCGTGAATGCCAGAGACGGTACTCACATCACCCTGGTGCATACTGGCGCGCGCACCGTGATCCTGGATGAGGCTCAGTGTCCGAGCAGTCACCTCGTCGTCGATCAGGTCATTGACTCCCACACTGGCACCCTCTGCGGCCAGCGTGAGGGCGATGCCGCGACCAATGCCTTTACGGGCACCGGTGATGAGGGCGCGCTTTCCATCGAGCAGTCCCAAAAGGGGCCTCTTCCTTAGGAGACAGCCTCCAGGGCCGCCTCGTTTATCAGATCGGGGTAAACAAACTGTCGAGCATACTCCAGCGGTGCATCGCGGTACTCGACATAGTCATGTGGTGGCTCATCGGCGAGGGGTTTCCTGATCGATGCAGTTACATCTACATCTGCCCCCCGACTCAGGAGCAGGTCGATCAGATCTCGCTGATGCCTGGGTACGCGCAGCGTAACCAGGCCATGATATATCGGTGTCCATCCTCCAAAGCCTTGTTCATCGACCCCGGCTGTGGCATTAACATCCGCGCCCTGATTCAGTAGCCACGTAGCCAATGGCAAGTCCCCCCACTCGACGGCCATGTGAAGTAGGGTAACCTCGGTGAGGGAGGTCACATAAGCATAGACGGGTGGCAGCTCGATACCCAACTCGGGTGGATACACTTCGTGCTCCGCGTAGAGGCGTCCTATTGCCTTCGGCTTTCGATCGATGTATTTCTGCAACAGATCAAGCCGGCTAAGATGGGCCGCATAAGCATAGACGGGTGGCAACTCGATACCGACCGCAGCCACACATATAGACACGCCGACTTCTGCGCAGGATTGCAATTGTTGTTGGCCAGCACCAGGGCCAGGGCATTGCCATAAGGAGTGTCAGGCCGGGCTCCCGCCGAGAGCAATAATTCGGGCATCTTTGGCGCAAGTGTGTTGCTCGGGCCGAATATCAGTGGATAGGGCTTGCTCGATGTCGTAGACAGGGCGTTCACGTCCGGCCCGTTCTGCAAGAGCAGCTCCATGACGGCACTTTCGTCACTGAAAGAGGTGGCGCGCAGCACGCGATCGTCCACCGGGGCTCCCGCATCGAGCAACAGTCGCACGACCTCGATTTTTCCGTTATTCGCTGCGTATTCGAGGGGTCGATGCCATGAACCGAATGCTCAACGACTGGTTGCAGCAGCAGAGCGCCAAGCCATATGCCATTCCCGACCCGATGCAGGTCGAACTCCGGCGACGAAGAGAGACGTCTCGCGGCTGAGACAGACGGGCCGACCCCGACGCTTGACTACTCGAGCATCTTGTGCAGGGCTTCTCTTCCGGTCATTCCCACGAGGATGCCTAATGCGGCGGCGGATGTGCTGACGGCGACGATCTTCGCGTAGTAGAGATCTTCGGGCTGTCGAAGTGGCTGTTCCGGGGTCCCTTTCGCGATCGCAAAAGCCATGCCGAATTCATCGGCACAGTCGATATCATAGATCCCACAGCCAATGACACCACGGTGCGTGTGGATGGCGCAATATTGACCACCCACCCACTCGTATGCGGCACCCACGGCCGGGCCATGTGGGGTCTCGAGTTGCCGGTGCTCGACGGTTGGAAGATCAGCCATGGACATCAATCTCGGTGATTGAGGTTGAAGACTCAACATAATCTGCGGTATCATTGCATAAAGGAGGATCCGTGGACATTGCAACCATTGTGGGTTTTATCGCCTTTATCATTGCGCTGATGGTCGGCATCGGTACCCATGTCGATCTGGTGTTCGAAGCACCTCTGCTGATCGTCGTCTTCGGTGGCGGTCTGGCCCTGACTGTGATTGCGTTGCCCCTGTCGCAGACAGCGGGACTCGGCTCCGCAGCAGGCAGGAGAAGATTTCAATTTTTCCGACATCGCGCGGTTAACGGATCGCGATATCCAGGCCGCGTTGAGGGAAATTGATCAGAAGGCCCTTGTCATGGGTCTAGCGGGTGCCGACGACGAGATATACGGGCGGGTCTTGTCAAACACATCGGCATGAGTACGGGCCTGTCTTGAGGAGGAAATCACTTTCCTGTCCGATGAGGAAAGGGGCCCGATATCAGCGGCGGAATGCGCCGGCCAGCAGACCGCAATCGCCAATCAGTTGGCGCAAATGGCGAAGCAGCAAAAGCTGAATCTGCCTCAATGACCCCGCCTCTGCCCATCACCGCTCGCCATCGGCAAGGCTTGTTTCTGCCGCGCACGTATGTCGTCTACCGCACCAGTGAGCCGATCACCGTCGATGGCAATCTAGACAAGAAGGCCTGGTGGGACGCACCGTGGACGGAGCCCTTCGAAGATCATCAGGCGCCAAATGCCCCCGCACCGTGGCGGGTGACTCGGGCATCGATTCTGTGGGACGACGAATATCTTTACTTCGCGGCGCGATTGCAGGAGGAAAATGTCTGGGGATCGATTACGGAGCGGGACGCGGTGATCTACAAGGACAACGATTTCGAGATCTTTCTCGATGTCGATGAACGTGGCGACAACTACTACGAGTTCGAGATCAACGCGCTGAACACGGTGTGGGACATGTTTCATCCGCGCGAGTATCACCGTGGCTCCTGTCTGGATACGGCGTGCGACATCAATGCATCCGCCATGCGGTGCAAGTGCAGGGCACACTCAACAATCACCACGACATCGATACGGGTTGGACGGTGGAGGTCGCCTGGCCCTGGCGGGCGATCCGGGAGCACGGCCGCACCACGGCGGCGATCCCACCCGCC
>DPVW01000338.1 GCA_003529325.1 Candidatus Latescibacterota bacterium | reverse complement strand
GAAGAAGCCCCTCGAAATCTGCGTTGCGTCGTCCTCATTCAGAAGAAAAATCTGGGTACCGACGTGGGACTCTCGGCCTTTGACCTGCGTGACAACCCCCTCTTCGCCCTGGTCCCCAAAGCGCTGGCGCCACGATACATCCAGCAGACGAAGAATCTGCGAAATGGTCACGTCGTTGCCTGGGAAACCGCCTTCCGCGACAGTGGTCGATCTCTAGGCCAACTCCTCGGCCAGGAGTTGGAAAAATCAGGGCACACGCGCCTGCTGGAGGGACTTGAGGCGCTCCCCGCTGAACAACGACACGAATTCGTCGAACAGCGCCTACAGGGCATCGACTCCCTGCCGGCACTTCCAGGCACGATCAGTCGCGTCCTCGAATTGCTCGCCGATCCGGAGGTCACCGTCGAGCAGCTCGAGCGGGTGATATTGACTACAAACGTTTCTGGGCGCACTCCGTGGCCTGCGCCCTTGCGGCGCACAAGCTCGTCTCTGGCAACCTGCTCGAACTCGGCGCCGAGCTGTTGTTCAACGACTATTGGACCACCTGCCTGTTACACGGCATCGGCAAGCTTGTGATCGGTGTGTATTTCTGGGATCACTTCGCCCTCATCATGGGAGAGACGGTCACCTCAGGAAAGAGCTTTCGTGATACGGAGCGTCGTCTCGGAGATGTCTCCGGTCATGATGAGATTGGTCAACTCGTGCTCACCCGCTCCAACCTGTCACCCCTTGTCTGTGACGCCGTCGGCTTGCATCATGATCTGCCTGTTGCATGTCTCCGACGTAATCACCAAAGGACTGGGACTGAGTTTCCCACTGGAGCCAGATTCGGACTGCCATCCACATGTGCTGGAGACTCTGGGAAAGACACAACAGGATATCGATACGCTTCGTGACTCCGTGGGACCCGCCGTCATGGCTCAGGTAAAGGACATGATGAAGGGAGTTTGATTGAGGTAGACTGGCGCACTACCGACTTTCCCACTTCGGCTGCCTTGCCTACCTTCGCGGCAGCGGGGTCAAAAAGGCACTTTCCTCGAGCCGAGTCTTCGAGCTACATCTATGCTGCTTCTCTTTGTGGGACTGTTCCTCGTCCTGGTCTGCCTCGGTGCGATCCTTACCGACATGGATCGTCGACGCCGGCAACTCGGCGAATTGCTGGACCGTGTCGAACCCTTGGTAGACAGATCGCGCCGGCTCCATGTGCGCAACATGCGTGGCCTCAATGGGAGCCTGTTCTATACGAGCAACCTGCTTGATCAACTCGAGCACGAGGTGACCACACACGAACGCGGAAAGGGTATCGGTCCTCCCGAGGATGAGGCTCGCTTTTCCTGGCGCCCAGGTCGACGGTTCCGGGACCTGACCACTCGTGTCGCGACGTTCGAAGCGCTGACGGATCTCCCTCACGAGACCGATTGAGACGTGACGCCCGCATCCGCCTCGTCGCCTCCGCGGTTGTCGTCGTCGCCATTCTGATGTTCACCGGACAGCCCTGGCAACCGGCTGCCGGCTATCACGCCTTCGCTGACACTCGCCCGCTGGCAGGCATACCGAATGCTGCCAATGTGTTGTCCAATCTCGCCTTCGTCCTCGTTGGCCTGACTGGCATGCGCCTTTGCTGGCAAGGCAACCCACGTGCCCACGCCCTGCCTTGGTCACTCTTCTTCTGCGCTGTGACACTCACCGGCCTGGGATCGGCCATCTATCACATCGCCCCAGCCGACGAGGGGCTGTTATGGGACCGCCTACCTCTCGGCCTGGCGCTGGCCGCATTCATCGCCGCCGCTGTCACCGAACACGTCGGTCTGCGCGAGGGCCTGCTCTCCCTGCCGGTCCTGCTGCTGTATGCACTGTTGTCCGTCGTCGCTTGGTACAGCATCGGCGATCTGCGCTACTATGTCGCACTCCAGGTGGTAGCCATCGTCGTCATCCCCGTGCTCTGCGCCTTGCTGCCAGGACCCTACACCCGAGGCAGAGACTGGACCATCGCCGTCGGCATCTACGGTGGGGCCAAGATCGCGGAGATCTGTGACCAGACACTTTATGCCGCCGGCCACATCATCAGCGGTCATACACTCAAACACCTGTTGGCGGCGCTCGCCGTCGGCATTCTCGCCCGTATGCTGCGTCTGCGCCTTCCGAAGGGTTAGTCTCTTTATTTGCTCAGAGATTTGTAACTTATTACTTGGCTTCGAACTCTTTCCCCCACCACGTGATAGGCCCCGATGTCGGCGCGCCCAAATATCCTTTTTCTGCTGTCTGACGAGCATTCTCACCGCTTTCTGTCGGCCCGAGCCGGCGCCGATGGTGGCGAACCGTGCCGGACTCCGACACTCGACAACTTGATCGCCAGGGGTGCGCACTTCTCAACCGCCTACTGCCAGATGCCATTGTGCACGCCCAGTCGCATTTCCATGCTCTGTGGTCGGCACGCGCACCGCAGCGGCGCCTGGAACAACAACTCGATCCTGCCAGCTGAGCTACCGACCTTCGCCAGCCATCTCAGCGACGCCGGATATGCTACCTGCACGGTCGGCAAGATGCACCTGGGGGGATCGCGCCAGTATGCCGGCTTTCAGCATCGACCCTACGGCGACTTCGGCGGGCCCTGTGCGCACCAATACGACCCCCTGAACACATTCCAGCTTGGGGCCGCTCTCCCTGGTATGGATCTGCGTTCCCGCACACAAGATGCCGGTTTGAGTGAAGTCCCCGAGTCGCAGTTGCAGGAAAATGCCGTCAGCCGCGAGTCCCTGGCCTGGTTGCGCGAACACCGGCACGCAAATCCGGATCAACCGTGGCTGTTGATGTCTTCCTTCAGCCGCCCTCACTTCCCATTGACAGCACCTCGACGTCATTTCGAGCGCTACTGGCCCGAAGGGGTCACCCCACCACCGGTCACGCGGTCCGGGGACAGCGCCGACCACCCGATGACGGCAGGCGCCATCAGCGGTTTCCGCACGGATGAGATCGAGCGGGAAGAAGGGATGCGAGCTCGCGCCGCCTACTTCGCATGTGTCGATTTCCTCGACGAACTGCTGGGAGATTATCTGGCGCTGTTGGAGCGCGACTCACTACTCGACAATACGATCATTGTGTATGCCTCCGACCACGGAGAGATGGCCGGTGAACACGGCCTCTGGTGGAAGAACACCTGGCATGAAGCGTCGGTCCGTGTGCCACTCATCATCTCCACGCCCGAGCACCGGCGAGGCGAGTTGTCGGCGCAACAGATCGACGATCCGGTAAGTCTTGCCGATCTGTTTCCGACGTTCTGTGGTTTCGCCGGGATCCCCATAGCCGCTGAACTCGACGGCATCGACCTGTCTGCTGCCGCCCGCGGTCTCCCGTGCCCGGCGCTGGATGCTCGTGAAGGGGTTTACACCGAGGCGCCGATGCCGCGATGGGGAACGGGTACGGAGTTTCGCATGCTCCGAACAAGACGACACAAGTACGTGGCATTTCGTGGTTGTTCGGATCTCGCTTTTGATGTCATCGACGATCCGCTCGAACAAAAGAACCTGCTCTCTGCTGCCGATACTAGTGATCAGGGGGCAACTGTTGAGGGCCTGCGTAAACTCGCCCTCGATGGATTTGATTTCGATGAGAGCGAGGCCATGCGCCAACGACAGATCGACGACTTGCGCTCGCGTTTCCCCTCGCGTGTGCAGCCGCAGACTCCCAATCAGGTGCTACGAGGCGACGGTCGGCTCGTAGAGGCTGATGGACCTCTGTATGACCCCATAGTTGTCAGCACGGCAACTGATGCCGACTTCGACCGTTAACGCCTAATCGGGCTGGATCACCCCTTGTTCTGGATTTTGATCACCGTCCTCGTGGGACTCTCGGTTGTCACCGTGCAACTGCTTTTGATGTATCAGGAGCGCGCTTCACGACTGCGCTTTGCTCAGGACCCGATACGCAAACAGATCAAAGGATACAAAGGCAAAATCGACGAAGTTGGTGAGGTTACGCGTGCGATGGCGAACGAGAGTCTCGTCCAGCTTAAGAAGGACCTGAGCGACTATCAGCGCCGTTCCGGTCACGCCGCCAATCTCAACTCTGAACTCGACCCAGAGGCACAGGCCTGGGTTGCCGAGCGTGCGGGAGATGAGGACGAGGAGGAGGATCCAGCATTCGCTTTCGTATCCCAAGGCGACGATTCAGAGCCCGAGGATGAGGCAGAAACCGAAGTCGATATCGATGGATTGTTGGGCGGACGGAAGGATCCGCACCATAAGGTGGAAGACATTCGTGCCAACCCCGTCGAGTGGGTCCAGTCGATTCGAATGGAGGGCGACGAGGTGGAGCAAGAGACGGAAGCGGAAGGGGTGGGTGCCTGAGAGTTGCAATATCGACGCTTTGGCAAGACCGACTGGCAGGTCAGTGAGATTGGCCTGGGGGGCTCCTGGTTCTACGGCAGGCCTGAATTTGGTCTGCAGCCGGTATCATACGGCGTCGGTGTCGTAGAACGTGCCCTCGATTTGGGCATCAACTACTTCGACACGGCCCCGTTGTATGGCAAAGGTCGCAGCGAGGAGGTCTACGGCCACGCTCTGCAAGGGGTGACACAACCCTACTTCCTCGCCACCAAGGTCGGCTACTTCCCCGAACCCTTCGATTATACACGTGACACCGTCCTGCGTGGCTTCGAGGCCAGCCTCAAGCGCCTGCAGCGGGATCATGTTGATCTCGTGCAGATTCACGAATCGGAGCAGGCCGGTTGGGATGGCATTTTCGGCAAAGGACGCACCCTCGAAGCACTGCGCGAGTTGCGGGAACAGGGTCTGGCGACACATATCGGCTTGACGGGCTCCGACCTCGGGCTCATGAGTCGCATTCTACGCGAGTGTGACGACTTCGTTTCCGTCATCACCTTCCTGAAGTACGACCTGCTCGGACAGGAGGCGAAACAGGAACTGGTGCCAACTGCCGTCACCAGCGACGCTGCCGTGATCCTGGCCTCGCCGCTGCACGGTGGCCTGCTCGGCTCCAAGCGCGACCACTGGCGCGAGACGGGACGTTTCTCCGACCTCTACGACAAACAGGAGCGTGTCGAGGCCATTCTCGCCCGCCACGGTGCCGATTCAACGATCGATGCCGGATTGCGGTATCTTCTCTCCGATCCTCAGGTGGGTATGATCCTGTCTGGCGTTGCCAGTGTCGAAGAGCTGGAAACATCCGTTGCCGTATCGGACGGTCGCCACTT
>DPVW01000247.1 GCA_003529325.1 Candidatus Latescibacterota bacterium | reverse complement strand
TGTTGGCGGGAAATTGCCACTTGGCAGAATCACATAAGACGAGGTGAGGGAATTTGCTCAAACCCGCTGACAATCCTTCCGCTCCGGTCTCCTTCATTCATATACCAAAGACAGGAGGTTCGACATTGAGATGGATCTTGGATCGTCAGTATCGGTCCTTCCTGTATCTCATCCCCCAGTGGTTTGCCGACGATTATTCCACGCCAGCTGCGGCTCTGACGGGTCTCCGACAACCACCGAACGCCGTGGGTGCACACAGACCCTTGGATGAATCCTGGCCGCAGGGGCCGTCGCTAGCCATGATCAGAGAGCCCGTTCGGCGCGTTCTGTCCCACATTGCACACATTCGGGCCGAACCGGAGACCTGGATCGCCTCAGAGGGCGGGAAAGCGGCCTTGCCCCTGACAGACTGGCTCGAGCGACAACCGCTCGCCCTGTTCGACAACAATCAGGTGCGATATCTCAGTGGAGCCACCGAGTTCGACGGCATGCCGATGACGAGCGCCATGGGGGAGTCTGACCTGGAAATTGCCCTTGAGGCGGCCCGCTCGCGGGTATTGGTTGCGCCGATGGAGTCCTTCGACGAGGCGCTGCTCGATTGGGTGTATCGTTTCGGTTGGGATACACCCTACTATCGACGAGTGAACGTTCGCTCTGGCGGGGGCGCTGCAGCATCCGAGCAGGACCTGCAGGCGTTGGCGTCGTGGAACCGACTGGACAAGATTCTCTGTGAAGAGGTTGGGGTACTCTTCCGCCAGCGGCTGCAGGAGATGGAGCGCGACTCTGGACAGAGTATGGCGGAGAAATTGGCGACATTCCGACGGAAAAACGACAGCCTCGTCGCCTGTGCCAGCATTCTGCGGCATACGATGGGGCGGGGCATGAAACACCCTGTGCGGGCGGCGCGCATGGTCGCCCGAAGGGCCAGGCAACACCTTTGTCGCTCAGCTGGCTGATGAATCCCTTTCGATAGCGGCAAGCCGCCGACTTCTCACCCCACTCCCAGCCCAGACCAGCAGAATCAACAGGCAGCCGCCACTCACGGTGCGGGCGATGGTGACAGGTGTGGAGTGATACGTGAACTCCACTTCGTGGTCACCGGCGGTGATGGGAATAGCCCGCCAGACGTAGTTTGCTCGCACGATCTGCACGGGACTACCGTCGACCGTGGCTTGCCAATGGGGATGGTAGTTGTCCCCCACCAGCAGCATGCGCGGCCCTGTGGCATGGACGCTGGCGCGAATCACACCTTCGTGATAGTCGTAAGTGGAGGGCGAAACAGAGTCGCCCGTGCGGTCCGCATCGACGCCTGGCAAGGTGATCGGGGCAGGCTCCTCGAGCACCACCGTGCGCGACAGATCGATCAGACCATCACGAAGGGTCTGTAGGATTTTCGCTTCGTCTGTCAGCACGACGGCGTGTGGGAGCAACTGAAACCACGGTAAAACCTCCCGGTTTTCGTATAGGCGGAGTCCCTCGGCGGCGAATACCTCCGGAAATCTTCTCGCTTCCAGCTTGATGGGACCGGGGGTGACGACATAACGCGCGTTGACCAGGTTGAGCAGAGGTTGGATCGCGCCAAGCAGTTGGTCGTCGCTATGCTGCACCTCTTGCTGCTGAAAGTATTTGGCCCTGTAGATGTCCTCGACCGGGAGAAACTCCTGTAGCAGCCGGTCATATCGCCGCAACGTGTAGTTGTTGAAGGCGGTCACGACGTCCGCCCCAGGCAGGTGAAACCGGTGATCGTTCAGGAACGTACTACCCGGGACCGTGTAGATGCGGAACTTGCCCGGTTGCTGGCGGAGAAACTCAACGGTTTTCGGATTCGCCAGGCGGAAATCCGTCCAGCGAGCAGGCTCCTCATAGTGCAGAAAAAGACGATCGATCCGCCAGGTATCGATCAGAGTCAGAGCCATCAATCCGAGTACGACGGGGGTGACACCCAGTCGACCTTGCAGACGTAGTGTGAGCAATGCCGTACCCGCGCCGGCGACACATGCCACGAGAAAAGCCCCACGCCCCACCCAGCTCACGCTGTGGGACATCAGTTGACGATTGTACTCCGGCATGTCCGTCCACATGATCGCCGCCCAGGCCTCGAGCACGGCCCCGGGTACGACGGCCGTCATCAGGGCAAATCCAGTCAATCCCCCACCTACGTACAACACCCGCCGCAACAGTTCCTGCCGCTCCTGCTCTGGTCCCTGTAGCACTGCCTCCAGTGTGATGGCGGCGAGTGCGATTGCGGGAAAGGCGAAGAGGAACGCCGCCTGGCCGATGGCGCGCAACACTTTTGCCCCTGGCAACAGATGGTAGGCCAGCCAGTGGACGGGTGTGTGCTCGCCCAGGGTATAGGCCGCCACGGTGCCGGAGAGCAACGCCAGGAACAGGATGAGTGGACGTCGTCGCGCCCACGGTACTGCCACGACTCCCATGAGCAAGGCGAGGATACCGAAATACTCTGAATTGAGTTTCATCGGATTCCGGCCCCAGTATCTGTTTTCCGGGTTCTTGGGGTCGTCAAACCCCCCAAATTCCGGAATCACCAGCGATGCGATCTCTTCTGGATGCAGCGACCAACTCTGCGCAAGCATCAGCTGCTCGACCTCGGAACGCCCTGTCTGGTCCTGGATGGCAGCCCGTTTGGACTGCGTCTTGACATGCAGGAATGCTGGAAACGCACCTTCGGCGCCAAGACCAAGCCCCAAGGCGACGGCCAAAGCGAACAGCCCAATCCGCTCTATGAGGTGCTTTTTCTCCATGCCCTCGCGGAATTGGGCTATCACTTTATAAATGAGGTAGAGACCGAGACCCAGTAGCGCGTACTGCAACATCTGCAGATGCGGCGAAAACACGCCGAGGGCGATAAGGACGGACATGAGCACCCACCAGCTAGACGCCCGTCTGC
>DPVW01000310.1:670-4799 GCA_003529325.1 Candidatus Latescibacterota bacterium | reverse complement strand
GATCGTTTCCCAGGCCTTGGTCTGCTCGCGATAAAGCATCAACGCTCCCAACTTGGCGAATTCAGTTTGCGTGGACGGTCCGTCGCCACGGGTCTGCACAACAGCGCCCTCGAACCCGTAAATCTCGGTCGCCAGTGGAGCGGCGGTCTCGGTCTGGCTGCTCTGCAGGGTCACCAAGGGGCCGCCGTCGGCATAACGGAAAAGGGAGACGTTGTTGTCCTCCGCGGGCAACCTGGGCACGCGCGCCACCGATAGGGAGACGACGGACTCGGGCATGCCGAACATCCACAGCATCCAGAACACGACGTGGGAGCCAGCGTGGAGCAGGCAGCGTCGCCCTTCGGCGTCCGGGTCGGCGCCCCAGGGACTGGCCGGGTCGTTGACGATGCGCTCGGCGTCGTAGCCGAAAGGGCCATACTTCATCTGACCGTGCCGCCGACGCACATGGTAGAGGGGGCCGAGGATGCCACTGTCGACGATCTCTTTCAGCTTCTCGTTGGACTGCGAAAAGCGCAGGTTGTAGGCGGGCATTACCTGCACACCTGCGGCCTGGGCGGCGCGGATGGCCTCGTCCGCCTGAGCAACGGTGCGTGTGAATGGTTTTTCCACCAGGCAATGCTTGCCAGCTTCGGCGGCGCGTATGATGTGCTCGCCGTGCAACTGCGTTGGGGAGCAGATCCCGACAGCGTCGACATCATCGCGCGCCAGCAACTCGTCCAGGTCGGCGACGAAGGGCACGCCGTACTTCTCGGCTGCAGCCGCACCGCGCTCGGCATCTTCGTCCCAGACGCAGGCCAACTCGGCCTGTGCATGGCTCTGCGCCGCCGCAGCCAGGCTGTGGCCATGGGAAAACCAGAAGCTGAGCTGGGCGAAGCGGATCTTGTCAGTCATCGGTTACGTTCCTTTCTAATTCATCTCGACACGGCGGCCGGTGCGGTCCGATTCGACGATGGCCTCTAGTACACGCAGGGCCTGCAGGCCGTCCTCGCTGTGTAGATCGGCGCGTTTCTGCGCCTCGCTGGACAGTCGGCCCGCAAGGAGCTCGACGAACCAGGTGGTGACATTACCGCCCGCCTCGGGAAGGTCATCGATGGCGGTCCAGTCCCCGCGATTCTGCGCGGCCAGCACGATCTGCTTGTTCAACCGATAGCTGGCAGATTCGCCATAGACGCTCACTTCGTCCTCGTTCTGGTCGCTGTCCTGCACGCACAACACCCTGCCCAGCACGCCGCTGGCCAGATGCAGGCGAGCATCGACGACGGCATGGCCGAACCCCTCTGCGGCGACGGTGAATCCTTCGACCGCCAGCACCGGGCTGCCTGCGAGCCAGGGGATGACATCGAGCACGTGGACACTACGACGATGCAGGATGCCCCCGTCTGCAGGCGGTTCGCCGGTCCTTCCACCACGCTGCACGGCGCTGATCACGGTCACATCACCACTGGCCCGCAGCTGCTGGCGCACATACTCGGTGGCGGGCATGAAGTGCCGCGTGAAGGCGGTGACGAGGGGTACATCGCAATCCCGGCTCAGGGCGACCAGTTCTTCTCCCTCCCGCACCGTCATCGTCAGCGGCTTGTCGACCAGGACCGGGACACCGCGTTCCATGGCGAGTTTGCAGGGGCCGAAGTGATGACTGTTCGGCGTGCTGACGATGACGCCGTCGACACGGTCCGGGTCGATGAGATCGGCATAGTCGGTGAAGGTCTCACAGTCAGCGAGTCGCTCGTCGCGGCCGTCGAGGGCCTCCTGGGATACATCGCAGACGGCGACCAGCCTGGCGCTGTCACCGAGGGTGAACAGGTTCTTCACGTGATGCCCCGTGGCAAACCGGCCCAGTGCAATCTGTCCAAGATGTATGCCCATGTCGGATTCTCTTGTAATGGAATTCTGGAACCTGTCAGCCACAACATAGACGGCGATGCCTTTGGCGCCAGCGGCCTAGCACCGCCTATCTTGTCCGCCTGCCGATCTCCAGACCCGAGGGTGCCATGCGCATCATAGTCCACCACGCCTTCACCGACGCACAGATCGACGAGCTGCGGGATCTGGCCAACGGCCATGAGGTCCTCGTGGCGACGACGACGGAGGAAGCGGTGCGTCTCGTCGCCTCCGCCGAGGTGCTGGTGGCACGGTTCACCAAGGAAGTCATCGAGGCGGGTCGCACCCTTCGCTGGATCCAATCGACGAGCTCCGGCGTCGACCGCTTCCTGCTGCCCGAACCGTGTCATGGCGACGCGGTCCTGACCAGCATGGCTGGCGTCAAGGCCGACCAGGGCAGCGAGCACGCCTGGGCCCTGCTGCTGTCCTTGACCCGCGGCATTCATCTGTCCGTGCAGCGCCAGCAGGCGAAGCAGTGGCAGGGGGGAGGTCCCAGGGTCGTACTGCGCGGCAGCACGCTCGGCATCGTCGGCCTCGGTGGCTTCGGCACCGGCATGGCGAGAAAGGCCACCGGCTTCGGCATGCCGGTGCTGGCTGTCGATCTGCTGCGCACCGATCGACCGACAGGCGTCGACGAACTGCAACCGGCGACGACGGAAAATCTGCACGCTCTGCTGCGACGCTCGGACGCGGTTATGATCGCCTGTCCGTTGACACGCCTCACGCAGGGCATGATCGGGGCCGCAGAGCTTGCCTCGATGAAATCCTCCGCCTTTCTCGTGCATGTCACCCGTGGCGGCATCATCGACGAGCAGGCGCTGGTGCAGGCCCTGGTCGAGAAACGAATCGCCGGCGCCGCCATCGACGTGACCGCCGAGGAGCCACTGCCGAGCGACAGCCCCCTGTGGGAGGCGCCGAATCTGATCATCACCTCCCACCAGGCGGCTGGCTCCCAGCACGGCCAACGGCAGATGTTCGAGTCTGTCCGCGACAATCTGCGACGGTATCTGGCGGGCGAACCGCTGGTCAACGTGGTCGATGTGGCGCGCGGCTTCTAGCCCCGCGGGCACTAGAAAGAGGACCAATGCACGATCTGGAGACCCAGCAGTATCTGTTTGATCTGCACGGCTATCTCGTCGTCGAGGATGTTCTGAGTCCCGCCTTGCTGGCGACACTGAACGAACACATCGACGCGCAGAATCTGCCCGACGAGGACCGCATCCAGCGCATCGGCAGCGCTGCCGGTGGCGCGCCGGCAGGTCCGGGCTTGCTACAGTGGGGGCAGGAGTTCTGCGATCTGCTCGACCATGAGGTGATCCTGCCGATCCTGCGCTTTCGCCTCGGTGATTGTTTCCGCCTGGATCGTCTCTACGGCATCCGCATGCGCCCGGGGGCACCACCGGGCGGCCTGCACTCGGACTTCGGCGCCTCGGCGATCGGCTCCTCTTCGGCGGCGGGCCAACGCGTTCATCCGCCGGAGCATATCCTGCACACAGGCTTCGTCGTCGTCGCCTGGAACTTGACCGATGCCGGTCCGGAGCAGGGTGGATTCTGCTGCATTCCGGGCTCGCACAAGGGTAGCTTCCGCGTCCCGCAAGGCATCCAGCAGGCTGGCGAGGATGCTGCCTGTGTTATCCTGCCCGAGGCGCCCGCCGGGTCTGTGACCCTGTTCACCGAGGCGATGACGCACGGGACGGCGACCTGGCGGGCGGCTCACGAGCGCCGCTGCGTGCTCTACAAATACTGCGTGTCGCAGATTGCATGGTCGGCGCGCCGGGTGCACCCTCCTGAGGGTCTGGAGCTGACACCACGACAACAGATCCTGTTCGCCGACCCCGCCGATCCACACCGCTTCTTCTCCTCTCTATTTGAGTGACAGGGGGACTCATAGGAACGTCTCGGTCTTTCGCGCCATCGGACTCGGAGTGGCTTCACTACGCAGGTCGTCGGCGGCCCAGCGCTGCAGTGACTCCAGAATGGCAGGGTCAAGGCGGACGAGGAAGGCTTTTCGTTTCGCCACGTCTTCGATCCCGCCTGGTCTAGTACAGCGATCCGCTGTTGACGACGGGTTGCACAGCGCGCTCGCCGCACAACACGACCAACAGATTGCTGACCATCATCGCCTTGCGCTCTTCATCGAGTTCCACCACCTCTGCCTCGGCGAGTCGCGCCAGAGCCATTTCGACCATCCTCACAGCGCCATCGACAATTCTCTGCCGGCGGCGATGATGGCACCCGCCTGTTGCCG
>DPVW01000310.1:0-467 GCA_003529325.1 Candidatus Latescibacterota bacterium | reverse complement strand
TCACAGCGCCATCGACAATTCTCTACCGGCGGCGATGATGTCACCCGCCTGTTGCCGCTGGAGCATGGCACTGGCGATCTCCGATGCGTAGGCCAGGTGTGTGATGCGCGCTTCGACAACCTCGACACCGGCCTTCTCGAGGCGGTCCTGCACCTCGGTCCTGAGGGTCTCGGCAATCTCGCCCGTGTGACTACGGAGGGCGACGATGCTGTCGTCGTCACTGTCGTACGGATACCTCGTTGCCAGGTTGCGCAATGCCGCCTCGCTCTGTACGTGGACGAAATCGACGTAGTCGTCGACAAGGAAGCATGCCTCCGCCGTATCGACGACGCGCCACACGACGACTGTTGCGATCTCGATGGGATCACTCTCGAAGTTGCGGAGTCGGACCGAAACCTTCCGATTGGCGTAAAATGGGATGGCCTATAGCAGCCCTGGCTGGTACACCGTGCCCTTGTAGGCTCCGA
>DPVW01000016.1:17958-18202 GCA_003529325.1 Candidatus Latescibacterota bacterium | reverse complement strand
TGCGTACCACTGCCGTCGAGCAACCCGTGGGTGGAGGTGTCTGGAAAGGCGTCGAGGGACGCTTCGAGCAGCGCTTCCAACTCGCGGCTGTCGATGCCCCCATGGGTCGATCAGTCGACGCGGTTGATCTGGCGGTGGAGCAGATCGCGACCGTATCATGCTGGCGCTGTCGTCAATGTGGTCCGAACCAGCGACGAAATGTTGGGTTCCCTGATCGACATTCTCGGCTGACGTGATGCTTCCC
>DPVW01000016.1:13466-17603 GCA_003529325.1 Candidatus Latescibacterota bacterium | reverse complement strand
GAAGAAGGGGGGCGAACGTACGAATTCAAAATTCGTCGTATCATGGTGTGGGTTTGCCTCGCCATCTCACTTGGAATCCTGGCGCTTCTCGGTGTCGGTCTACGCAGTTGGATCGAAAATGACTATCTCGTCCGCCATGTGGAGCGCCTCGAGCGGGACAAGGCAATTCTCGTCGATGAGGTGGAGTTGATCGAGGACCTCGAGGTGATGCTGCTCGAATTGGAACAGAGCAATATCAAGCTGCGCAGCATGGCAGCGGAAGCGATCGGGCTCAACACCCGCGACCCAGGGCAACGCAAGAACCGTACGCCGGAGCAATTCATCTCCATTCAGCGGCGCCTCGAACATGGTGGTCTGCGCACCGTGCCGACCCTGTCACCCGTGCTGTTATCGAGTTGGCGCGCCCTCGACCGGGGGCTTCTGTTGCCTGCGCCAAAAGGCAGCGCCGTGCAGGTTGCGGCATCGGGACGGGTGGAACGGATTGGATTTGATCGGGACCTGGGATACACGATTCTCGTCGATCACGGCAATGGTCTGCAGACCCGGTATGCTGGAATCGGTACCCTTATCGCCGAGGTCGGGGCCTATCTACAAAAAGGCCAACCACTGGGGTTGCTGGGATGGCCGCGCAACGGAGCCACACCAGGCGTGCGCTTCGCCATCATTGAAAATGGCCGCGAACGCACGCAGCAGTATCGGACGCTGTGGTTGTAAAAAAGAGGGCCCGCTGTCGGTAGCGAGCCCCCTTTCCTACTGAACCGTGTTGCGAGAGTGGACCGGCGCTTGCGCCGGTCCAGATCTCCTAGTACATGTCGCCGCCCGGAGGACCTGCCGGAGCCGGAGGCGCCTCTACGGGAATCTCGGCGACCAACGCTTCCGTCGTCAGCAACAGGCTGGCGATGCTGGCGCCATTCTCGATGGCCGTGCGGGAGACCTTGGCCGGGTCGGTGATACCAGCCTTGATCATGTCCTCGTAGACATCGGTCAGTGCGTTGTAACCATAGGCGCCTGACTTGCTGGACACATTCTGCACGACGATGGCGCCTTCGAGGCCGGCATTCGTCGAGATCTGCCGCAGCGGTTCCTCGAGACAACGGCGGATGATGGCAGCACCCGTCGCCTGATCACCCTCAAGCTTGAGAGCGTCGACGACCTTGATGGCGCGGATGAAGGTGACACCGCCACCGGGAACGACACCCTCTTCGACTGCAGCGCGAGCTGCGTGCAGGGCATCCTCGACGCGGGCCTTCTTCTCCTTCATCTCAGTCTCGGTGAAGGCGCCCACGTTGACGACGGCGACACCGCCGGCCAACTTGGCCAGCCGTTCCTGGAGCTTTTCGCCATCATAATCAGAGGTCGTCTCGTCGATCTGCTGACGAATCTGACCGACACGGCCCTTGATGTCAGCCGCCTTGCCAGCACCCTCAATGATGGTCGAGTTGTCCTTATCGAGGGTGACACGCTTGGCCTGACCCAGATCGTCGAGGGAGGTGTTCTCAAGCTTGAGGCCCGTGTCCTCGGAGATGACGCGGCCACCGGTGAGGATGGCGATGTCCTCGAGCATAGCCGTGCGACGGTCACCGAAACCGGGTGCCTTGACAGCGGCGACGCGCAGTGTGCCACGCAGCTTGTTGACGACGAGTGTCGCCAGGGCTTCACCCTCGATGTCCTCGGCGATGACGAGCAGTGGCTTGCTCAACTGGGCGATCTTCTCGAGCACAGGGACGAGATCGCGCATGTTCGAGATCTTCTTGTCGTAGATCAGGATGTAGGCGTCCTCGAGGACGGCCTCCATGGTCTCCTGGTCGGTGACGAAGTACGGGGACAGGTAACCACGGTCGAACTGCATGCCTTCGACGACGTCGAGGGTGGTTTCCATCGACTTGGCTTCTTCGACAGTGATGACGCCGTCCTTGCCGACCTTGTCCATGGCATCGGCGATGAGATCGCCGATCTCCTGGTCATTGTTGGCCGACGTGCGTGCCACCTGAGCAATCTCTTCGTGGGTCTTCACGTCCTTGGCCAGCTTGCGGATGCTGCCCACAACGGCCCCGACGGCGGCGTCGATGCCGCGCTTGAGATCCATCGGATTGGCCCCTGCCGTCACATTCTTGAGGCCTTCACGGAAAATCGACTGAGCAAACACCGTCGCTGTGGTGGTACCATCACCGGCGACGTCGGACGTCTTCGAGGCGACTTCGCGCACCATCTGGGCGCCCATGTTCTCGAAAGGATCCTTGAGTTCGATCTCCTTGGCGACGGTGACGCCGTCCTTGGTTACGGTCGGGGAGCCAAACTTCTTGTCGAGGACGACATTGCGGCCCTTGGGGCCGAGTGTCACCTTGACAGTGTCAGCAAGTCGGTCAACACCTTTTGCCAGCTTTTCGCGGGCGGAGATG
Organism: Candidatus Latescibacterota bacterium; assembly: GCA_003529325.1. Lineage (GTDB taxonomy): Bacteria > Latescibacterota > UBA2968 > UBA8231 > UBA8231 > UBA8231. Next base: position 15,204 of record DPVW01000016.1, on the reverse strand, counting down.
TCGAAGTCGAGCTGCTTAGCAGCCATGCGCTATTCCTCCTAAAGGATTGAAAAGGGAGAGACTTACAACGATTTACTAAAGCTGATTTTGCAGTTGATCATATAGCAAGTAGCAGTCACATAGTGAGACTGCTACATTTTTTCCTCGAAGTCCCGAATATAACGAGAGTTGTGGATTTCGACAAGTGCCGAATGTGGTTCCGTCTGCTTCATCTCAAGTAACGTCTGGTTGCCGGGGTGACCGGCTTCGGTTACATCTAATAGACAAGGACGTACGCAAAAAATCTGCTGCCACCGTGGAGACCGATGACATGCTCGATCTGTTGAATATCGCCCGCACTGAAGCCGCCGCCGGCGATCTCCTTGGCCTCTTGCAGGAGTTGTTCGAGCCCACCGATGTGCGACCATCGGGGTATCCAGATGCCGTGATTTGGCAGGGGGGCAGGCACGATGGGCAGGTCCAACCCGTCGCCCACTCCCTGACCGATGCCTACGCCCTGTTGGGTACCGTCGCCGCCATCGACGTACTCGGCCTCCCTTATTATGCGGTGCCCATGTGGGCGCAGTATCGCCACGATCTGGCGCTGGAGCCCCTGAGTTGGTTCGGCAACATGCCGTGCACGTCGATCAAGTGGTCGACGGCGGGGGACGCCTGGGTCAACGACGGCAAAGGGGGCAAGGTTGTCGTCATGGGCAAGTCCGGCAATGCGCCGTTGCGTACGCAGGCGGGGGTGTACTGCAATGTGCGGCCCTATGGCACCATCACCGTCGTACGCTGTATGCCTTGTCTGCCCTATTCGCAGGACAAAGCCAAGTTTGAGGTCTCTGCCGAGTCAGGAATCGTGCACTCCGAGATGAACACACCCGGTGTGCAGATGGCCTATGCGAATCGCCGTTTTCTGCAGATGGTGCACGAAACCGGCAAACTCGGTCGTGTCGCCTTCAAGCCGACACAGGCGATGGAAGATGGCATCAACGCCGGCCTGCTCTCCTGGCTGCTGCAGGGCACCAAATTCGAGGTGGGTCGCAAATACGCTGTCGACGGATACGAGGAGCATCGCGAGCGTGTAGATCGCATTATCGCCTTGCTGCCGGCCGATTTCAAGTCAGGCATGGAGAACTGGAGTGGCCGCGTCGAACAACATATCGCCGACACCAACTACGGTCTTCTGTTGTGGGACCTGATCGACAAGCAGGATGTCATCGTCTTGTCCACCGATCTCGACGGTGACCGACTCACGGATCTGCTCGCCGATGTCTCCGACCCGTTGCGCCATTTCGGTCAGATCGTCATCGACAAGGTCGGGGCCAAGGCGAAGATGGACGAGTTGTGGGGCGAAATGGGGTACACCACCGGCAATGGGCGGGATATGACATCGGTGATGTATCGTATGGACGGCCCCCCGATCCACGAGCAGACACTGGGTTCGGCGGATGCCATGCTGTTGCGGTTGCTCGACGGCGACGAGTCCATGGGAGGTACCAAGAGGCCCTACGACCCGCGCATCCACTTCGTCCTCATCCGCGATGCCTATCTCGACGCCAACCCCGGCAACGACAAGCTGCGCACCTGGCTCGACGACGCACTGGCGAGTTTCGACAAGGTCTACAGTGGCGAGCGCCCCGGATTTCTCGAGGGCTACCACGAGTTGAAAGAAGCGATCACGCCCTTCGTGGCATGAAAGTGGGACACGGCACCGAGACAGAGTTGTCCCAGTGGTCGCAAGATTAGCCTCTGT
>DPVW01000016.1:0-13106 GCA_003529325.1 Candidatus Latescibacterota bacterium | reverse complement strand
CTGTTATCACTGCGGGCAGACCTGTACACACGAGCCAGTTGCGGCTGAAGAGCAGGCTTTCTGCTGTACGGGTTGCCCACGGTATACGAAATCCTGCGCGACAGTGGTCTGCAGCAAGTACTACGCTCTGGCGGACCGTCCCGGCACATCACAACGGGATCGGGACACCCGGGTGTCACGTTTCGCTTACCTCGATGACGCACAGCCCGGGCGACCTTGCAGCTACCGCAGATTCACTGCCCTTCGTGTGTCTGGTTGCTCGAGAGTCTGCAGCGACTGGAACCGGGGGTTCGGGACGCAGAGGTAGAATTTTCTGCGTCGAGAGCTGTCTTGCGGCAGCTCACCCTGAGACAACTTGTGCAGCGCCTGGCCTCGCAGATATCCCAGGCCTGGCAACGGCTCTTCGGTCTGCTGAGTGTGGCGCTGGCACTGCCCGTGTTGCTGTACTGCAGCACCGACTACCTCACCGGCGCCTGGCGGGCCCTGAGGCATCGCAGCATCACCATCGACGTACCGATCGCTCTCGGGATCTGGGTACTCTTCAGTCGTTCCCTGTTCGAGATCCTCGCCGCAACGCCGCCACTTCGCGGCGCTCTCCTTCGAACGCGACTACCTGTCTTACTTTCCGCTGGCGATCCCTTACGTCTCCCCCACTGACACAAAGATCTATTTTGCCGCCGCTGGGGGCAGTGGCCAGTTGTCCCCCGCCATAAAGCCACCATCTATGTAGATGCACTGCCCTGTGACGTAGTCGGATGCGGCGGAGGCAAGAAATGCCACCGTGCCTGACATGTCCTGTGGCGTACCCAGTCGGCCGAGGGCGACGCGGCTCTCACCCCAGGCCCGCATGGTCTCATCCGCCCACATCTTCTCCGTCAGCGAGGTGACGACAAAACCGGGGCAGATGGCGTTGACCTGGATATTGTCGGCGCCAAACTCCAGCGCCTGTGCTTTGGTCAGTTGCCCAACAGCCCCTTTGGTGGCGGTATAGACGGAAACCTTGGCCAGGGCGCGTCCCGTCGTCAACGAACCGACGTTGATGATCTTGCCCTGGCGCCGGGTTCGCATGTTCCGAGCCACTTTCTGACTGAGGAAGAACAGACCCTTGAGGTTGACTGTCATGATCCGGTCGTACTCCTCTTCGGTGACCTCATCGATTGGTTGCCTGACATTCATGCCAGCGTTGTTGAAGAGGATGTCGATCCTGCCATACGTATTGATGATCTGGCGCACGCAGGCGTCGATGGAGTCCATGTCGGCCATGTCCAGGGTGAGCGCCATAGCGCTGCCGCCGGCGGCCTCGATGGCCACAACGGCCTCATCCAGTTCGGGTCGGGTGCGCGACGCACAGACGACGGTGGCCCCCTGGGCGGCAAGACCTTCGGCGACACCGCGGCCGATGCCACGGCCGGCACCGGTTACGAGGGCGATTTTGCCCTCCAACGAGAATATATTCATTGGTTTCTCTCTCTTTCCTCAAGCAACGGTTACCTTATGAGGTCATGGCTGATAGACTGACACATCTCGACGAATCGGGTCGTGTGCGCATGGTGGACGTCTCCGAAAAACAGATCACCGAGCGCCTGGCAGTCGTTGGCGGCGAAATCCGCATGGCGCCGGAAACGATACAACTGGTCATCAATGATCAAATAGCCAAGGGTAACGTCCTGGAGACGGCACGTCTTGCGGGCATCATGGCGGCGAAGCGCACGGCCGAGTTGATCCCCCTGTGCCATGCACTGAATCTGACCGCCGTGGATGTGGTGTTCACCATCGGTAGCGACCACATCGAGGTCGAGACGCAAGCGCGAGTCGCCGACCGCACCGGTGTCGAGATGGAAGCGCTGACGGCGGCGACGGTCGCACTACTGACGATCTACGACATGTGTAAAGCGGTAGACCGAGCCATGGTCATCACGCAGCTACGCCTGCAGGAAAAAAGTGGTGGCCGCAGCGGTCATTACCAGCGCCAGGACACTAGCTAGTAATACTGCGACATGTCACCGATGATGTCGGCGGGCAATTCGTTGACCAGGACGATGTCGACGCGGCGATTGTGGAAGCGTCCGGCCTCGGTGCTGTTGCATCAGCAGGCGTGGTATCCTGCTGGATGTCGTGCAGATACTCCTTTACCTGGGCAGCGCGCGAGCGTGACAGGGCCAGATTCCTCGCCTTGTCGCCAAGATTGTCGGTGTGCCCCTCGACGATCACAGGAAATTCGGCAAAGTTGAGGATGAAACGAGCCGCGTAGCGCAGGCGCTCGTGCATCTCGTGAGAAAAATCCGGCTTGCCGGCTTTGAAGTTGACAGTCTCCAGCAGGACATGATGCGGAAACAGCAGATAGCCGCGTTGGATCGGTTCGGCGACCTCCGGATCCAGCTTGCGGTAGAGATTGACGAGGCGCAAGGAGGATGAGTCTCGGTAGACCTGTTCGACGCGCAACAGGCCCACATACGTCTCATGGCAACAGGCCAGCCAGCTTCAACAGGGTCGCCTTCTGACTGTGCAAGCGATTCTCCGCCTGGTCGAAAACCACCGAGCGGGGGTCGTCAACCAACTCTGATTCGATCTCGTAGCCGCGGTGTGCCGGCAGGCAGTGCATGATCAGCGCCTCGGATGAACCCAGCAGTGCTCGACTCAGCCGGTAGGGCTCGAACAGGCGAATGCGACGTGCCTTCTCCTCGGCGTAGTCCGGATCGTCGAAGTATTCCATGTCGAGCCAGGTGTCGGTGTAGAGCACGTCCGCCTCGGCGACAGCAGCGGCGATGTCATCCGTTTCCAGGTAGCGGTCCGAAGCGCGGGCTTCGGCGAGCAACGCCGTGTCGGTGGCGCACTCGTTCACTTCCGGGGCGACGACAGTGATGTGCATACCCGTACGCAATCCCGCTATGATCAACGAGTTGGTGACATTGTTATGCACGCCTACATAGATGAGACGAATACCCTCGAGGCGGCCAAATTTCTCCTGTATCGTCTGCAGGTCACACAAGCCCTGTAGCGGATGGTACCGATCGCAGCAGCCATTCATGACTGGCACATCTGACGCCTGGGCGACGGTGACGACGTCGGCGTGCGCCAGGAAGCGGACCAGGATAAAGTCGAAGTAACGGGACAACACGCGAGCCTCATCCCCCAGATCGGCGAGACCAAAGTTGGTCGAACGCCAATCGAGGAACACCGCCTGCCCACCCAGCTGGAACATGCCAACCTCACCGGAGCATCGTGTGCGCGTGGAGGTCTTCTGAAATAGCATGGCCATGGAGCGGCCCGCCAGACTGCCAGCGAATGCGCCGGGGTCGGCTTTGAGCTGGATGCCTGCATCGACGACCTGGCGAATTTCATCGCCCGTCCAGCTCTGCAGGCTGACGAGATGTGGCGAGGCGCCACTCATGGGAGCATCTGTTCGATGGCGGCGAGCATGCGTGTCAGTACATCATCGAGGCTGCCCTCCTGCCGGCAACCGGCAGCCCGTGCGTGTCCACCACCGCCGAAGATGCGAGCGATGGCGCTGACATCGACATCTTCGCGCGAACGCAGGCTGATGCGGTAGTGGCCCACCCTCTCTTCCTTGAGCAGCGCCGTCACCTCCACACCTTTGATCCACAGCCCATAGTTGACGGACGCTTCGGAGTCGCCCCGTTCCATTTCCTCGTGCGTGAGAGACATCGTCGCCACTCGCCCGTCATGGTGCAGGGCCATGGAATCGATGGCGCGACCGATCATCTTGACCGAGTCAAAGGTGGCGTTGTTGTAGAGGCGGTCGGCGATGAGATCCAGGCGCGCGCCGCGGCGCACCAGATCCGCGCCAACCTCCAGCGACGTCGGTGTCGTCAAGGAGTAACGAAATCCACCGGTGTCGAAGAGGATACCGGTGTAGAGCTGTTCGGCGATGGGTCGATCGATATCCAGACCCATGTGCATCGCCAGATGGTAGAGCATCTCACACGTCGAACAGACGACATCGGTACTCAGGTTGATGGCGCCAAAGCGTTCGTTGTCGGGGTGATGATCGATGTTGAGCAGGGCTGCGTCCGTGGTGATCTGATCGCCCACTCGGCCAATGCGGTCGAAGTTGGGGCAATCCAGCAGCACGGCTGTGTCGTGCTGCTGCGCGGGTGCGTTGCCTAGATCGATGATCTCATCCCAGCCATCGAGATAATCGTAGTCACCGGGTGGCTCGTCCTGCAGCAACAACTGGCTGCGGCTGTCGAGTTGGCGTAGCAAGCCCAGCAGAGCCAGGCCACCGCCGATCCCATCGCCGTCAGAATTGACGTGGGAGGTGATCAACAGATCGGACTGCGATCGCAGGAACCCGGCGGCAGCGTCGAGATCGCTGGCCGAGATGTCGGGAGGGGTCACAGGCATGGGAGACTTTCAGGCCGGACGTCGCAGAACGAAGTGGACCCGGTCCGAACGCTCAGACCCCCGCCGCTGGGAAAAGCCGTCGAGGGCCTCCAACAGTTCGAAGGAACTGTCGTCGATGCAGGCCAACAGTTCGTCATGTGGATAAATGCGCTGCACGTGGCTCTCCTGCCGGTGTGTTCCATCTTCGAGTCGGATGTCGAACTTGTTGAATTGCAGCTGCTCATCGGCGTCGTAGTAACTATGCCGGGCGTAGTGAAACCCCGGTCCCTGCTCCGTTTCGTGCTCATCCTTGAAATGTTCCAACGAGTTGCGTTCGGTGCAGACATCAAAGATAAAGACAGCGCCCGGCGTAAGCACATCATGTATCTGGCTCAGGGCGAGGGTGATGTCTGCCAGACACAACAGGTAGTTGAAGCTGTCGTATAGGCAGATGGCACCGTCAAAGGGGCCGATCTGGCCCAACTGGCGCAGGTCGGAGACGTCAAAATAAATTCTGCCATCGTGGTCCGTCGCCTTCTGCCGGGCGACGCCGATCATCGCCTCAGATGCGTCGTAGCCGCTAACCGTATATCCCAGATCAGCCAGCGCACAGGCGACATTGCCCGTGCCACAGGCGAGTTCAAGCAGGTGGTCGGTATCGCTGTCATGGTGGCGCAACAACATCTGGACATGCTGGGCCCAGTGTTTGTAATCCACGTGACGCATGACATAATCGTAGATCGGTGCCAGGCCCTCGTAGGGTTTGGTCCTGTCGGTCTCAGAGGTCGTCATCAACTCATGGCTCATCGTCGAAAGAGAGTACCACCCGTGCCAGTGGCTCACGGCGCAACTCGGACAGGTAACTGGCGCGTCGGCTCCGAGCCACGGGCCGTTCCGGTACATCGAGGACCTCCGCTTCAACGCGGTGATCCGCCGTCTCTACCAACAGTCTTGCCCCCACGTGCACGATGCGTGAGCCACGTGCCGCCTCGCCGTCCATCAGCACGCGGCCTTCATCACAAGCCCGGCGTGCCTGCGTGCGGGCCTTGAACAGCCCCGTGTTCTTGAGGAAGGCGTCTAGTCGTGCCATGAACCTGCCAGGACCTTTACGGCAGAGCGGCGTCGGGGGCCGGTTGCGAAGTGGAGGAGTCCGCCGTCTCCAGAGGGTCCCACAGCCAGGACTCTTCGAGCCGTTCCTCAACGTGGATTTCTCCACGATAGTCTTCGATCAACTGCTCCATCCGCTCAGCGACCCGCTCCTCGCGCACCAGCGACTCGAGCGTGGCGTAGTCGTCGTTGATCTTGAGGATGTGGCCACCATCTTCGATGAAGAATGGCTGACTGACATCGCCAAGTCCGAGACCGGTGACATGGGGCACGAGAAATGGTTCGATCGACTCGCTGTCGAGGATACGCCAGAGCCCCCCCTGACTGGCCGTGCCGGCGTCTTGTGAATGGTCGCGTGCCAGTTGCGCGAAGTCTTCACCGGAAAGAGAACGCCGCCGCAGATCCTGCAGGCCGTCTTCGACCCGTTGCCGATCTGCTTCGGTGATGCGAGCGCGGACCAGAATATGACTGGCGCACATCTCGCTCTCCCGCTTCTCGTGCAGCAGAATCAGGTGGAAGCCCATGGCTGTCAGCACCGCCTCGCTGCGCTCACCTGGTTTCAGATTGAAGGCGGCCTGCTCGAATTCAGGCATCAGCGAACCTGGCGAAAAACAGCCCACGTCTCCCCCCTCCGGCGCTGTGCCCGGATCCTCGGAGAATCGCCGCGCGATGGCGGTGAAATCGCCATCGGTATCGGCATCGAGTGCCTGCTCGATGACCGCGATCTGCGCCCTCGCCCGCTCCAGCACCGAATCGGCAGGGGTCACCTTCAGGTTGATCTGACTGACCGACACTTTGGGTGGCAACCTGGTGGCGAAGGAATCGCGGAAGGCCTCGACATCGCGCCGTGTGATGAACTGCCGATAGGCCATCTCACTGACCATTTGCTCGAACAACAACCGGTGGCGGATCTGCTTGCGGTATCTGTGCTTGAGTTGGCGTTCCGTCATGCCCGATCGTTCCAGCATGTTCGCCAGTTCCGTCTCACCGATCCGTCGCTTGATGTTGTTGAACTCGACATCGAGGTGTTCCTCTACAAGGCTGGCATCCGCCTGGATACTGTCCTTCTCGGCCTTCTTGACGACCACCAGTTCGTCCACCATCTCGTTCAGGATCCGAGCATTTTCGCTGGCCGCCTCCGACTCGCTGAGAAACATCGGGTTGCGGCCCTGGGCCTGCAGTTCCATCTGCAGGCGCAGGTTGAGCTCCGACAGGAGCACGATCTGATCGTCGACGACGGCGACGATGCGGTCGAGCAGTTCCGGTACGGCATCCACCCGCGTGCACAGGAGGCAAATCGCGACAGAGATCCGCGCGAGACGGCGATGCCCCCTCATTGTGTCGCCAATCCGGCTTCATCGATGGACCAGGAGTGTTCGGAGCGCAGACCCGCGACCAGTTCGTCGATGCGTTGCTGGTGCATCTGTCGTACCAAGGTCTCCAGGATTTGTTCGCGTACAGTCGGTTCTGTCAGATCGCGCACTGAGTTGGCCTCCTTGCGGTCGGTGAGTCGAACGATGTGGAAGCCCGCATCGAGGGATAGAATGTTGCACAGTTGACCCGGGCTGGCGCCATCGCAGGCCGCCCAGATTTCTGGTCGCTCGTCAGCTGTGAAGTAGCCCAGGTCGCCTCCCATGGTGTTGGTTTCACGGTCGATGGACAAGCGGACCTTGTCTTTGAACACGGCGCCACGCAACAGTTCGTTGCGCAGGGCGGTAGCGTCCCGCCGCGAGCCGAGCAGGATATGTTGCGCCCGAAGTTCTGCCTCGGGTCGTCGAAAGTCGTCGACGTGCAGGTGATAGTGCTGCTCCACATTGCTGTCGGTCACGTCGATCTGCCGATCGGCAAACAGGTCGTCGAGAAAAGCGGCGATGATGAGGTCACGCCGCGTCGACTCGATGAGTTGGTACACACGCGCCGTTTGATCGACCTCACGGGCGAGCGCCTCCTGATAGAGCAACTGCCGCCGCACCCAGTTGTCGACATAAATCCGCCGTTCGGCGTCCGCCAACTCCGAGTCGGGCACTTGCGCGTCGAGTTGGGCCACCATGAGCGCCGCGTCACCGACACGGGCAACAACCGGGCCTTGACCGGGCTCGCCTGCACAACCGGCGAGGACGAATCCCAGGACCAGGATGAACAGCCACTGGGTATAGTGACCGGCGCGCCGCCGGCAGGGGAAGTCACAGCAGCTCTTCGACAAGATCTCGTGCTTTCTCCAGGCGTTCCTGTTCGTCGCTGGCTCTCAAAAAGGTCTCGATCGACAGACGTTCGCCGACATTGAACTCCAACTGCGATGATGATTTTTCGACGAGGCGTTGGATGTCGGCGGGCGAGACCTGCACGCTCTCGGGAAAATGCAGGCTGAAACGGGACTTCTCCAACTGCACGGATGCCAGACCCAATTGCCGTGCCATCACCTTGATCTCCATGATGTGGAACAGCGACTTGGCCTGCCACGGTGCACGTCCGAAGCGGTCTTCCATCTCTTCCTTGATCGCCAGCAGATCGACGACCCGTTGGGCGTCGGCGAGGCGTTGGTAGAACTCCATCTTCAGATCACCATCGGGGACGTAGTCCTCCGGGATGTAGGCGGTGACGGCGATCTTGATATCGGGATCGACCTGTTGCTCGACCTTCTCTCCCTTGAGTTCACGCACGGCCTCATCGAGGAGTCGCGTATAGAGATCGAAGCCGACGGCGATAATGAAGCCGTGCTGCTGGGCCCCGAGGAGATTTCCGGCGCCGCGAATTTCCATGTCGCGCATGGCGATGTTGAAGCCGGAGCCGAGATCTGCAAATTCCTCCACCGCCCGTAGACGCAGCCGCGATTTACGCGTCAGTTTTTTGCCCTTCGGTACCATCAGATAAGCGTAGGCGCGTTCCTTGGCGCGACCCACTCGACCGCGAATCTGGTACAATTGGGACAGTCCGAGCATGTCACATCGGTTCACCAGGATCGTGTTCACCGAGGGGATGTCGATGCCGGACTCGATGATCATGGTACTGACGAGGCAGTCGTACTTCCGTTCCAGGAAGTCGAACATGATCTGTTCCAGTTGTCGCGATGGCATCTGCCCGTGGGCCACGGCGAAGCGCACCTGAGGCATCAATTCCCGCAGATACTCGACGAGTCGATGAATCGACTGCACGCGATTGTGGACGAAGTAGACCTGGCCACCACGGTCGATCTCGCGCTGGATGGCTTCCATGATCCGGCCCTCGTCAAAAGCGATAATCTCCGTATGGATCGGCAGGCGATCTTCCGGGGGCGTATTGATGACGGACATGTCGCGCGCACCCATAAGGGACATGTGCATGGTGCGCGGAATCGGTGTTGCCGTGAGTGTGACGACATCGACAAGGTGTTTGAACTGTTTCAGCCGCTCCTTGTGTTTGACGCCGAAACGTTGCTCCTCATCGACGACGAGCAGGCCGAGGTCGCGGAACTTCACATCCTGGCTGAGAATACGATGGGTGCCGATCAGGATATCGACCTTGCCCTCCTTCACAGCCTGGGCGACGGCCTTCAACTCTTTGGTGGTGCGAAAACGGGACATGACCTCCACACGTACCGGGAAGGGCGCCATGCGTTCAGCGAAGGTCTGGTAATGTTGCTGGGCGAGAATCGTCGTCGGCACCAGCACGGCGACCTGCTTGTGATCGCACACGGCTTTGAAAGCAGCACGGACAGCGACCTCCGTCTTGCCATAACCCACGTCGCCACAGACGAGGCGGTCCATGGGGTGCGGCGACTCCATGTCCTGCTTTACCTCTTCCACCGTGCGCAGCTGGTCCGGCGTTTCCTGAAATGGGAAGGCCGCTTCCAGTTCGCGCTGCATCGCCGTGTCGCCGGAGAACTGCATCCCCGGAAGCGACTTGCGTTCGGCGTAGAGTTGAATCAACTCGCCCGCCATCTTGAAGATCTCTTCCTTGGTGCGCTCCTTCAGCTTCTCCCAGGCATTGGAACCGAGCTTGTTGAGCAGCGGCGCCTCGCCCTCGGTGCTGGAATAGCGGCGCAGCAAGTCGAGCTGTTCCACTGGAATGAACAGTTTGTCCGTGCCGTGGTAGGTGACCTCCAGGCAATCGTGATCCCGGTTGGAGATCGTCAGCCGTTTCAGTCCGATGTAGCGGCCGATGCCGTGATCGACGTGGACGACAAAATCGCCCCGCTGCATGGCGTCGAAAGAGGAGATCGGCTTGGCCGACTTGAACTTTCGATAGCGGTAGCGGCTCTTCTGTCGCGAAAAGATCTCGTGGTCGTTGAGGATGGCGATCTTCGCTGCGGGAAAGACGAAACCACCACTCAATGTGCACAGCCCGAAGGTGACGTCGTCACTCCAGTCGGCGAAGATCTCCTGCAAGCGGCTCGACTGGCCCTTCGTCTCGCAGAGGATGTGGATGTCGTAGCTCTGCTCGTCGAGGCGTCCGATCTCCTGCTTGAGGACGGCGAGCTCGCCCTGAACGACACGCGGCTCGGAGGCACCGAAGCGCACCGCCGCGTCGGCTTCGCCAACCGGTGCCGGGCGAAGACGGCAACGGGCATTGAGGCATTCGTACAGCCAGTCGCTGTCGCGGACCAGATGGTTCAGTGGCATATGGGTGCCACGTTCGGCGTGACGCTCGAATTCCCTGCGTGAGGGGCCAAAAGCCTTCACCAGCTCGGTATCGAGATCCTCGGACTCTTCACTGTAGAGCAGAGCATCTTCGCGCAGGTAGGTGAACAGGCCGTCGTCGGCGCCGTAGAGAATCGCCATGACCGTCTCGATGCCATCGAGGGCCATCGTGCCCAACTCGAGTTGGTCCTTCACATCCGTCAGGTCGACACCCGTCTCCTGCTCGGCGCGTACCAGGTTGGGCACGTAGTCGTCGAAGAAAGGCCGGTGCAGGATGACCTCGCGTGCCGGCAGGATCCGGGCCTGCTTGACGCTGCTCACCGAACGTTGCGTGGTGAGGTCGAAGGTGCGGATCGACTCGATTTCGTTACCAAAAAACTCCAGCCGCACGGGTTGTTCGAGACCGACGGGGTAGATGTCGAAGATGCCGCCGCGGGAGCTGAATTGACCGACGCCATCGACGATGGGGACACTCTCGTAGCCACCATCGACCAGATGGGAGATCAGTCTGTCAGGTGGCTGCTCGTCGCCGGTCTGCAGTTGCAGGGTCGCCCGCTCGAGGGCTGCTGCTGGGATAACGGGGGTCAGCAGCGCCGCCGCCGGCGCCACAACGATGGCTGGTTCCGTCGAAGCCAGTCGGGCGACGGCCTCGATACGCAGCCCGGAGACGTCGATGTCCGGGGACCGGCCGTCGTAGAGGTCGACATCCCACGCCGGGAAGTAGTGCACGATGTCCTCGCCGGCGATCGCCGTGAGGTCGTCGCGCCAGGACTCGGCCTGACTCTCATTGGCGGCGACGACGACGATCTGGCGGCCCAACTGCCGCTGCACCGTCGTCAGCAGAAAGGCGCCAAGCGTCGTCGGCAGACCATGGACGAGGACATCCCGGTCATCAGCGCCGAGTCGCCCCAGAATCTGTGCAAACGGGGGGCTCTGGGCAGTCTTGCGGGCGACGGAATCGAGAGCGGGTGCGACGGTCATTTCGGCGGCGCGGGGAGCCGTAGCAAGGGCAGGTATGTGCTTGAGAATGAAGGCGTTGCGGGAAAGGTCAAGAGGCCAAAAGATAACCGGCGCCGCCGCTCTCTGTCAACGCAGGGCGCAGTCTCTGCGTGGTCCGCTGGCGCTACTCGCGCCGCCGCCCCTTCTTCTTGCCCTTCGCTTGCCGTGCATTCTCGAGCCGAGCGGCGGTGACCATCTGCTCAGATCGCGGATCTCACGCCCCGCTTTGACCCAGAACCCAAGGGGGGTGGCGACGGCGATTGTCAACAAGAGAGCGAGACGCATGATGAACCAACGTGCAGGCTCTTGGTTGTCGTGCAGCAGCAGCAGACCGCTCAGGCTCAGGACCAGGATCGCACCGAGGGCGCCGATGAGAATGTGACGGAAGGACCGCCACTGTTGCCGCATCCAGATGTAGTCCTGCAGGTCATGCATGTGGGCAACAAGACGGACGAGAAACACTCGGAGTAGATATTTTCACTGTCTTTCGAATATAACCTGGCGGTGAACCCAGGAAGAAGGAAGAATCCACCGTGGACAGCCCCAGTCACTTCTTTGCCTATATAGCGCGGATGAAATTCATCCAGCGCTGGGGTGTGATGCGCAGCACGCAGAGTGAAAACATCCAGGAGCACAGCCTGCAGGCGGCGATTCTCGCCCACGCCCTTGCGGTAATCTCTCGCGATCAGTTCGGCGGTGACGTCGATCCAGAGCGGGTCATGGCCCTCGCTGTATTTCACGACGCCAGTGAGGTGATCACCGGCGATCTGCCGAGCCCGATTAAACATCACGATCCCGACCTGAGTTCCGCCTATGGTCGCATCGAAGTGGCCGCCCGCGAGCGCCTCACGGCGATGCTGCCGGAAGATCTGCGCCCGACATACCGGCCGCTGTTGTTTGGCCAGGACCGACCCGAACACCTGCGGCTGGTCAAGGCGGCGGACAAACTGTGCTCGTATCTCAAATGTCTCGAAGAGCTGAAGAGCGGCAACGAGGAGTTCACCCATGCGCGGTCTGCCATCGAGCGCGAGATCCAGGCCCTCGAGTTGCCGGAGGTCGCCTGGTTCATAGAGCATTTCGTGCCGAGTTTTTCGTTGACGCTGGATGAGTTAAATAGCTAGGCGCGAGATGGAGGATGGAGGACACATGGATCCACGAATGATGGAACTCGGACTGGCGCCAGGGGTGCTGTCCGAACAACAGAAGAAGGAGCTGGACGAGCGGGGGTATACGATCCTGCCGGAGGTTATCGACACCGACTGGCTTGTGAGACTGCGTCAGGCCTTCGACCGCATCCACGACGCCGAAGGCGCCGACGCCGGCAAAGAGGTCGCTCAGGTGGAGGGTGTGCGTCGCCTCGCTGATCTGGTCAACAAGGGGGAGATATTTGATGGCGTCTACGTGCACCCCTTGCTACTGACGGTGGTGTGGCACGTGCTGCAAAAGCCTTTCAAACTGCACTCCGTCAATGGCCATGATCCACAGCTCGGATTCGGTCAACAGACGCTGCACGCGGACTGGGGTGGCGAGCGTGGTCCAGGCAAGTACAACGTCGTCAACTCGATGTGGATGCTCGACGACATGGCACCCGACAATGGCGCCACCCGGTTGGTTCCGGGCAGCCATCTGAATCCGGGTGCTCTCGCCGAGTTGGTCGAGGATCGGCTGGCGCCACACCCCGACGAAGTCTACATGACGGCGCCTGCTGGTTCGGTGGGTGTCTTCAATGGCAGCGCCTGGCACAGCTGCACGCAGAACGGTTCTGGCGCTTTACGACGTGTCCTTCATTGTGCCTTCATCGCCCGCGAGCACAAACAACAGACCGACCAACGGCAACATCTGCATCCCGAGACCGATCTGCGACTGTCACCGCTGGCCCGTTACGTGTTGGATGTGTGAAAACGACTATCGCAACAGCAGCAGCTTGCGAGTCTCCACCTGCTCCCCAACCATGAGACGGTAGAAGTAGACTCCCGAGGCCAGTTCCCGGCCGTTCTGCCGGCCATCCCATCGCAGGGCGTGCCGCCCCGCTTCGTGGAA
>DPVW01000055.1:3684-5920 GCA_003529325.1 Candidatus Latescibacterota bacterium | reverse complement strand
GTTTCTGGGCGACTGGGGCCCCACGAGTGCACGAGCCTCCGGTTGGCTCACTCGGCTGCCCTGAGGATCGCCTCGCGGATTGCCGGTGGCAGCGTTGGCCACGCCTCGATCACCTGGGCCAGTTCGGGATCGATCGGCGGCAAATCGTCACCAGCTGCACCGGGTTTCGCACCGGTCGTCCTTGAAACTTGCACACGTCTCGGAGAATCTGCTGATTGTTCAAATCCTACTCGGGGAGCTTGGCCCTCTGGCACCTTCTCGCAATTCGCCGCATCCCCATGCAAAACCGGGGCTTGCGTGCTGAGTGCCAATTCGCTTTACGACCCCGTGTGGTGCAAGACGGCGGGGTGTTGTACGCTCAAGTGCTCCGCTCTTGAGAAGTGTTCGTCGGTGACCTGGCGATCAATACAACGGGTGAGGCATACGCGATTCAACAAGTTCATCAGGCCGTGCCCTGATCACCGCCGTGAGCTGAGATTACCTTCATGCTCAGATTGGTCCCCGGCACAAGCCATAAGAGCGAAACAGAACAGGACGCAAAGTGATGAGGCAGCATTCGATGACAGCAATCTGTGGGACGCTGATTGGCCTCGCGATGGGGACTTCAATTGTCTGCGCGGCCAAGCCGAATGCCGTCCCGCAAAGGGCGCTTACTGCTGTCGGGCGCCAGCTTGAGACGCGGTATGCCGATCGGCTCGACAGTCTTCGGGCCGAACTCACCGCCAGGATACCGCAGACCGGTCGGGCAAAGGGTGATACGCTGAATCAGTTCCTCTCCAACGACGCCCGGGATGCCAGGTTCGCGAGATACGTCGTCCTGCTCGAAGCCACGCCTCGTGGCCTGGCGGAGTTTGCTCAGCAGGGAAAAGAACACGCAGCGCTGATTGAGAAGCTGCTGACCGATACCGACCTCATGAAGGAGATGCTGGTTGCGGATGGCGCCAACGCCAAACGGGTTGGCCGCAACGGCTATGGCCCGTCACAGTACGGTCCGGCAATGCAAATCCTTGCCAGCATCCAGAAGGCAAGCACGAAGGCTTCCGGCGATGGTGTCCTGCAGCGACTGGCGATTGCTATCAGTCTTGAACACGCGGTGCCGATTGAGCAGTCAAATCCGGCGGCGATGAACGATGCCCCTGCCACGGTCGACCCGGTGAAACGCCACCTTCACTACGAGAAAGCATACCTCGAAGGTGAACTGGATCCGGCATTCGAGCGGTTGAGCATCTGGGCGCTCCGCTTTGTCGTAAATGGGGACGAGCCAGATGAGACCCTCGCCTGGGGGCGCGAGATGCTCCGGAACTACCGCCCCGACCACATCTACAACACGAACGAGGGCTGGCGATACGTGAGTCTCGTCAGTACCGACGTCAAATACGGGTCAGCGAACGTCAAGCACGACAGGCCTGAGTTGCAGAGGTATCAGAACATCCTCATGAACGGCGGGGTGTGCGGTCGGCGCGCATTCATCGGCCGCTTCATTCTGCGAGCCTTCGGGATCCCGACCATTGCTCGTCCCAGTCGCGGTCATGGAGCCTTGGCACACTGCACACAAAAGGGCTGGGTCGTCAATCTGGGCGGAGGCTGGGGTGCCGGCTGGACCAGTACACGTTACAGGCAGGACGTCGATTTCCTCGCGAGCACGCAGGCCCGAAACAACAGGGATGCCTACCTGAAGGTCAAGCGGGCTCAGTGGGCCGGCGACGTCCTCGGTGAGAAGCGAATATACGGGGAACACGACGGTGTCTCCGCGTTCTGGAATGGCGTGGCGCTCCGCACGCAGCGGGCCATCATCGAGGAGTCAAAGGCCGTAACACTCGACGCACTGGGCGAGGACCTCGGCGAGGCCAACGAGCCCACGGTTGCAGAAAAGGTCATTGCCTCACCGGTCATGCCCGAGGACAGAAAGATCAACTACCGCAAGGACGGTGTCATTGCGATACCAGCCGCCGCATACAGCAAGCCATCAGGTAACACGCGAGAGGTCATTGCCATGAAGAGTTTTGGCGGTGGTCTGCAAATCTTCCTCTCGAGATTCTTCCCTGAGGGGAAGACGGTTCTGCGCGGTGGCACGTGGAAGGGGGCCCCCGACGCATGCACTTCCGGCAAACGTCTTCTCAGTGGCGGCTATGGCAGATACGAAAACTGGGGTCTCCGGGCAGCCGTGTCGCATACCGGTGGCGATGCCCGGCCTGGGATGACACTCGACCTGGGTGACGGCGTCAAGATGGAGCTG
>DPVW01000055.1:0-3305 GCA_003529325.1 Candidatus Latescibacterota bacterium | reverse complement strand
TGCGTCGAACTGCCGAAGCACGACGTCACACTTACGCGTGGTTTTTATCTGGGCAAGTACGAAGTGACGCAGACGCAGTACGAGGCCATCACCGGCTCGAATCCCAGCCGATCGACGAAGGCACCGGACTGCCCGGTCGACAATGTCAGCGAGGCGGACGCGTTGACGTTCTGCGGCAAGCTCGCCGAAAAGACCGGCCTTGACGTGCGGCTTCCCACCGAGGCCGAGTGGGAATATGCCAGCCGCGCCGGCCGCGACACCAGATGGTTCTTCGGCAACGACCCTTCGCAAATCGGGGAGTATGCCTGGTTTAAGGACAACGCGGGTGCGAAATCGCATCCGGTCGGCCAGAAGAAGCCCAATCCGTGGGGGCTCTACGACATCTACGGAAACGTCTGCGAGCGAATTTCGGACAAGTATTCCCGCAGCTACTACTCGATCAGTCCGCGGGTCGATCCTACCGGCCCCAGCCAGGGCACGAATTCACGCTTCGAGTACAAGGTTGTCGCCCCGCGATCCGGCCAATACTCATTGACCGCCCGGGTGGTGACGGCCAACTACCATCAGCGACTCAACGTCTCCGCAGCTGACGCAGATTCCGGGCTCGTTCTGGAGATGCCCTTCACACTAGGACAATGGCAGGAATCCCAACCGGTCACGCTCACCCTCGACGAGGGCGAGAACACACTGCGTTTCTGGCGCAACAAGCCGCCGCAGTACGGGCTGGCGATCAAAGACTTCACGCTCACGCCGGTGAAGTAAGATACGGGCAGCAGATGCGGGAATGGAAGCACTTCAATCAGCCAGGCTTGACGAGTAACGGGATGCCTGTGGGGTGGCTGATCCGATCGCAAACAAGATGAGTCGGAGAGTGAAAAAGAGAATATTGCCATGAGAACAATATGCACTGTCTCTAAGAGCCGAGCGCATTGTGCACTGATGCTCTGCGTGGCGCTTGTCAGTAATTCGGCCAACGCCTCGGACGTGCCTGCGATTTTGCCGAGGCCCGACAAGACTCCGCCCTCAGGCGGCAAGGTCAAGGTCTACATTCTCGCGGGTCAATCCAACATGGTTGGATTCGGTTACCTCCAGGGATCGCGGCCCGTCTATACGAGCATCTACCTCTCGGCCGATCCAAATATCAAAGTCGGCCGCATGCCGGTCGGGGCTTCGGCGATCCTCAGGCATGGCGTCTACCAGACGGCCGACAGCGATGCGGCAAAGGGCGCCACGGTTGCCATCTACCAGGGAGCCTGGACGGCGGACGCGGATTACAGCGCCATGAAGCCGGTCAGGAAGACGACCGTCGCCCTGGGCACGGTGGCCGCCCGACTACCGTCAATCGAAGGGCCTCATACAGTCGTGGCGAAGGCCTTCATTGATGTTCCGATGAGTGGCACTCACGAGATTCACACCGGTTTCGATGAGAGCACCCACGCCGTCGTTTCTCTTGCAGGCAAGGAGGTCTATCGCAAAGAACCCGGCAAAGAGACAGTGGTCACGCCGGTTCCCCTTCGACAGGGAAAGCGATATCCGGTCACCATCACTTACATTAGGGGAGGATCAGCCGCCTTCTGGCTCAAGCACATTGATCTCAAGGGCCAGGGCGATCTCGCCACGCTCATCCAGGAAGGCAAGTTCCCTTGGTTTGCCGACGAAGAGGGCAAGTGGACGGTTCGCAACGATGTGACCTACTGGGAGACGCGGATCTCCAAAGACGAAGGCGGCAGCGGTGGCTCGCTGTCCACCACCTCCAATGGAAGGTTCATCGGCCCGGAAGTGCCCTTCGGCTACGTGATGGGCTCCTACCATGAGGAACCGGTTCTGCTCATCGAGTCGTCCATGGGCAATCGGTCGCTGAGTTTCGATTTCCGTCCGCCCTCCAGTGGCAAGTCTGAGGAGGAGAAGGCCAACAAGTTCTGCGGTTATGAATACAACGCCATGGTCGCGGGCGTGCACAAAACCCTCAAGAACATCAACAAGGTCGTTCCCAACTATCAGGGGCAGGGTTACGAGATCGCCGGATTCGTCTGGTTCCAGGGGCACAAGGACAAGAATGTTCCCAAGGCGGTCTACGAGAAGCACCTGGTCAACCTGATCGAGGACCTGCGCAAGGAATTTCATACCCCGAAGATGCCGGCGGTGGTTGCCTCGGTTGGCTTTAACGGGATGGACATGGATCCAGGGCATTTCATGACCTGGGAGGCGCAGATGGCTGTCGGGGATCCCAAGCAGCATCCCGAGTTCGCTGGCAATGTCGCCAGTATCGATACCCGTGGGTTCTGGCGTGCTCGGGGAGAATCTCCCACCAACACGGGCTATCACTACAACCACAACGCCGAGACCTATGTCCTCACCGGTGACGCTCTTGGGCGCGCCATGGTGAGACTACACGGCGGTAAGGCAGAGAACCTCTCAATCCCGGCCAAGCCAAAGCGGAGCCCCGATGTCGAGACAGTCTTCTCGGACGCCGTCACAGGCAGGTTCAACAAGCGAGGCCCTCACTACGCCCCGGAGTATTATCGTGAGATGGGGCAGGCTCTCAAACCGATCATCATGGAAGAAATGGTCCCCACATTCCTGGACTCCGCCTTCGCCGACAGTCGCGGTTCGCTCCAGGGGATCGTGACGGGCACAAAGCCCGCACGCAGACCTCTCGACATTCGGAGTCAGCTGGACACACTGATCGACTACTACGATATGGCCGGAGTTTCGGGTTACGAATGGAAGCCCTTCGGCCCGAAGATGCGTAACGCGACCTGGTCTTATTTCAGCTTTGATCCGCCAGAGAAGCAGAAACTCGAAAAGAGCAATCGCTACCGGGAAATCACTTTCCCGCAGGGGATGGAGAACTGGTTTTCTCCTGGGTTCGATCCGGCTAAGGCCGGCTGGACGTCAGGCAAAGCCCCGTTCGGCCGGATGGGAGACAAGCTCGACAGGCGGCGTCCCAGATGCAACGGGCGTCTCTGCGGCTGCTGCGAGATACCGGCCACGCTCTGGGAGAGCGAAGTACTGCTGATGCGGCAGACTTTTGACATCCCGCCTCTCAAAGAGGGGCATGTCTATCGATTGATCCTGGGCGGCGCGGGCTGCGATCGCTCCGGTGAGGGCTTTGCGATTTACGTCAACGGAAAGCTGCTCACCCAGTCCGATGGTGGATTCTTCCGCTATTCCGGAATCCGTGGCGCGAACATCTACAGTGATATCCTGCCAGAGTTCAAACGCGGGAAGGTGACGATATCGATTATCAACTTCCTGCGATATACGCACTTCAGAGACAAGACCACCTACTTTGGGCCCCATCC
>DPVW01000290.1:8999-9245 GCA_003529325.1 Candidatus Latescibacterota bacterium | reverse complement strand
TCACCAGTCTGTCGGGTCTGGAGTTCGTGCGCGACCTCGTCGACCTCGATTTGCGTGGCAATCAGATCACTGGCATCTCGCCGTTGTCGAGTCTGCAGCATCTCGAGATACTCGACCTCAGCGACAACACGATCGGCAACTTCACACCCCTGGCAGGGCTTGTGCTGCTACGGGAGTTGGATCTGGAGAATACGGGTCTGAGCAGTCTCTCGCCGCTGGCTGAGATGACCTCCCTTGGGGTCCTGT
>DPVW01000290.1:0-8646 GCA_003529325.1 Candidatus Latescibacterota bacterium | reverse complement strand
ACGACATCGCCGACCTGTCGGATTGCTCGGAATGAATGCGCTCACGACGTCTGGCTCGAGAGCAACCCCCTCGACAGCAATGCCCGGGATACGGTGATCCCGGCGCTGATCGATCGGGGCGTCTTCGTCCGCTTCTGATTTCGAACAGCAGCGGGAAGCACCCTACAACGCCAGCACTTCCCCCCAGAATTCCCACTCTACCGGTACGCCATCGCGCAACGCGGCACGTCCTTTGCCGGCACTACGCTGCCCGGGCCAGGTGACCTGCTCTCCGGGCAGGGCCTCACCTGAGGCCAGTTCGGTCAACGTGTCCTGCACACTGGCGGCGATACTTTCCGCCTCTCCGAGACGGCTCAGGTCAAAGGCGAGATAGACCTGCGACACACCCGCCTCGTTGTCCTGCCGACTGATCTGTGTTGTCGTCTGACCGCCGGAGAGCAACGCCGCCACGAGGTCCAGACATAGCGCCAGACCACTCCCCTTCCAATGGCCGATCGGCAGGGCTCGTTCGATGGCACCAGCATCCGTCGTCAACTGCCCGTCGCGATCATATCCCCCAGGCACGGGGAAGGGCTCACCTGTGCGTGCATGGATCCCCATGCGCCCCCCGGAGAACTGGGTCATCGCCATGTCGAGCAGGACATGATCACCATCGGGACGCGGAATCGCCATGACGAGAGGATTGTTACCGAGCCGCTTGTCGAGACCACCGTAGGGTGGCATGAGTCTCGACGTGTTCGTCCAGCAGATGCCGATACACCCGGCGTCGGCGGCCAACATTCCATACGCACCGGCGCGCATCCAATGGCTCGTGTTACGCAATGCTACAGCCCCCACCGTGTACTGCCGGGCAAGTTCGATCGCGCGCCCCATGCTCGCCATCCCATTGAGCACACCTGGCCCCCGGTGGCCATCCCACTGTTCCATGGCCCCGAGTGCGGCAACCGGTGCCGCCCGAGCGGCCAGATCGACACGACCACTCTGTACATCCCGAATGAAACCGGGAAAACGGTTCAGGCCGTGGGATGGTACGCCGTCGCGTGAGTTGTCGGCAAAAACCCGAGCCAGTGTGTCCGTATCATCGCCATCAAAGCCGGTTGCCGTGAGGACGCGGTGGAACTGGCTGAACATCTCTTCGTAGGGAATCGTTTTCACTCGTCTCATTCCGTGATGGATTCAGTTCGGTTCGGCGAATCGCATGAATGGTACACAGAAATCATCTTCTGAACCGCCTGCTTCGTCCACACGCTTGCTCAGCGTGACACAGAGCATACCTTGACCCCTCATGCCGAGTCCGGAAACCGAACGCGTCCAGCGCGAGCTGGCCGACCAGGGATATATCGCTGATGCGGCGATCTCCATGTCAACGCCTAGACATTCGCTTCATACATGATAAATAGCCCCCGGACCAAATCGATCTGGGGGCTTTTTTATGTCAGTTTGACTACCAACCCGGCCGGTCTGCCCCCCCTGTAATATTCGATCGATCTCTGGCTCCAACTTCTCCAGGGACACCTCGCGGGCCAGCATCGGCGCCGGATCCAGCTTCCATTCATCGGCCACGAGCTGCCAGATGCGTTGGCGTTCTGCGCGAGAAATCTCCGCTGAATCGACGCCGACCATCGTCACACCACGCAGAATGAAGGGCAGAACTGTCGTCTGCAGATTGGCTGAGGCGGCCAGACCGCAGATGACGACGACGGCGTCACGTTTGGTAGCCTTCAGCGCACTGGCCAGCATGACATCTCCCACGCAGTCGACGACACCCGCCCAGAGGCTTTTCAGCAGCGGCCTGCCACTGTCGTCGGTCGCTTCCTCCCGCGACATCAGTCGGGCTGCACCTAGCCCGAGCAGATACTCTCCCGCTGATTCTGTCTTGCCCGTCGCCGCCACGACCGTGTAGCCGAGTTGCGCCAGTAATGCCACGGCGAAGCTGCCGACCCCACCGCTGGCGCCAGTGACGAGGATGTCGCCATCCCCGGGTTTGACGCCGTGGGCGATGATCTTGTCGACACACATGGCGGCGGTGAAGCCGGCGGTGCCATAGGTCATCGCTGCACGCGCAGTCAGCGACTTTGGCAGCGCCACGACCCAACTGGCCGGTACTCTCACATACTCCCCAAAGCCGCCAGCCGTATTCATTCCCAGGTCGTTGCCGATCGTCACGACCTCGTCACCGATCGCGAAGGTCTCGCAGTTGCTGCGCGCCACCACGCCAGCCGCATCGATACCCGGGGTGTGCGGATAGCTGCGTGTCACACCGGGCATGCCACTGGCCGAAAGGGCATCCTTGTAGTTCAGCGAGGAGTAATGGACACGGATGAGGACATCGCCAGTTGGCAACTCCGCAGTCGATCTTTCTTCGATGGTACGGACAAATCTCTTTGGCTCCTTTTCGGTGACCACCAGCGCACGGAATGTCTCACTCGCCCCGAAACCGAGGGATGCCATCGCCTCCTCCATCTGTTCAAGCACCGCCGGGTCGTCAATCGTTGCCGGCATGCGATAGGGTGTATTGTCAGCAATGCTCTTGATCGTACCGCGCAGGATCTTGCCCGAACGTGTCTTGGGTAGCTGCGCCACAACCACCGCCTTCTTGAAGGCAGCCACGGGGCCGATCCCCTCGCGCACCATACGTACCAACTCGCCGACGATCTCATCACGCTCTCTTGTCACGCCCGCTTTGAAGACCACCAGACCCACCGGAATCTCCCCCTTGAGTTCGTCTTTGACTCCAAGCACGGCACATTCGGCGACATCCGCATGTGCCGCCAGCACCTCCTCCATGCCCCCGGTTGAAAGACGATGGCCGGCAACGTTGATGATGTCGTCCGTCCGACCCATGATCGACAGATACCCATCTTCATCCTTGAGACCGGCATCGGCCGTCAGATAATAGCCGTCAAAGGCGCTCAGATAGGATTGCTTAAAATGTTCGTCCTTGTTCCACAACGTGGGCAGCCAGCCCGGCGGCAGCGGCAGTTTGACGACGACTGTGCCAACTTCGTTTGCCGCCGCTTCCGACCCATCATCGAGCAACACGCGCACATCATGACCGGGCACCGCTACCGCCGCCGAACCCGGCTTGATGGGCAGCTTCTCGATGCCGATGGGATTGGCGGCGATGGGCCAGCCTGACTCTGTCTGCCACCAGTGGTCGACCACGGGAATGCCCAATTTCTCTTGCGCCCATTCCAACGTATTCGGGTCACAACGTTCGCCAGCCAGAAACAGGGCACGGAAATGGTCCAGATCATAGCGCTTGATGAATTCGCCGTCGGGGTCTTCTCGTTTAATCGCCCGGAAGGCCGTGGGGGCGGTAAAGAGGATGTTCACCTTGTGCTGGGAGATCACCCGCCAAAAGGCCCCCGGATCGGGCGTGCCCACTGGTTTGCCCTCATACAGGACGGTCGTACAACCATGAAATAGTGGGGCGTAAACGATATAGGAGTGGCCGACGATCCAACCCACATCGGATGCCGCCCAGTAGACGTCGCCGGGGTCGGCGCCGTAGATATGTTTCATGCTCCACTTCAGCGCCACCAGATGGCCACCGTTGTCGCGCACCACCCCCTTGGGTATGCCCGTCGTACCAGACGTATAGAGGATGTAGAGTGGATCGGTGGCGGCCATCGGTACACAGGGCACAGCCTCGGCGCCGGCCAGCGCCTCCCGCCAATCGGTATCCCGCCCTGAGACCAGACCAGCCTCTACCTGGGGGCGTTGCAGGATGATACAGGCCTCAGGTTTGTACTGCGCCGTCTCGATCGCTTTGTCCAGCAGTGGTTTGTACTCGATGATGCGCTGGACCTCGATGCCACAGGAGGCTGACAGGATCAGCTTTGGCTTCGCATCATCGATCCGCGTGGCCAACTCGTCGGCGGCAAATCCACCAAACACCACCGAATGAATGGCGCCGATACGGGCACAGGCCAGCATGGCCATCACGGTTTCGGGCACCATGGGCATATAGATGACGACCCGGTCGCCTTTTTCCACCCCCAGCTGCGCCAGCGCCCCTGCCAGATGTGCTACCTCATCCCGTAGCTGGCGATAGCTGTATTCTCTGATGGTGTCGGTAACTGGGCTGTCATAGATCAGGGCCGATTGCTCGGCCCGACCACTTTCGACATGGTAGTCGAGGGCGTTGTAACAGGTGTTGAGTTGTGCCCCCTTAAACCAGCGGAAGAAGGGAGGGTTCGTGTCGTCGAGGACCTTTGACCATGGTTCATACCACTGGACATCGGTCGCCGCATCGGCCCAGAAGGCCTCGGGATCGTCCATCCAGGATTGGTAAACAGCTTGGTATTGGCCAGCCATGGAGTCTTTCTTTCTTTGAGGAATAGCCAAGGAAAACCATATCCCTCAGAGCCGTCCAGTAAGAGACGACGCCAGAGAGCCCGGGCGTAACTTCCGTGCCTTCCGAGATCTTTGAGGTGGCGTGATCCCTTGCTTTGCCGTACGCCCTCGGTTTGTACGCCTGCACTGCAGTTCGATTGCCTCTCGTGGTGTGAAGCCGCCATGCGGCCTATCCTTGGCGAGGACCGAATTGACGCCACACCTCTGAACCTCGCGCCAAAGGAATTTCCATGCTGGGTATCTCGCTGATCGACTGGCTCGTGATCGCCGTGTATCTCTGCGGCATCACCTTCATCGGCTCCCTGGCCGCCAGGAGGGTGACGTCCTCTGCCTCGCTGTTCATGGGCGACCGGAAGTTCGGGAAGGTGATGATGATCTTCTTCGGCTTCGGATCCGGCACGCACTCCGACCAGGCGGTCAGTGTGGCGGCCAAGACCTACGGGGTCGGGGCCTCCGGCATCTGGTATCAGTGGCTCTGGCTGTTTGTGACGCCCTTCTTCTGGGTCATCACACCCGTGTTCCGGCGCATGCGCGCCATCACCACGGCGGACTTTTTCGAGGTCCGCTACAACCGCAGTGTCGCCCTGCTGTTTGCGCTGGTGGGGTGTATGCAGCTGATGGTCAACACAGGGGTGATGTTGAAGGGAGCGGGCGCCATGATCACCGCCGTGTCGGGAGGTGCCATCAGCCCGGTGCTGGCGGTGTGGGCGATGGCCCTGATGTTCACCACCTACGGAATCCTGGGCGGTCTGAGCGCCGCGGTGATCACCGACTTGATCCAGGGCATTCTGACGATCATCCTGTCCTTTCTGCTGGTCCCATTCGCCCTCGAGGCGGTCAACGGCATCGCCGGACTACGCGAGACCATCGCCGACGACAGCAAGTTCTCCCTCGTCGCACCCACGGGGATCACATTCTTCTACATCACGGTGATCGCCCTCAACGCCCTGTTCGGTTGGGTCGCGCAGCCGACGTCAATGCCCTGCTCCGCCGCCGGCAAAACCGAGTTGGAGGGACGTATCGGTTTCACCGGTGGCATGATCATTAAACGGATATGCACCGTTGCCTGGGTCATCGTCGGCATGTGCGCCATCGGCATGTACATGGGACGCGAGATCGAGGCCGACCAGATCTACGGTCTGATGGCCAAGGACCTGCTGCCGCAGATCATGCCGGGGTTGATCGGTCTGTTCATTGCGTCTCTGCTGGCCGGCGTGATGAGCACCTGTGACGTCTTCATGGTAACCTCTGCCGCCCTGTTCACGGAGAATATCTACAAGTCCTACATAGCGCCCGACAAACCGGACTCACACTACATTTTCGTCGGTCGTACGGCGTCCGCCGTCGTCGTCCTGCTCGGCATCTTCTTCGCCTTCACGCTGGAGTCGGTGGTCTCCGGTCTGGAGATCTTCTGGAAGGTCTCGTCGATGATGGCCGTCGCTTTCTGGGGTGGCCTGTTCTGGCGTGGGGCGACAGCCGCCGGCGCCTGGGCGGGGACCCTGGTTGCCTTCGCCGTGCTGCTGTTCACCGGCGAAGTAGCGCTGTTCGGGTGGAGTCTGTGGGATTTCAACCAGAGCCTGGCCCCACACCTGCCGGAGATGATGGTCTTCGAAGGCAAACTCTACCTGCCCTGGCAGATGATCTTCTACACCGTCGCCGGCGTGGCGACGATGGTGCTGGTCAGCCTGTTCACGCGCAGGGAAGAGAAAGCGAAACTCGACAAGTTCTACGAGTGCGTGCGCACGCCGATCCAGGGAGAGGAACCCGAGACCGAACCGTTCACCCTGCCTCCGGGGGTCGTGCCAGCACCACGAAATGTGCTGGTGCAACACCCCGATTTCGAGATCCCGAAGCCGAGTGCCCTGACCGTGGTCGGGTTTCTCGGGACGTGGGTGGCAGTGGGGTCCCTCGTCGCCGTGTTCTTCTGGATCTTCTGAAACGGATGGCATCGCCGTTCCGAGATCCTGCGGGCGGATATTCCTCCCGCCCGTGAAACGCCAGCTGCCGCCAAAATACCGGGATCACGTCGAGGGACGCCGGCAGCAGGGGGCCACCGAATCCGGTTCCGCGGTTACTCTCCGGAGCCTTGCTGTCGGGCTTGTTTGCTGCCTCGTCATCGCCGTCGGCGTCCCATACGGAAGTCTGCTCATCCGGGGGACGCGGTTGGGCTTGAGTTCCTCCACCCCGGCCGCATTCTTCGCCCTCTTCGTCCTCCTCCTCACCCTGCAGCCGCTGCTGCGTCGCATTTCACGCAGCTGGGCCCTGCGCCGTGGCGAGCTCATCACCGTGTTCTTCATGATGATGGTGGCCTCCGCCATCCCCACGCGGGGTGTGATGGCGATGCTGCTGCCGATGATCAGCGGCTCCCATTACTACGCCACGCCAGAGAATCGTTGGGCCGACATCGTCCACCCACATCTGCAGTCGTGGATGGTGATCGCCGATCCGGAGGCGGTACGCCTGTTCTTCGAGGGCGGCGGCATCCACTGGGACGCCTGGCTCCCGGCCCTGGCGGGTTGGGCGGTCTTCTATCTGGGACTCTACCTCACGCAGTTGTGCGCCCTGGTCCTGCTGCGCCGGCAATGGGTAGAACTGGAGCGCCTCCCCTTCCCTCTTGCCCAGGTGCCTCTGGCCATGGTTGAGGGCAGCGGCAGTCGTTGGCTGCCACCATTCTTCACCAATCCGGTCACTTGGATCGGCATGTCGATTCCGTTGCTCGTCAACCTGTGCAACGGCCTGTCCCGGTACGACGCCATACTCCCCTTTCTTGGGCTCGAGAGCAGACCTACCTGGTTCGGACTACCACTGCGACTCAGCGTCAACTTCCTGATTCTCGGCTTTTCCTACTTTATCAGTTCCTCCGTGTCGATGGGGCTGTGGTGCTTCTACCTGCTGCACCGCATTCAGGAGCGCGTCCTGCATCTGGCCGGGGTCGACAGTCTTGAGCAGAAGCTCGGCAACTGGAGCCAACCGGGCGTCGGTCACGAGATGATGGGGGCCCTGGCGGTGCTGGTGGGTTACGGTCTGTGGACTGCCCGCCGGCACCTGCACCAGGTCGTGCGCAAAGCTTTCGGATTCGGTGCCGAGATCGACGACTCCGCCGAAATCCTGTCCTATCGCTCCGCCCTGCTCGGGCTGGTGACCGGGCTGGCGATCATGTCCCTGTGGCTCTTGCGCTCCGGCGTTCCCCCCCTCGTCGTCCCCCTGATGCTGCTTTGCGCTCTGATCCTGTTCATCGGCCTGGCCCGGGTGATCGCCGAGACCGGCCTGCCGACGGTGACACCAGCGATGATCCCGGCTGGTTTCGTCCTTTCCACCGTGGGTGCCCCGGCCCTGGGCCCAGTCGGCCTGGCGGCCCTCGGCTACTCGCTGATATGGACGGGTGACTTCCTCGTGTTCATGACCGCCCCCCTCGCCAACGGTCTGCGTCTGGCAAGCGAGACGAGCACGCCCAGACGGCGAATCGCCGGGGTCGTAGCCCTGGCGATCGTCGGGACCCTGGTCGTATCCTGCTGGTTCATGTTGGAGCTGGCGCACAAACATGGTGGCGTCAACCTTCAGCCCCAGTACTTCAAGACCTTCGCCAAACTACCCTCCGAGTTCGTGGCGCAACAGCAAACCGATCCCGTCCTGCCCAGCCTGTCTGGCTGGCTGCACACGGCGGGCGGCGCGCTGGTCATGATCCTTCTGTTTGTTGCCCGCCTGCGACTCAGCTGGTGGCCCTTGCACCCCATCGGCTACCCGGTGAGCATGGGCTGGGTGATGGACCAAATCTGGTTCTCCGTATTCCTTGCCTGGATCATCAAGGCCTTGGGCCTGAGGCTTGGCGGGGCCTGGTTCTACGCTCGCAGCCGACCCCTGTTCCTCGGCCTCGCCCTCGGACAGATCGTGGCCGGCGGCCTGTGGCTGCTCGTCGACGCCTTCACCGGCAAGGTCGGTAACGTCATCCCCGTGTACTGAGGGGAATGGGTCGCCACGAGTGTCGGCACTATATTGTGACGATTCCCAAGGAGAAACCGGCATGGCAAATTACACCGCGAGCGTAGTCAGGCGGTTCGAGAGCCCCGGACCACAGCCGAACGGCCTGCAGGCTGCTGACGACGGACTCTGGTGTATCGATCAGGTCAATCTCAAGGCGCACAAGCTGGATTGGGACACGGGCAGCGTCCTGCACGAGATCGATACGGAGACCGAGCATTCCAGCGGCATCACCCTCGGTGACGACGCCATGTGGATCGCCTCGACGTTCCAACTCGAGATCGTCAAGATCGATCCGGACACCGGTCA
>DPVW01000131.1 GCA_003529325.1 Candidatus Latescibacterota bacterium | reverse complement strand
GGTTGTAGCGCCCGATAGGTGCTGATTCCACCGTAGCGCAGCACAATACTCTTGACCATCCATGCCAGGAAAATCGCGAACCAGCCATAGGACATGATGGTGTAGGTATTGGCGATGGGAAAACCGATGGGGTGCAACGGCCACCAGATGAAACGGTGCCGGAGAACGAGCAGCAGCGCCATCACACCACCGCCGATACTGGTAAAACCGAGTCGTGGAAGGAATGGTTCGGGCGCGTTGTACACGGAGGTCATGTAATCGAATGGCCACTTCGGCGCACCCACGTAGTACCAGTTGTGCAAGTTGATACCACCATGGGTATAAGCCATCTGCATGGTAAACCAGATCGAACCCGCCAGACCGACAACGACGGCGACGGCCATGGCGATGGGCATGCCACGATAACGACGACGATCGCCGTCGTCGGTGACCAGTTTCAGTGAATGCACGACGGCATTCATCATGTTCGCTGCGGTCTCGCCGATCCAGACCGTGCTCAGGCCCAACCCCGTCATGTTTTTCAAGCCCAGCACTTCGGGGCCAAAACCACGGGTGATGAATGCCTGCGGCACCATGGGTGTCTGTGCTCCGGGCAAACCTGCCTCGGCGACGACCCGGGAGAGCCCGACGAATGCACCGAGAGAGCCGAAGGTGAGCAGTACCGAGACATAGAACGACATACCTGTCAACGTCAGCCAGGTGATCATGAATATGCCGCCCAGAATGAGACCGGCGAACGCTGTTCGTGGCGCCAGCACTTCCCCTGCGCCCCGCTGTCCGGAGACTGCCTGCCGCCACAGACCGCGGATATGTGGTGTCGCCGTCCACAACAGGAAAGCGACAAAGACCATCATCGCCCCCGCCTGCTGATAGGACAGGATCGGCCCGGCACCACCGGAGGTCCAGATGTCTCCCGTGCCAATCTGAATGCCGATACGCGCCAGAACCATGCGCTGCACCTGACCGATGAGAAAGAAGAACCACATGCTGAAGGCGACATTGAGCGGCATCAGGTAGGCGAGACCGATCACGGGCAGATTGAGACGGAATGGGACCACGGGCACGCCCTGCATGATGGAGAGGTTGCCCACAACGGGAATCTTCTGGAAGGCATCGGTGTAGTTGCCCATCGAATTCCACGTGTGCAGCAGCAGGGGGATGGCAAATCCAAGCCACATGATCTTGTTGCTGAACAATTTGCCGATGATGGTCTGTTCACCGTCCTCATCCTCGACCATGGCCAGTGGCAGTTTTGTCAGCGGAAAACTGAGCCGTTCGTTTTCCACCCATTGACCACGCAGCAATACACCCAGGCAGAACAGGACACCATAGAACACGAGGATGAAGGTGATCCACGTCGCCAATGGTGTCGCCCACGCCTCCCATGGGATACTCATCCCCTTCGGCAATCCCTCGTAAAACAGTCGCACCGCACGAGTGTCGGTGGGTGACAGCCATTCGCTCAGATTGGGCACGAACAGGGCGTCCCAGTTATTCTCCGGTGTCGCGTAGTACTGAGCCCCCGTGATGACGGAGAGGAACGTCCCGGTGAAGCCGGTGGTCACCACCACCGAGCCGACGAGCATCATCACATAAACCGTGATCAACTCGGCTCGACGAAAGGCCAGTTTGCGCGACAGCTGTCGCAAAATGGGCTGGGCTACGGCGGTGACGGCAAACAGCAGGAATACGGCGATGATGGGAATCGCATTGGACGTCAGTTGTGAGCCTTTGACGACGAGCACCGCCCACGGACTGACGACGCTGATCACGGCCACCAACAAGGCGCCGATCAGAACGGCACGGAATGTCACACCACGCACCAGTGCAACCGCTTCGCTCATGCCACCCCCATCAGCTGCCGACCGACCAGTCGTCCACTCGTCATCGCCCAGGCGATATGCAGTCCGTGGCCCCACAACACCTGGCCGCCGAGACCATTCTGGCCGATGGCATACAATCCTGGAATCGGCTCGTCCTGCATGTCCAACGCGCGAAATTGCCCGTCGATGGCAACCCCTCCTTCGGTTGTCGTGAAATAGGCCTTCGCCGGCCCGAGCAGGACCCAGCGGTTACCTGTCAGCTTTGGCAAACCATTGACGCTACGTTCCTGGTTTGTTGCACGCACCGTCTCGGTCAGTGCTTCTGCAGACAGCTGACGCGCCGCTGCCACCGCGTCCAGGGAGTCACCGGCAACGGCGACATCCCGCCGCAGCTTGAGATAATCGGCGACATAGGCGTAAGCGATCTTCGGCGCCGTGGAAATGAAATGTGGCCAGGCACTGTAGCGTTCGCTCAGTGACTCGTCCAGCAGGATGTAGCAGACCTTACCCGACTGATCGGCGACAGCGATCTCGCGATCCGGCCACAGCCGTTCATCGCAGAATCTCGCGCCCTGCTGGTTGACGAGGATGGCGCCGTCATCGAACAGCCCATTTTCGGGATGTTGCCAGGTGACCAACAGACGCCGCATGGGCAGCAGCCTTGCCATGAGACGCGCGGCGAGCCCACCAGCGGGCAACCACTGCTGAAAACCACGCCTGGCGGGGGGTACGAAGCGCAACTCCGGCCCATAGGCGACATCCATGTTGACCAGCTTCGCACCTTCCCGTTCGGCGAGCAGGTGACCGTCTCCCGTCGATTTCTCATTGATCCCCTCCACCTGCTGAAAGGCTTCCCCCAAGTGGCGACCGATCAATTCTTTCGAGTTGGTGTAATCCCCCGCGGCGAGGACCACCCCCTTGCGGGCTGTGAAGACCCGTCGATCGCCCCCGTCCCCGATGCGGGCGATCGTACCCGTGACACCGCCGGTGGCTGACCGTGTCAGGGCAACGACGTTGGCGCCACAGAGCACCCGTCCCCCGAGTCGACGCAGGCGTTTGTGCA
The DNA here is from genome assembly GCA_003529325.1 of Candidatus Latescibacterota bacterium. GTDB lineage: Bacteria > Latescibacterota > UBA2968 > UBA8231 > UBA8231 > UBA8231. The sequence goes on along the minus strand of DPVW01000131.1, from coordinate 4 downwards.
ACGT
>DPVW01000142.1 GCA_003529325.1 Candidatus Latescibacterota bacterium | reverse complement strand
TGGGGCAGTTCATATAGTAGCTTTACTTAGGGCTTGAGATCCCTTGCTCTGAGACATAAGAGAGTTTTTTGGAATAATCGTAGGAAACCAAGGAGAAAAAGTATGAGACCTTTGCTAAGATCGCTCCCACATGCTGACCTACCCGACCGTGGATGGCATCGTCGGCACGCTGCAGTGGGAGGGTGTCCGGGCGGCGGTGGATGACGTGCGCTACGCCACGACCCTGCGCGAGGCCGCCACGTCGGCCATAGGGTCTGCGGACCCGGCCGCCGTCGCCCTGGGTGAGGCGGCCCGGGCCTGGCTCGAGCAGGTCGACATCCTCGGCGACCTGGGAGCGTTGCGTCGAGAGATGGTGGATCACATCCTCGAGCTGCAGAGCTCGGTATGACCTCGTGAACGTCCCGATCCTCGTCTACCATCACGTCTACGGGGACGATGATCCGGAATTGGCGCACACCACAGGCGCCGGCGTGGTCACCGCCACGGCCCTGCGCCGGCAGGTGATGCATCTGCTCGACGAAGGCTGGCGGGTCGTTGCCACCGGGGACCTCGTCGATGGGCTCGTCGCCGGCACGGCGCTGCCGCAGAGATCGGCGTGCCTGCACTTCGACAACGGCTGGCTCGATACGGCTACCGTAGCCGCACCGATCCTGCGCGAGTGCGGCGTCGCCGCCATGTGTTACCCCATCAGCGACAGCATCACCGCCGCCAGCGAGGGACGATCGGTCGAGGTCCGTACGGCCACCGAAGGGGACATCGAGAAACCCTTCATGACCTGGGAAATGCTGCAGGGGCTGGTCGACGCCGGCTGGGAGATCGGTGCCCACACGGCGACGCACCGGCGTCTGGGCGACACCTTCGAGGCCCAGGGTGAGGCCGCCATCGCCTGGGAAGCGGAAAGCTCGAACCGGGCCTTCGAGAGCCACCTCGGCGTCGTGCCCAGGCACTTCGCCTACCCCAGCGGCTCTCGGAACGGACAGACCGACGCGATCCTGTCCCACTACTACGACTCGCTGCGGCTCTGGGACGCCAGCTGGCCCGACCCGACCCCCTTCACGCACGAGGCCACATCACCGATGGCGCTGGTGTGTCAGAACATCGACACGAAGGTGGAATTCGGAGACTTTCAGAGAATGCTGCAACAGGCCGTGAAACCCCGCAACCGGGAGCAGGAAGGGTGAGTGCCGTCAGACTGTCACAGGAGCAGGTCGCGCAGTTCGAGGAGGAGGGCTTCGTCGTCGTGCGCGGCTTCATCCCCGCCGACATGCTCAACGAGCTGCGCCAGGGCTACGACGCGGCGACTCGGGGCGAACTCGACGTTGACGTCTGGAAGGAGAAGATCGGCCCGGAACGGATCCTGCAGCTGGGCATGCCGAACAAGTACATCCCCGGCTGGGAGGGCCACGAGTATCTGCAGCTCATCATCGCCGCCGGCAGACAGCTGCTGGGCGAAGACCTCGATTACAAGTACGACCAGCTCATCTACAAACCGGCGGGCAATCCCGTGGAGCTGCTCTGGCACCAGGACGCGGGGTATGGATGGCCGGGCAAGGCCAACTCCAGGGCTCTGACCTGCTGGCTGGCGCTGTCGGAGGCGACCCAGGCGATGGGATCGCTGCACTTCCTGCCGGGATCACACAAGCGGGGCATCGCCGAACATGTGGATGCCACGCACAAGAATCCGATCCAAGCCGCCCTCGAAGTAATGGTGGACGACAGCCAGGCCGTCGTCGTCGAGTACGGCCCGGGCGATGTGACCTTCCATCACGGCCGTACCCTGCACTACTCCAGCGGCAACAGCACGGACCAGCCGCGGCGGGGGCTGTCGACGCACCTGTGGCCGGAGCCGAACGAGTAGAGGTCAGGTAGCCGGCGGTGCGCTGGCACGCTCTCGGCAGCTACGCCCTGTACTTCTCCACCACATCCATATTGAGCGTCCCGCCCAGCCCCGGCGTCGTGGGGATTTTCACCTCCCCATCCTGCACTACGATCGGCTCGTTCAACAGCAGCCCCTCCTGCAGGTGCTGCATCGACACGTGCCCCTTGGTGGCGTTGGGAATGGCCGCCGCCAGATGCAGCATGAAGAAGGTGGAGATGTCGGTGCCGTCCCCGCCCAGCTGCATCCAGAAGGGTTTGTCGCGGGCGCCGCAGATGTGGGCGTTGCGCTGCAGGCCGGCAATACGTGTCCCCAGGATGAAGTAGTCGTAGACCTCACTGTGCAGCGCGTCGATCGGTTCCGGTGATCCCATGTGGTGAGCCAGCGGCAGATCCAGCTGCCGACGGATCGTCCGGTAGCCGTCGATGTCGGCCTGTTTGATCGGCGACTCCAGACAGTGCAGTTGCGGATGGACCTTCAGCTTGCCGCCCAGATCCAGGGCTCGTTCGAGGGTGCCGAAGGTTTCGTTGGCGTCCACGGTGATTTCGTAGTCGTCCGGCGTGACTTCGGCGATGGCCGCCACCTGCTCGAGCACGTCGGTGTGGGCACGGCGCTTGAACTTATGTACGTGGAACCCGGAAGCCAGGGCACGCTCGGCCTCGTCGCGCAGCACCTCGGGCGGAAAGCAGTGTGACCACCAGGCCAGCGGCGCCGTCTCTCGCGCCGGTCCCAGGACCCGCGCCAGGGGCAGTTCGAGTGCCTTACCCATCAGATCGTAGAAGGCGATCTGCAGGGGGCCGACGCTGTCGTCGGCGATGTATTCGAAAGGACTGTGGCCGTTGTAGGCGGCCAGCTCGTCGTCGGTCAGAGCCGCACCTTCACCCAGACCCGTCAGCCCATCGTCGGTGTGCACCAGGTAGATCGAAGTCTTCACCGTGGGCGGTTTCGAATCCCGCCACTCCTGATGGAACTTCTCGCTGTCGGCTTCGAACTCCTCGTCGGTGGCCCGGTTGCCGAGACTCCAGCCCTTCTGCAGGTGCTCGCGAATTCGCTCCTGGTAGGGAATGTCCACGCCGATACGCTCGATGCGGGTGATCTTCATCGGTGTTTGTTCCTTTGCCTTAGAGGCTCAGCTTGTCAGAAGGTCGGTAGTCGCTGCCCAGCGCCCGCCAGGGGTGTCCGCAGATCTCGCTGATGACGACCCATTCGCCCTCGCTCAGGCAGCCCTGGTGATGGTAGAGAAAGCGCTCGAGCCCCGCGTCGCCGGCGGCCCGCAGCAGGTGACGCAGATCGGCCGCCGTCATCGGATCGCCGTCGTGCGGGAAACGTCCCGTGTCGAGCCAGGGTACGATGCGGTTCGGGTCGTCCACGGCGGCCAGGGCGCGACTCGTCTCCAGTGTGACGATCTGCTCGTAAAACTCCGGGCTCAGAGCGCTCTCGAAATCGCTCAGCCCCGCGACCCCGGGCAGCGTGATGCCGAACAGCGCCTCCACCACGGTGAGGGCTTCGGCCTCGGACAGCTTCGGGTTCCAGTCGCACAGGGTCTCCACCCAGCGGAACACGGTGCCGACAAAACCGTCGAAGCCGCGATGCCAGAAGTAGTGTTTGGGCAGCAGCACATCGATGAAGTCGCCCATCTGCGCCAGGTCGTAGCCGCACAGGGGTGCAAAGGCCGCCGACCGGGGACCGACGCCGAGTTTGACCGACCGGCTCATCTCGGCGGTCAAGGCCTCGCGGAAGCGGCGGAAGAACCCGGTCACCGAGTCGACCCGGAACTGCAGCCAGGCGGTCAGGTCGGGGTCGGCGCCGAAGAGCTGAAACGAGCCCAGCAGGCCACCGCCGCCATGCAGGCGAACCTGACGGGGATCCAGGTTGTGCAGCCGCTCGTAGAGCCGGTCCTTGGCAGCCACGAGGGCCTGGTAGTCGTAGCCCAGATCGGCGCACAGGGGCGCCACGTTCTCGGGCAGATTGTGGAAGATGAAAGAGCGGTGATCCATGTGGTGCGGGGCGATCTCGTAGCCCCACTCCGGGCCGTCCATGATCGCGCCGTCGGCCATGGGAAAGTGCTCGAGGGCGTCGATCATGCGCGCCAGGTGGGCGTTCAGGCTGCGCTCGTCGCGCAGGTGGTGACCGTCGCCGCCGGGACCGGCGCCCGACCCGGCGTACATCAGCATGATGTGCAGGCCGCGGTCTTTGGCCGCCTGCAGCGTCTTCTCCAGTTGCGCTCGCAGTTCGGGCAGCGGTTCGTCAGGAGGTTGCGGCGCCTCGACCCCCAGCCGCTCATACACCGTCGGGTTCGGGTCGTAGGCTGCGGTGGCCACGAAGTTGCGGTCGATCAGCTGCGTCCCGGGAATCAGGTTGCCGGTGACGAACCGGTCACCCGGCATGGGATCGGCGCTGACGAACTCCATGGGGCCGATGACGAGACCGTCGACACCGCCTTCCTGCCAGGCGTCGAAGAGGCGCTCGTGATTGTCCATGACGTGGGGCAGATCGCGCAGGATGTCCATCCACAGGTTCATGAATCATGCCTCCGGCCAGCGTAGTACGGATACCGCGTCGCGCTCCATGGCGTCCCAGTCCGGCTCGGGCGGCCTTTGCGGCTTCCAGGCGATCGACATGAAGCCGTCCTCCACGACCAGGGTGCCGCGGCAGTCCAGCTGGGCGTCAGCCGGCCGCGGCGCCAGGCCGCGCACGGTCTCGTAGAGCGGATCGTTGGCGACGGCCAGGATCACCTGCGGATCGCCGCCATGCACCTGGGCACCGAAGCTCTCGGCCAGCTGCGCCTGCTTGATCTGCCCGCTGATGCCGATGCCCCGCTGGCGCACGATGTCGGCCGCCTGCAGCGCCAGGTAGGGCGCCGTGTTGAAGGGCTGGCCGCCGATGGCGCCGATCCATTCCAGCGTCAGCACCGGCAGGTCGAGGCTGGCGCACAGCTTGCGCAGGCCCATGATGTCGTAGTCCTGCAGGGGCTCCTCGATCCAGGTGTAATTCAGTCGCTCCAGCTCGCGGCCGATCCGCACCGCCTCCGGGTAGGTGTACGACTCCACCGGATCGTGCAGCAGCAGGTACTCTTCGCCCACCGCATCCCGCAGGGCGCGGGCCATTTCGATATTGCCCTGCACGCCGCGGTAGGAGTGATCCTTGCAGCCCTGAAAGCCCTGCTCCTTCGACTTGAGCGCGTCGGCCACCAGGGCATCGATGCTGGCGCCGCCGATGTTTCGGTAGGCCGGCACCCGTTCCCGCGCCGCGCCGAGCAGCTTGTAGATGGGCATCTTCGCCCAGCGGCTCGCCAGGTCCCAGAGCATGCTGTCCACCATGTCCAGCGCCTGGCGTCCGGTGTAGAAGAAGCGCTGTGCATACCACAGGCGCTGCCACACGTACTCGCGGTCGAAGGCGTCGACGCCGACGAGCAGCGGGGCGATGACGGCGGCGAACTCGCGCCCCTTCCACAACAGC
>DPVW01000441.1 GCA_003529325.1 Candidatus Latescibacterota bacterium | reverse complement strand
GGCGACCAAGGCGCGCAGCGCCATGAGTGACCTGCCGAATGACCAGGACCCGACTCCATTGCTCGTTGGTTCCCGCGGGCTCCCGTCAGCCTCGGTACGGATGGCTTCGGTCGCAGCGAATCACGACCGGCTTTGCGCAGCTACTTTGGCGTCGACGCGGCGATGATCGCCTGGGCGGCGCTGGTGGATCTGTCCCGTCAGGGAGAGGTTGAGGCCAGTCAACTGGGCAGAGCAAGACAGCAGCTGGGGAGCGCAGACCCGCTCCATATATAGGCGCTTCCGCAGCGCGATTTTTGACCTTCCGCTGCATGTGCTCTATCGTGACGCCCATGAAAATCCTGCTCATCGTGCTATTTCTCACCGCCATCCTTCTCGGCGCCGGTCCTGGGATCCACCTGGTAAACCCGGACGTGACGGATCCGGCCGCTTCGTACACGACCTTTGGTCTGCCGACGATCTACGTGTGGGGGCTGATGTGGTACGCCGTGCAATTCGGCGTCATCCTCGTCGCCTATTTCCGCTTCTGGAAACCATCTGATGAGTGATCCCGGAGGTCTGGGACAGACGCCTTACGTCATCCTCGGGTTGTATCTGGGCCTGCTGCTCATCTTTGGTATCCTCGGCTATCGTCGCCGTCAAAGCGAAAGCGAGGAGGACTACTACCTCGCCGGACGCAGCCAGGGTTGGGTGGTGTCGTCGCTGACAATCATGGCCACCTTCTTCAGTTCCTTCGCCCTGCTCGGGGCACCGGGCATGGTCTATCGCGATGGTGTCGTCTTCGCGTTGTTCAGTCTGAATGTTCCCGTCGCCGGTGTCGCCATCTATCTGCTGGGGGCGCGCATCCGTCGTATCGGTCAGGACCGAGGCTATCTGACGCCGGCGGACATGATCGCCGACCACTATGGCAGCCCCGTGGGCCTGCGACTGCTCGTGGCGCTGGTGGGCCTGCTCTACGCCGTGCCGTATGTCGTCATCCAGATCCAGGCGGGGGGGATCCTGTCACAGCAGCTATTTCCAGGCACGAACGCCTTCGAGATCGGCGCCGGTCTGCTGGCGGCGATCACGATGGTCTACGTCACCATCGGTGGCATGCGCTCCGTCGCCTGGACCGACGTTGTCCAGGGCGGGTTGCTGGTAGCAGGCATGCTGCTGGCTGGAATCGCCGCCGTCGCCGTCCTCGGTGGTCCGGGGCCATTCTTTGAGGCCGTCGCCAAGTTGCCACCCAAGTCGCTGTCGGCACCGGGCACGACGGGACGCTGGACACCGGAGTTGTTGTTTACCGCGTCGTTGTTCGCCTCTCTTGGATCGATGATCCAGCCCGCTCAGTGGATGCGCTTTTACGCCGCACGCTCAGACGACGTGCTACGCCGCAGTGCGCTGATCTTCGCCGCCGTGTTGACGTTGTGTTTCTTTTTTGGCGTCATGCTCGTCGGCCTCGGTGGCCAGGTTCTGTATCCACTACTCGATGCCGTCGGTGAATACCGGACGACGGCAACCGGCAGCATCCTGCCCCATCCCAGCGTCGGTTCCACGCCAGGTGACTTTGACCAGATCCTGGTGGTGGTACTGAAGAATCACCTGCCCGAGTTGTTGGGGCCGGCGGGAGTGATTCTGGCGACGCTGATCCTGGTGGCGATCATGGCGGCGGCGATGAGCACGGCGGACTCGAATCTGCACGCCCTGAGTGCGCTGATCACGCATGACGTGTACGACCAGTTCATCCGACCGGAGGCATCGCAACAACAACGTACGTGGGTGGGACGGGGGTTGATCGTCGCCGTCACGGTGCTCGCGCTGCTGCTGGTCATCATCGCCCGACGCAGCGACAGCAACCCACTGGGGATGATCGTCATCCTCGGACTGCTCGCCATCGCATTTTCGACGCAGCTGTTGCCGATGACGGTGGATATGTTGTATCTGCGACGGGGCACCCGTCAGGGCGCCATTGCCGGTCTGATCGCCGGTCTGATGACGATCTTTCTGCTCAGTCCGTTCTGGAGCATGATCGCAGGTGCTGCCTTCGGTGGTGTCCTCGGATCGATGAAAAAGATGATCGACATCGGCGCCTGGGGGCTGCTGTTCAACACCGGTCTCTTTGTCGCCATCAGCTGGTGTCAACGTCGGAATCAGGATCCATCCGCAGTCCAGGGGGCACGTTCCCAGGTCGAGTCGTAGTGGTAGCTGTCCTTGAACCAGCCGACCTCGAAGGTGTAACGCACCGTCGTGGTCGCCCCTTGTTCAATGCGGATGTCGAAGCTGTTTGGTTGCAATGGCATGGGGCCGTCCCATTGGCGGCCATCGGCGAATCCATGCACCAACTGCACGCGGTGCGTGCCACTGCGCAGAACGCGGGAGAACAGCGTCACCCAGTGATCGAGTCTGTTGACGAGAGGACTCGTATCCATGTACTTGCCGTCCACATAAAGTTTGCACAGATGGAAGTATGAGGGCCGTTCGCCCATTTCAGCCTTCGTCATGCGAAATGGCTGAAGGAGGGTCCCACACGCCGCTACTCGGCGACACTGGAAGGTGAGCGCCGCCTGGACGAGATGAACTGATAGTGCCGTGTCTCGTTCCTCAGTCCAACTCTATCAGCCGTTTGCCGATATTGTCGCCCTGCAACATGCCGATGAAAGCCGCCGGTGCCTGTTCGAGGCCAGCAACGACATCCTCTCGATAGCGCAGCCGTCCCGCGCTGACCCAACCGGCCAATTCCTGCAGGGCCTCGTCGTAACGTTCGGCGAAGTCGAAGACGAGAAAACCGCGCATCATCAAACGTTTGACGATAAAGAGCATTGTCTGGCGTGGTCCCGACTCCCGCTCGCTCAGATTGTACTGCGAGATCTGACCGCAGACCGAGATGCGACCACCGACATTCATCGCTGCCAGGACCGCGTCTGAGATCGCGCCACCGACGTTGTCGAAGTAGACATCGACGCCCTCCGGACAGAGTTCGCCGACGGCCACACGGTAGTCAGTGGTGGTCTTGTAATCAAAGGCGCCGGCAAACCCCAACTCCTGTGTGACGTAGGTGACCTTGGCATCGCTGCCGGCGATACCGATGGCGCGGCAACCCTTGATGGCAGCGATCTGCCCCACAAGCGAACCCACGGCGCCGGCGGCGCCTGATACCACCACGGTTTCGCCATCCCTGGGTAGTCCCACATCCAGCAGGCCGAAGTAGGCGGTGATACCCGGCATGCCCAACACGCCCAGGGAGGTCGAAATCGGCGCCAGGGCAGGATCGACCTTGCGGGCCTCATCGCCGCCGCACACACCATACTCCTGCCAGCCACCGTGCACCTGGGCGATGTCCCCGGCGACGAAACCAGCGTGTCGTGAGGTGACGACCTCGCCGACCGTGCCGCCTACCATGACCTCGTTCAGGGCCACACCCGGAGCATAGGAAGCACCCTCGTTCATGCGTCCGCGCATGTACGGATCCAGCGACAGGTAGCGGGAGCGTACCAGAATCTCGCCCTCGTCAGGCTCCGGAAGGGCCACATCTTCCAAGCGGAAATCGGCTTCCCTGGGCAGTCCCACCGGTCGTGCGGCGAGCACGATGCGTCTGTTCGTCGATGTCATGGGTTCCTCTATGGATAGATCTTGTTTGCTGCAGGCGTGTGATCGTGAATCTCATCGGTGCGGTCATCGCGCACTTTGATGCACCACTGTGCATCGCTGAGCAGGGGGCGACCGATGGCGACCATATCAAACTCCCCCTGTTCGTATCGTCTTGTCAGCTCCCCTGCACTTTCCGGTCCATCGCCGCAGAACTGGTCGGTCACAAGTCCCACATTGCCCACGGTGATTGTCGGCGCGCCGGTGATCTTGCGTGTCCAGCCTGCCAGATTCAAGTCGGACTCAGGAAACTCCGGTGGCCAGAAACGCCTGGTGCTGGCGTGGAAGATGTCGATGCCAGCCACTTGCAGACTGAGCAGGACGTGCTCCAACTCCCCGGGTGTGTGGAACTGTCTGGCCTCAAAGTCACGAACCG
>DPVW01000465.1 GCA_003529325.1 Candidatus Latescibacterota bacterium | reverse complement strand
GATTATTGGGAAACTCGAAGATTATCACCTCGCCTCGGCGCGGGGCGTGGAACGGAAACACATCACTGTCGTCTCCTACTTCCACGAAAGGTATCAGCGACACCAAGTCCCGCGGGTCGAACCTCATGTAGACGAGCTTGTTGACGATAACGTACTCGCCCTCTGCCAGGTTTGGCAGCATGCTGGAGCCCTCGACCCTGTAGTTGCCCATACTGAACTGCAGCCCAAGGAAAATGAGCAGTGCCAGGATTACGGTTTCGAACAGCTCTCGGATAACGATCCGCATGTTGTCTCTTTGGTGCCTCGCCTGCCCAACATTATAGCACCACGCCCTTTGGGTCCTGTGTGGGGACATCGTGTCAGGACGTCATTTGGACTGGGCGGTCCAGCCATATGTCGTGTAGACTAGAACAGCACGCGGCAGGTGGCGAGGAAGGTTTCGAACGAGGCGATGAGGCCGCCGGGCTTTCTGGGGGGCCATGCAGCCTGACGAATCAGAGCTGGTTGAACGGAGCAAGGGCCGAGACCTTTCTGCATTCAATCAGATTGTCGAGCGCTACCAGTCGCACGTATTCAACCTCGCCGCCAGAATCCTGGGGGACCGCTTCGCTGCGGAAGACGTAGCGCAGGAGACCTTCATCTCCGCGTTCCGCGCTATCGATGGCTTCCGAGGCGGCAGCCTTCGTGGGTGGCTGCTGCGCATCACCTCCAATCGCAGCTATGACTCAATCCGATCAACCAAGAGGCGCTCAGAGAATTCGCTCGACGAATCTCTCGAAAACCCCTCTTTCCAGCCCACATCCAAAGACCACTCACCCGAGCAAATGGCGCTCCGGCGGGAGCTTCGAGACGAGATACAAAACGCCGTGCTTTCCCTGCCACCGGACCAACGGGCCGTCGTCGTGATGATCGACGTACAGGGTTTGAGCTACGACGAGGCCTCCGAGGCTACGAGAGTATCCCTGGGCACGGTAAAGTCGCGACTTAGTAGGGCGCGAGCCGCCGTTCGGGGACATCTTCTCGAGAGGTCGGAACTTTTGCCCGACCAATTCCGTCAATAGTGTCATGGAGATGATGCGCGTGATCGATTTACTGGGCATAGGAAGACATGACAGGCTGCGGACCCTGCTGTCGTCCTATGTCGACGGCCGAGTGTCGCCTGCTGAGACCGCACGGGTGGAATCACACCTGTCCGGGTGCGAAGAGTGCCAGCGCGATCTGGACAACATGCGCGCCACGGTCGGTCTTCTCAGGGCGATGCCGGATCTTCAGCCGTCACGCTCCTTCTACTTGACCGCAGAGCCCGAGCCGATCCGCAGGAGTTGGGCCGTGCAGTGGGGCGGCGCCGTGGCGACGGCTGCTGCTGCTGCTGTGTTCATCACACTGATCGCGGGCGACTTGACCGGCCTGTTCGAGCAGACCGGTTTGGACGTCCGTAACGAGGCCGCCTCAGACGTATCTACGGCTGTACAGACAGAAATGGCCGTTGCCGCCGACACGTCAGCGGCCTCTGCGATGGCTGCTTCTGCTCTCGTAGAACCCGAGACGGAGTCCGTCGCTGCTCCGCAAGCCGCTTTGGTATCCGCGCAGGATGAGGGCAGCGATGAGTCGGCGTCCGACGCCGAAGCTCCCACATCGGCAAGTGTGACGGCGATGGCAGCGCCGCCCCCTGCAGTCGCGACGCGTGCGGAGCCCGTCGAGGAATCGGCTGTCGAGATGCAGACCGCCACGGAGTCGGAGCGTCAAGACGAACCAATGGAGGGCGCGGATTTGATGCCCTACGCCGGCTCGGAGACCCCCGTGGTCGACCCCTCCATCGACGTGAAAAAGGTGCTTAGCGAGTCCAGCATCGAATCACTCGAAACAACCGATACGTCGGTGGATGCACCGGCTGTGGAGGTAGCGTTTTCCGATGGCAACGATGTGTCGGCCTCCGACGACGCAGCTGAGCCCCAGCAGCTTGAATTCGCGTCGGATGCTGGGATCGCTGCCATCGCCGAAGTCAGCGATGAGGACAGCACAGCCATTGCACTGCCGCTTCGACAGCTTCAGATCGCTGCGGGCGCAATGCTTGCAGTGATTGTTGCGGCCACCCTTGGCATTCTATTGCGTAGCCGCCGCACCCTGTGATCCTCGCCCAGCGCTGTCGGACAGGAACCCTGCGCGCCAAATCCTCAGATACATCGCGCTTCTCAGCCCGCACTCAACCATGTACCCGGGCACGACTCGTCCCAGGCCACACCTCCAGTCTGGGCTCTACTCATGAGCATGTTCTGCCAAGCCCGACGAAGCGTGCGCAGCACCCCAGCACTGGAACTTTGTGGGGGTGGCGTTCGTCTCTATTAGTGAGGGCGGCGAATTTTCGACACTGCCGCATCGAAAACAACGAACACAACAGATAAGAGGAGGCGAAATGTTCAAGACAAAAGGAATCATGGCAGCGGTGGGTATTTCGGCACTGCTGGTGCTCGGGGTGGCATTTGGAAACGGCGAAGCTGCGACAACGCCGACGTCCGCCAGCGTGGAGCAGCCGGCGAGCACGGGCGCTCCGGCTTCATCCCAGACTGTTGCTCAGGCACCCGCGACGGTGCCTTCAACGACAGGCGAGGCGGCGGTTGAGCCTAGGCAGGTGCTCGCCTCGTCGTCTGGATTCTCCGGCTCTGTGCCGGTGGCTGCGCTGGCGCAGGGGGGATCGTCCGATGCCGGGATCTGGGTCACAGGCCTGGGTACGATTACCCTGGAACCAGATCTGGTGCTGCTGAACATCGGAGTTGAGACCATGGCCGATACGGTAGCGATCGCCCGAGGCGATGCCGCAGAGGCGATGGCCGCTATCGTGAATGCGGTAAAGGCCCGGGGTCTAGAGGACACGGACATTCAGACGGTCTCGTTCAATATCTGGCCCAGGTATGAGTATCCCGAGGTTCTGGTTGACGGCAGTAGGACACGCAAGCAAACACTGGTCGGGTACACGGTGAGCAACACTGCCAGCATCAAGGTGCGGGACATCGACGCCGTCGGCGAGATCATCGACGACGTTACTGCGGCCGGTGGTGATAGCACAAGGATCAACGGGATCAACTTCACCATCGAAGACACAAGCGGGTACATGGAACAACTACGCGAGGACGCAGTCAACGACGCGATCGCCATGGCGGAGCAGTTCGCCGATTTGACCGGTGTGATTGTCGGCGGCCTGGTCTTCATCAGCGAGACGGGCGGTGGCTCTCTGGCGGTGCAGAACTTCGGCGCCGACGACAGGTTCATGATTGCCAGGGCTGAGTCGGTATCGACATCCATCAGTGGTGGCGAGCTAGAGCTCAAGCTCGGCGTACAGGCCGTCTTCGGAATCGTGCAGTAGGTTAGTCGGGACTGGGATCTGGGGTCTAGGGGCTGGTTACAGACGCGAGAGTCTCGCGCGGGACAGCACCTAGAGCCCAGCCCCACTTGTCTAAACCCCAACCCCGGGCCCCAACCCCCAGCCCCCAACCACTAGCCCCGTTCCCCCCGCGGCTGCTACAATCTCCACGACAAATCTCTGGCGAAGGGGGCAGGCGCGATATGGTCCTTAGCGACCACACGATCAAGGAAGAGATTGCGAAGGGGCGAATCATCGTGGACCCCCTTGGTGAGGGCTGTATTCAGCCCGCCAGCGTCGATGTCCACCTGGACAGTCATCTGCTGGTTTTTAGAAATTCTCGCCGGGCGTTCATCAATGTGCGAGAGGAGCAGAGCGACCTCACAGAGATGGTAGAGATAGAGGGCGATACACCTTTCATGCTTCACCCCGGCGAGTTCGTCCTGGGGAGCACTCTGGAGAATATCGAACTACCAGGCGACCTGGTCGCTCGTCTCGAGGGCAAAAGTTCCCTTGGCCGAATTGGGCTGCTGATTCACTCGACTGCAGGCTATGTCGATCCGGGTTGGAAGGGCCACCTGACGCTGGAGCTCAGCAACGTGGCGAA
>DPVW01000455.1:467-3128 GCA_003529325.1 Candidatus Latescibacterota bacterium | reverse complement strand
CTACTGGCGTTCAACGAAGACCGAGCGCGCGGCCTCGTCATTGATGACTGACCGAGAAAGTCGACAGCCTGCTCGAGGGGAGTTCGTCCGCCCCCTTAGTTCGAATGGTTGTCACGGCCTCGTCGGTTCCCGATCTTTCGCCTATGTCGACGACAAGGACCTCTTCTCCAACTTCGATCCTGCGGCTCGGACACGCGCAGGGGGACATCACCCCACCCGTCGGGATCTACCACCGTATGTGGGGTGCTGCCCGGCACGATCGATCCACGGGGGTCCACCGTCCCCTCCTGGCGGATGTACTCCTCCTCGAACCGCCTTCGACGACGGTCGCCGATCCAGCACAGCGCATCGTGCGGATCCAACTCGACCACGTTCTGCTCACCAACCAACACATCGATGAGATCGTTGCCGGCATCCCCGCCATCACCGGCGTGTCGCGCGATCGGATCCTCGTGACTTTTTCGCACTCCCATTCCGCTGGTGTCCTCCTTCCGGACAGGATCCCTCTACCAGGCGGAGAGTTGATCGAATCGTACATGGTATTCCTCCGGAAAGTGCTGGAGGATCTGGCACACATAGCCATTGACGACCTGGACGACGCCGTGATCAGTTACGCCCGCGGCCGCTGTGACATGGCAGCCAATCGGGATTATCGTGACACCGAACACGACATCTACGCTACCGGTTACAACCCCGACGCTGCGGCGGAGGACCTCGTCATCGCCGGACGTGTTCTCGATAAGGAGGGTGCTCCCCGACTGCACATCGTGCACTACGGTTGCCACCCGACAACGCTGGCCTGGGACAACACGCTGCTCAGTCCCGACTTCGTTGGCGCTCTGCGCGAAACTGTATCCGCCGCTACGGGCAGGCCCTGTGTGTACTTCCAGGCGCCCTGCGGAGACTTGGGACCAAAGGATGGTTTTACCGGGAATGTCGACGTCGCCGACCGCAATGGCCGTCAGGTCGGGTTCGCCGCCCTGTCGGCGCTGGCCTCGCTGGGTCCTGCCGGTCACGACTTCGCCTATGCCGGACCTGTCGTTTCCGGTGCCACCATCGGCACCTGGAGCTGGGTCCGCTTCGACGACACGCGCCAGTCGTTGGCCCAGCGTTGGGCCTGTGCGCCCGGGCAGGTCGATCTGGCCTACAAAGAGTTGCCAGATCCCGACGTGCTGACGGCAGACCTCGAACACCTTACTCAAGAGCAGAACGCCGCCGATGCCGCCGGCGATACGATCACAGCCCGCGACGCGGCAGCACGTGCCGAGCGTTGCCGTCGCTGGTTGCGCCGTCTCGCCGAACTTCCCCAGGGGGATGGTTTCCCCTATCGGTTTTTTGTCGTCGAAGCGGGCGATGCCGTCTGGATCACATGTGGCGCTGAACCATACAGCTGGCTCGCAAGCGAGTTGCGACGACGATTCCCGACAAAGACGATCCTGCTGTCCCCCGTCGCTGGTGACACGCAGGTCGCCTACCTGCTGACCAGGGACCGTTATGGAGCGGGGCTGTACCAGGAAGAACCCTCCTGTCTACGCCCTGGCTGTCTGGAACAGGTCCTGGAGGCCATGACGGATGCCGTTGCGACGGTCACCGGTGTCCGACCCGAGTGAGATGAAGAGCCTGCGGGAGGTCTCGCTCCGGACATTTGCTGCCGTCTTGCTGCTGGCGAGCCCGATGACGGCCGATGCGGTCCTCGAACGAGCCGCTGCCATCCGTTGGGAGCCAGTCGGTCTGTCCGGTGGTGGCAGTGGCGCCTACGTGTCCGACAATGGCGGCCGCGACTGGCGCATGATCAACGCCAAGCAGCTGCGCAGCAGCGGGCCCATCGTGCCACACTGAGTGATCGACTAACAAGCGACCTTCAACCCATACAAGGAATCGTTCCATGAATGGCACCCCCTCGCCCAAGCCGTTTCCCGCATTGACGCCGGCACAACGACTGCACATCGAGATATACGGTTATGTCATCATCGAGAATCTGCTGACGCCGGATGAAATCAGTGCCCTGTCGGAGAAGCTCTATGAGATCGAGGACAGATTTCGTACAAATGGTGAGCAGCCTGGCCCCAACTGTTTCAATACGAGCACGACGGATCACTTCTTCCGCATCGACAACCTGCCACACCTGGCGCCTTGTTTCTTCGACTATCTCACCCATCCTCGCATCGTCGGCATGGCGGAGGAGATCATCGGTGGGCCGGCGCGGTTACAGCAATCCGACGCGCACATTCGTCGCCCCGTGCCGGAACAGGACGGCCGCTATGGATTTCACCGCGGCATCAACCCCGCCTACAACCACACCGAAAATGGCTTGTACCATTTCTCCTTCGTCAAAGCCCTGACCAATTTGACCGACCTGGGACCGGAGGATGGTGGCACAACGGTGATTGCAGGGACCCACAAGGTGCAGACGGATGTCCCACAGGATGGCATCATTGCCGCCGCCCTGGAAGACCCGTCGATGATTCACCAGGTGGAGGCGCCAGCTGGTTCCACCTTGCTGTTCTACGAGTCCCTGATCCACGCCGCGGGCATCATCAAATCCGACATGGACCGTCTGTTGATCCTTGGTGGCTATATGCCCACCATGTTCCAGGCCTGGATGGGATACGATCCGGATCCTGATTTTGCCGCCACGGTGTCCGATGAACATCGGGCCCT
>DPVW01000455.1:0-142 GCA_003529325.1 Candidatus Latescibacterota bacterium | reverse complement strand
CTCACCGGCGAGAGCAAGTTCAACTGGCCACGCAAGCGGCGTGATCTGGCTGTCGCCATGGAGACCGTCTAGGGCCAGTCGTGAGTGGGTGTCACGGGGATGCTGCGTCGTCTTGTCGCGTATAGACCGTCAACCCCGTCAG
>DPVW01000049.1:4572-6810 GCA_003529325.1 Candidatus Latescibacterota bacterium | reverse complement strand
GATGCCATCGGGCCCGAATGTGACAGCCTCTTTCAGTGTCCAACTCGCCGACTGCACGGCCTCCGCCTCTTCGGCCATGTCATCAATCAACCCCGCCAGCTGTCCCAGCCGGCCATCGAGCTCGGGCCACGGATTTTGCGACGCATACATCGGGTAGATACAGGTCCCCACAACGACCTTGCGTGGGGCTTCGTGTCGGCTCATGACTTCTCACTCTTTCACTGTGCGTGCGGAACGATGGTCGTAAAAAGTGGTGGTTTGACCCGTCGCCGCGCAGGTCGGGACCTCGGCGATGCGCACCCTGGAATCCCTTTGTACGCCTTTGTGTATATTGACCTTACCCATGGTACTGCTACGCAAAGACAAAACGCTGACGAGTCTCGCCAAGACCTGTGGTTGAGCGGCAAAAGTGAGCCCGGTCGGGCTCGCCAAGCTGCTCGATGGTCTGCCGAAGACGACCGATCCGAACCTGCTGGTGGGGTTCAAGACCGGAGAGGATGCCGGTGTGTACAGAATCGATGCTGTCACCGCCCTGGTGCACACGGCGGACATCATCACCCCACCGGTGGACGACCCCGTCGTTTTCGGGCGTATTGCCGCCGCCAACTCCCTCAGTGATGTCTACGCCATGGGCGGCCGTCCCCTCACCTGCCTCAACCTGATCGGTTTCCCAAGTGCGGATCTGGGTCCGGAGATTCTGGCTGGTATCGTCGAGGGTGCACTGGAGAAGATCACCGAAGCGGGCGCCGTGCTCGCCGGCGGCCATACCATGGACGACGACGAGCCAAAATTCGGCCTGTCCGTCACCGGCATCGTGCACCCGGACCGCATGTGGCTGAATTCGGGCGCCCGCGTCGGCGACGCCCTCATTCTGACCAAACCGATCGGCAGTGGTGTTCTGTTCAACGCCAATCTCAAGGGCTGGGTCAGCGATGACGCCATGGCGACCTGCTACAGCACGGTGAGCACGCTGAACAAGATCACCGCCGAAGTGCTCGCCACCGCTGGGGTTGTGCACGCCGCCACCGACATCACCGGCTTTGGTCTGTCCGGCCACGCCCTGGAAATGGCCCGGGCCTCGAGCGTGAGCCTGCAGATCGACGTCGACGCACTGCCGCAGCTGCCCGAGGCGCAGGCCATGTACGAACGCGGTATGACCACGGGTGTCAACGCGGCCAACCATGAGCTTGTTGATGGTGTCACACATTTTGCTCGTGCTCTGCCCCCATCGCTGCGTGAATTGCTCATCGATCCCCAGACGAGTGGCGGTTTGCTCGTAGCCGTCGACGGCGATCAGGGCGAGGCGACGGTGCGGGCCCTGCACGAGAGTGGTGTCTCACACGCCACCCTCGTAGGTCGAGTCCTCAACTTCGAGCCCCCCAACCACCTCTTATTTCGCTAATGCGCAATGGCTGAACTCATCAATGCAGGGGATCCACTCGCCGAAGACTTCCCAATGGGCCGGACGTCGGCGAGATCGTCCCCAATTTCGAGCTCACCGACGCGCGCGGGCAACTCGTGCGCTTCACCAACCGCCCTCCAAAGACAAGAGCGCTGATCCTGTTCTATCGCTCCGCCTCCTGGTGAGGCTTCTGCAAGACGCAGCTGGTCGAGCTGCAACGCCAACATGCCACCTTCCTTCGCGAAGGCATCGAGGTCTACGCCATCAGCCCGGATCCACCGGACCTGCTGGCCCGTTTCGCCGAGCACTTCGGCATCCAATACCACTTGTTGTCCGACGTCGGCAGTGTCGTCATCGACACATTCGGTATCCGCAATCCCCACATCCCCGAAGATCATGACTGGTATGGTGTCCCCCTCCCCGGCATGTATCTGCTGGACGAAGAGGGACGGGTCTTCGACAAACACTTCGTCGCCGACCATGCCGTGCGGGAATCGGTGAACTCCGCCCTGCAGGAACGTTTCGCCGTCGACATCGGGCAGGATGGGCTCGTCACGGCGCAGGCGCAGGGCGTAACGACGCGGGCCTGGTTTACGACACCGACAATCCGCCGCGCCCAGATGACGGTCCTGACCGTAGAGCTGGAATTGGCCCCCGGGCTACACGTCTATGGTCGCCCGCTGCCGGAAGGATACATCCCAGTCGAGTTGGCGGTGGATGGTGGCGAAGGACTTGCCGTGCAGCAGGTCGTCTACCCCGAGCCGCAGCCGCAGACATTCGCCTGTCTGTGATCCGGCAAGCCTCAGCAGTCACCGGTTTCGGCGTCGGTGACAGGC
>DPVW01000049.1:3883-4285 GCA_003529325.1 Candidatus Latescibacterota bacterium | reverse complement strand
GCAATCACCGGTCGGCGTCGGTGACAGGCCACCCAGGATCGAACTGCCCGATATCGCCACAGGTCAGCTTGTCTCGTCAGAACTGTATCTCAAGAAACCGGCGGTCTTCTATATGTGGGCCTCCTAGTGAGGCTGCCGCGAGCAACTGCCCGGGTGGCAGTCTTTTTACCAGCAGTTCGGTGACCGCGTCGAGGTCATCTCCATCGCTCAGGAGGTGCAGAGCCCCAACGTCGTACACCCAGCCGAGCGCGAGGCAGATGCCCGTTTTCAGTTGGCCCTTGTGCTGTTGGAAGCCGAACGCACCGAAGAGGCACTCGTACAGTTGCGCCTGGCGGGCATCAGCACCGCGATCTTCTGCCAGCGATCAGCTTCGGCCATCAAAGCCCTACAGTTCCCGCAACT
>DPVW01000049.1:0-3561 GCA_003529325.1 Candidatus Latescibacterota bacterium | reverse complement strand
TTCCCGCAACTGATCCCGTAATTGCGCCGCCCGCTCGAACGCCTCCTCGGAGATCGCCGCTTCCAGTTCCTGTTCCAGCCGTTCCCGTTCGGTGGGGGGCCGTTGGCTGGTCAGTTCACTGACCAGTTCATCCAACGCCTCCAGGGAGCGATCCCGTTCGGCAAAGAACTCCTCCGCTTCGACCTCCTTCAGCGCTTCGATCTGCTGTCGGGTATCGGCAAGCATCGCGAGGGCCTGATCGTAATTGCCCTCACCGGTGGCAAGCATGGCGCGCGCCGTGGCGTGAATCCGCAGGATATAGGGCCACCACTTCTGCAGACTGGTCTGGTCCGCGTCCTGCTCCGCATGTTCGTTGACAAAACGAAACAGACGCATATTCCGTTCCGTATCGGTGACGACCCGCTCGTATTCCTTGATCTGCAGCAAAAAGACATAACGCCCGTAGATGCGGGCACTTTCATCGAACAGCTCCTTGCAGGCATCGGCGTCAAGATGAAAAGGGCCACCAGCCTCCCCTTCCCGTTCACATACCGACTCGTAGTGATCGAGGACGAAGTCTGTGTCGTATGGACGTTTGCCATCAGGACGACCATCGAGGTTGAGCTGCAGGATGCCCTGAAATGCTCCCTGATCCACCCGCACCTGGATCTTGGCGACACCATCCTCACCCTCGATCTTGCGCACATTGGCTTCCGGATTGAATTCCCATTCGTCGAGAAGCCTGGTTATGTCTGCCGTCATCTCGCGTCCAGCGTCATCGTGGTACGTTACCCCGCCCTGGGAAGAGTGTCAATCAGGGTATTCACCCATCGTTTGACATTGAGGATCACAGCCTCCACTTTCGATGTGACAATTTCGTGGCCCGAAGCTTATTTCACTACATTTTTGTATCATTGAACAGATCTTCTCAGGAGAAGTGCGTGGCCAAGACCCAGACAACCGCCGCTACCGATCATCAGCAACTCGCAGTCTTGCTCGAAGTTGGCGAAGTGTTGGGCGCTGCCGCCAACTTCGAACAGGCTCTTTATGAGATCCTGCAGGTCCTGTGTAATCGATTGCAGATGCGACTGGGAACTCTCAGTCTGCTGCGAGGAGAACAGGAAGTCGCCATCGATATCGCCTATGGGCTCTCACAGGACGAAATCGACCGGGGTCGGTATAAAGTTGGCGAGGGCATCACCGGGCGGGTCGTCGCCTCCGCCAAACCCGTCATCGTACCCAGAATCAGCTCCGAGCCCCTGTTCCTCGATCGCACCGGCGCCCGCACGAGTCACGAAAAATCGCAGAGCTCCTTCATCTGTGTCCCCATCGCCCTGCAACGAGAGGTTGTCGGCACACTCAGCGCCGACTGTCCCTACGTCGACGACAGTCGCCTCCAGGCCAACGTCCGACTCCTCACCATCGTCGCCGCCATGGTCGCCCAGAACGTCGCTACCCGTCGTCGGGCGCGAGCCGAGTGGGCCAATCTGGCAGACGAAAACCAGCGATTGCAGACGGAATTGAAGGAGCGTTTCCACCCCACGAATATCATCGGCAACTCGCGTCCAATGGAGGAGGTCGGCGGTCTGATCGGCAAGGTCGCACCCTCCGATGCGACCGTACTGCTGCGCGGCGAGAGCGGTACCGGCAAAGAACTGGTCGCCGACGCCATCCACTACCACAGCCTGCGCTCAGGCCAGCCACTGGTGCGGGTGCACATCGCCGCACTCCCGGAAACACTTGTCGAAGCCGAACTATTCGGCCACGAAAAGGGGGCATTTACCGGCGCCACAGAGGCCAGCGTGGGCCGTTTCGAACGCGCCGACGGTGGCACCCTGTTCCTCGATGAGATCGGCGAACTGCCCATCGGCGTCCAGGTCAAACTCCTACGCGTATTGCAGACCAGGCAGATCGAGCGCCTCGGCTCTTCCGAGTCCCATCAGATCGACGTCCGCATCATCGCCGCCACACATGTAGATCTCGAAAAAGCCGTCGCCGCCGGCACCTTCCGTGAGGACCTCTACTACCGCCTGAATGTGTTCCCCATCTATGTCCCCCCCCTGCGCGAACGCAAGTCTGACATACTGCTGCTGGCCGACACATTTCTCGACCAGTATGGCCGCAAGCACAGCAAGCAGATGCGTCGTATCTCGACGCCGGCGATCGACATGCTCATGAGCTACCACTGGCCCGGCAATGTTCGCGAACTGGAGAACTGCATCGAACGCGCCATCATCCTGTCCGTGGATGGCGTCGTACACGGACACCACCTGCCGCCAAGTCTGCAGACGGCAGCTTCATCCGGTACCGACCTGTCCGGTTCTCTGGAGATGATGATGAGTTCCTATGAACGGGAGATCATCGTCGAAGCCTTGAAGAACACGAAAGGCAATATGGCGCGTGCAGCCCGTCTCCTGGGCACGACCTCCAGGATCTTCACGTATCGAACGAAGAGCCTCGACATCAGTCCCAGGCAGTACCGCAGATAACTCTCTTCTCCCTCTCCTCGTCTCGTTTTACGACATTATTGTCGTTAAATTCCATATCATAGACATTTATGTTGCATGATAAGACCCGAGACTGACGCTCGATAATATTCCATAAGTATCTGTAAAACATTCATTTATAGTATTATTACCCCGCCTCTCTCGGTGTGGCACGGGCCTTGCGATGCTCTGTGGCATAACGAGCCATTGTCTCCCACTATCTCCCCACGCACCGAGGGAAGGGTTGTTATGATTAAGGACCGATTTTTCCGCGCGCCGATAGTTGCGATTTCGGCGCTGATTCTTGCAGGGGCTACTCAGGTCCTGGGTGAGGATGTCACCTCACTCGAAGGCTTCCAGAGTATGCCGCTGGTCTATCCCAAGTTCATGGTCGACAACCTGTGGGTCCTTATTGCCGCAGCCCTTGTCTTCGTCATGCATCTGGGTTTTGCCACACTGGAGACAGGCCTTACACGGCAGAAGAACACGGTCAATATCCTGTTCAAGAACGTGTTCATCGTCAGTGTCGGTATCATCACCTACGCACTCACCGGTTTCAACACGATGTACCCGGGCGACTTCAACGGGTTCATTTCGATCCTCGGGCCTATCGGCTTTGACGATGATGTCGCCAATCTGACGTCCAACTACAACAACTACACATACTGGACCGATTTCATCTTCCAGGCCATGTTCGCAGCCACGGCAGCCACGATCGTTTCGGGTGCCGTCGCCGAGCGTGTCAAACTTGCCAGTTTTATGGTGTATGCGACGATCCTCGTCGCCTTCTTCTATCCTATCGCCGGTTCCTGGAAATGGGGTGGTGGCTGGCTCGACGGCATGGGCTTCTACGACTTCGCCGGCTCCTCCGTCGTCCACGCCTTCGGTGGCTTCTCCGCTCTCGCCGCCGTCCTCGTCCTCGGCGCTCGCAAGGGCAAGTACCTGCCCAACGGCCAGATTCGACCCATCCTCGGTCACAGTATGCCCCTGGCAACGATGGGTGTGTTCCTGCTGTGGCTCGGTTGGTTCGGCTTCAACGGCGGTTCCGTGCTCAGCGCCGACCCCGCTGCCATATCCCTCGTCTTCGTCACCACGT